>JBPCNZ010000112.1:0-42246 GCA_051000755.1 Acidimicrobiales bacterium | reverse complement strand
ACTCGGCCCGGATCGTCTCGTCCAACACGATCGGCGCAGCCCTATACGGCATGGTCGGCTCCCTCCTGTGACGTCAAACAACAGGAGTGAAACTACACGCGTGTGTTCAGCGACCTGGTGCACTAGTGTCGACGCCCGTGCCCCGCATTGGTCTCGTTCTCGGCGCCGGCGGGTCAGTCGGTCTGGCTTACCACGGTGGCGTCTTGGCGGCCATCGAGGAGGCCACGGGATGGGATCCGCGCACGGCCGAGCTGATCGTCGGGACCTCCGCCGGCTCGCTGACCGCGGCCATGCTGCGCCGGGGCCTCCCGGCTTCGGACCTGACCGCCATCAGCGAGGATCGGGCTCTCTCCCCGGAGGGGGCGGCCATCCGGGAGCGGGGCGCCCTGCACAACCCCAGAGCCCGGACCCGAGCTCTGCTCGCCTACCGGCCCTTTGCCGATCTGGCCGCCGTCCGCCACGGCCTCCTGCACCCGTGGTCGATGAACCCCGCGTCCCTGGTGGCCGCCTTCCTCCCGGCGGGCGTGGTGCCGACCGAGGCCCTGTCGGTAGGCCTGGACTCCGCCTACGAAGGGCGCTGGTCGGAGCACCCGATGTGGATCTGCTCAGTGCGCCTGCGTGACGGTCGCCGGGTCGTGTTCGGCAGGGAAGGGGCGCCGCCGGCCACCGTCGGTCAGGCCGTAGCCGCCTCGTGTGCCATTCCGTCGTACTTCCGCCCCGTTCGCATCGCCGGTGATCGCTATGTCGACGGCGGGGTTCGTTCCATGGTCAACCTGTCGTTGGTGGCCGACCTCGGCCTGGACATGGTCATCGTCAGCTCACCGATGTCGTGGGCGTCGCGCTGGCCCGGGGTCGGCTTCGATGTGGCCGTGCGCCAACTGGCCCGCCAGCAGCTGGCCCGGGAGGTCCGCCAGGTCCGGCGGGGCGGAAGCGAGGTCACGGCCTTCCAGCCCACCCGGCGGATGAGCGTGGCCATGGGCCCCAACGCCATGGACGCCCGCCGCCGCAAGCTGGTGTCGCGGGAGGCGTACCGCTCGACGCTTGCCTATCTGAGGGAGGCAGAGCGGGGCCAGCACCTGGCCCGGGTCCTGGCCGCCGGGGGCCCGGGAGGCGCAACGACGAGGCTCGTCACCTGCAGCTGAACGGTTCCGGCCCCTAGCCGGGCCAACGTTGTTACTATCGACGTAGGAGAAATACCTCGCCGGAAGCTGTTCGGTCCGGAGCGGGGCGTCCCCAACCGGAGGTACCACCATCATGGCAACCACAGAACTCGATCTCGGTCGGTACAAGCTTGGTTGGAGCGACACCGAGGACTACTACGTCTACAAGCCCAAGAAGGGCATCTCGGCCGAGACGGTCAAGGAGATGTCCTGGATGAAGGGCGAGCCGGACTGGATGATCGACAAGCGCCTCAAGGCCCTGCGCTACTTCGAGCGGCGACCCATGCCCGCTTGGGGCGGCGACATGTCGGGCATCGACTTCGACAACATCTACTACTACATCAAGCCCATCGACAAGCAGGTCAACGCCTGGGATCAGCTTCCCCAGTCGGTCAAGGACACCTACGACAAGCTGGGCATCCCCGAGGCCGAGCGCAAGTACCTGGCCGGGGTCACCGCCCAGTACGAGTCCGAGGTCGTGTATCACAGAAACCGCGAGGATCTCGAAGCTCAGGGCGTGTTGTTCTGCGACATGGACACCGCCATGCGGGAGTATCCCGACCTGGTCAAGCAGTACTTCGGCACGGTCATCCCCGCCAACGACAACAAGTTCGCCTCACTCAACACCGCCACCTGGTCGGGGGGCAGCTTCATCTACGTGCCCCCCGGGGTGAAGGTGGAGATGCCCCTGCAGGCCTACTTCCGGATCAACTCGGAAAACATGGGCCAGTTCGAGCGGACGCTGATCATCGCCGACGAGGGCGCCCAGGTGCATTACATCGAAGGCTGCTCGGCCCCGGTGTACTCCTCCGACTCCCTGCACTCGGCGGTGGTGGAGATCATCTGCAAGAAGTCGAGTCGGGTGACCTACACCACCATCCAGAACTGGTCCAACAACGTCTACAACCTGGTCACCAAGCGGGCCCGTTGCGACGCCGAGGCCCACATGGAGTGGATCGACGGCAACATCGGCAGCCGCCTGACCATGAAGTACCCGGCCGTGTACCTGATGGGCCCCAAGGCCTCGGGTGAGGTGCTCTCGGTGGCCTACGCCGGCGCCGGCCAGCACCAGGACGCGGGGGCCAAGATGGTCCACGCCGCCCCGGAGACCTCGTCGACGATCATCTCCAAGTCGATCTCAAAGGACGCGGGACGGACCTCCTACCGTGGTCTGGTCCGCTTCGAGGAGGGGGCCCGCAAGTCGAAGAGTTTCGTGCGTTGCGATGCCCTCCTCCTTGACGACACCTCCCGCAGCGACACGTACCCCTACATCGAGGTGGGGGAGCAGGACGCCGAGGTCGGTCACGAGGCCACGGTGTCCAAGGTGGGCGACGATCAGCTCTTCTACCTGATGAGCAGGGGCCTCTCCGAGCAGCAGGCCATGAGCATGATCGTCAACGGCTTCATCGAGCCGGTGACCCGGACGCTGCCCATGGAGTACGCCGTCGAGTGGAGCCGTCTCATCGAGTTGCAGATGGAGGGCTCGATCGGCTGATCGGGCCGCGGTTGGCCCGCCCGGGATGGCACCATGGAACGGTGCCGATGCGGGACGATTGCAAGTACTTCCAGACCCGGACCTACCGGTCGGGGGACGTGGCCCGGTTCTGCGCCCTCGACTTGGCCCCGGAGGCACCTTGGCGGTGCCCGGAGCACTGCCCCCGCTACACCAAGCGGATCGGGGATGCCGGCTTCACCCGGGCCGACCTCCTCGGCGGCCCCGGCTCCGGCGACGACGGCGAGTTCGGAGCCGGTGCCGCCGATCTGCTCGTCACCGCCGATGAGGTCATCAACGCCGCCGGCTCGGAGATCGTGGCGGAGGAGACCCGCCGACGTCGGGCCGAGGCGGTGGCCGCGGCACGTGAGCCGTGGTGGCAGAAGTTGCGGCGCTCGCCGCCGTGGCGGCGCTGACCCGCCTCCCGTCGAGGTCCCGCAGGTGGCACCCCGGGCACCTGATGGGACAAGCGACCGGTAACATTCGGCCATGACCGCCGCGGTGGCCCTCGCTGTCGTGCTCGTGATCGCCGTAGCCGGCCTCAGCCTGGCTATGCAGACCCAACGTCCGGTTGGTCCCTCTCAAGGCCGGCCCCGGCCCCAGCCTCCCAACCCCCGCCGGCCCCGGGAGCGCAAAGCGCAGCCGGCGGCATCGACGCCTACGCCCGTACCGTCGCCCAAGCCGGCGGAGCCCGAGTCGAAGGGTCCCGAGTTGCTCCGGACCGGGACCAGGGCCGATGCCAAGGTCGTGTCGGTGGTCGACGAGCGCACGGTCGGACCGGTCACGCGCAGCCGGCTTGTGCTGGCCATCACCACCGACGGCGGCGAGGCATTCGAGGTGACGACGCGGACGGCGTTCCCGTCCCCGTCCGCCCGCTCGTCGGTCAGGGTCGGGGGGACGGTCCCGGTCCGCTACGACCCCAATGATCACGGCCGGGTCGTGCTCGACCTGCCGAAGGACGATTCCCCGAAGAAGGATGAGGGCGAAGAAGGATCGTGATCCGTCGGGCTTGGCCGCCAACGCCGGGCCGCCCGTAGACTGTCCGATTGGTCCACCCAACCGTCGTCGAGCCGGGAGTCCCCTCTGTCCGCCTTCACTGCTGATGTCGTCGCCGCCCTGCCCGGGGCGGAAGAGGTACGCACCCGGCGTCAGGCAGCCCTGCAGAGGTTCGAGGCCGCAGACCTGCCCACCGACAGTGCTGAGGAGTGGCGTTACAGCCGGGTCGAGGATCTCGAGCTCGACCGCTACCGGCCGGTCACGACCGGCCCCCAGTCGCCGGTCACCCTGCCGGCGGAGGTGGCGGGGATGCTCGGCGCGGCGGCGGCCGCCGTCATCGTCACCGTGGACGGGTGGGTCACGGAGATCCCGACGTTGCCGGCCGGTGTGGAGTTGACCGACCTGAGCACCACCGAGGCGGACGCGGTTGGGACCCTCAGCGGGGAGCCGGACCCGTTCGTGGCCCTCAGCGCCGCCCTGGCCCCATCACCGCTGCGGATCCGGGTCGCCCCCCGCACCGTCGTGGACACCCCGATCGTGATCGTGCACGTGCAGACCGGCGCCGGTACGGCGACCTTTCCCCGCACCGTGGTCGAGATCGGGTCCCAGGCCGAGGCCACGGTGCTCGAGGTCATGGCTTCGGCTGATGGCGCCACCGGCCCGGTCCTGACCGTGCCCGTCACCGAGCTCGACGTGGCCGACGCCGCCAACCTGCGGTACGTGCACGTCCAGCTGCTCGGCACCGAGTGCTGGCAGATCGGCCTGCAGGCCAGCCGGGTGGGCCGGGACGCCACCCTGACGTCGACGGCGGTGGCCCTGGGCGGTGACTACGCACGCCTGCGGACCGACTCGGCGTTGACCGGCCAGGGGGGCACCACCCGCCTCCTCGCCGCCTACTTCGGGGCCGACCACCAGATGCACGACTTCCGGACGGTCCAGGACCACCGGGCGCCCCGGGCGTCCTCGGACCTGGTGTACAAGGGGGCGGTGGCCAACCGGTCGAGGTCGGTCTACACCGGACTCATCCGGGTCGAGAAGGGCGCGGCGGGGACCAACGCCCTGCAGACCAACCGGAACCTGGTGCTCCATGAGGGGGCCCACGCCGAGTCGGTGCCGAACCTGGAGATCGAGGACAACGACGTCCGCTGCAGTCACGCCTCCGCGGTCGGTCCCATCGCCGCCGACCAGCGGTTCTACCTGGAGAGCCGGGGGGTGCCGACCGACGTGGCCGAGCGCCTCATCGCCTTGGGGTTCCTCGACGAGATCTTCGTCACTCTGCCCGTAGCCGGGATCGGTGCCTGGCTCCGCAACGCCGTCGCGGCCAAGCTCAACGCCGCAGAGGAGGTGGAGGCCGGTCTGGTGGCAGCTGGCGCCGACCTGTGAGCGAGACCGTGCAGCTCCCCCTCGCCGACATCGTCCCCGGGACCGCCGTGCGGGTCATGGCGGGGCCAACCGCGGTGTGCATCGTGCGCATCGGCGACGACGTGTACGCCATCGGTGACCGCTGTAGCCACGCCAACGTCTCCCTTTCCGAGGGCGACATCGACGAGGAGGACCGCATGATCGAGTGCTGGAAGCACGGCAGCGCCTTCTCCCTCGAGGACGGATCGCCGCAGTCGCTGCCCGCCACCACCGCGGTGCCGGTCTACGACGTGGTCGTCAAAGGTGCCGACGTGGTGGTCACGGTCTCATGAGCAAGCTCATCATCGAGGGCCTGGCGGCCACGGTCGGCGGTCAGGAGATCCTCAACGGCGTCGACTTGGAGGTCTCCAGCGGCGAGGTCCACGCTGTCATGGGACCGAACGGCTCGGGCAAGAGCACCCTGTCCCACGTGCTGATGGGTCGGCCCGGTTACACGGTGACCGGGGGGCGGGCCACCCTCGACGGTGTCGACCTGCTGGATCTGCCCACCTGGGAGCGGGCCCAGGCCGGATTGTTCCTGGCCATGCAGTACCCGATCGAGGTTCCTGGCGTGAGCCTGGCCGACACCTTGGGGGAGGCCCTGGTCGCCGCCGGGCGGGACCGCTCCGAGGTGGAGGCCCGGACGGTGGAGGAGGCCCTTAGGGTCGGCTTCGACGAGCGGTTCCTGTCCCGGCCTCTCAATGTGGATCTCTCCGGTGGCGAACGCAAACGCAACGAGACCGTGCAGCTCGGCGTGCTCGCTCCCCGTATCGCCATACTCGACGAGATCGACTCCGGCCTCGACGTGGACGCCCTGCGGGCCGTGTCACGCCGGGTGGAGGCGGCCACCAAGGAGATCGATCTCGGCGTGCTGGCCATCACCCACTACACCCGGCTCCTCCGGGAGCTCCATCCTGATCGGGTCCATGTCCTGTGGCGGGGCCGGATCGTCGAAAGCGGCGGCCCCGAGCTGGCCGACGACCTGGAGACGACCGGCTATGCCCGGTGGACCGGTGGAGCCGACGACGAGGCCTCGGCCCGGGTGGCGCTGGAAGCCGCCGATCCCGACGCCGACCCCTTCGCCGATCCACGGTCCTGAGCTCCGCCGCCTAGGCCCACGAGCGTTCGTGCCCGACCGGCCCATGGGTCAGAATTGGTCGGTGGGGAGCGAGGACGTGGGTGGTCAAGTTCATCGGTGATGCGGTGATGTTCACCGCTCCGACGCCGGACACCCTGATCGACGTGTCGCTGCGGATCCTGCGGGACCCGATGGTCGCTGCCGCCGGGATCGAGTTGCGCGCCGCCGCCGCATGGGGACCGGTGCTGGCCCAGGACGGCGACTACTTCGGGAGCACCGTCAATCTTGCCGCCCGCCTCCTCGCCGTGGCTCACCCCGGCGACCTGGTGGTGGCGCCGGCCCTGGCCGAGTGGTTGGATGGTCGCAGGCGGCGGACGGAGTTGCTTCGCTCCCAGCGCCTCCGCGGGTTCGACAAGCCCGCCGGCGGCGACGCGGGTCACACCGCCGGCGGGGCTACGGGTGGACCGACGCCACCATGAGGCCGTGGATCTCGTCGCTGAACGCCTCGTAGACCCGACGCAGGCCGGGAGCGGGCCAGGCGTCACCGGTGACGGCCGGGGGGAGGAGGGGGTCGGTGCGCAGTTGGCGGAGGATGGCGGCCGCCACCACGAACCGCTCGGCCGGGCCGCGGGCGGAGTCGTAAGCGCCGATCAGCTCTGCTCCGAGTTGGTGCCAGCCCTCCAGATCCCACAGTGACTCGACGACAGCCCGATCGTCGGCGCCTTCAATCGCCGGGTGGCCCTCGAAGCGCACGCAACCCTCCGGCCATGGCGTCGACGACGACCGGATCAGGTTGGCCGGCCGCAACCACGTCCGCCCCCCCGCCCAGGCCAGGTGCAACCCTTCCAGGCGGTCGCCCAGGGTCTCGCGGTCGCCACCCCCCCCGGGGCCCAGGACGATCTCCCACCCGCCCGACCACTCGGTGACCTCCGGCCACAGGCCCTGGTCCTGGCTGCCCTGGCGGGCGGCCAACCTCGGTCCGAGGCGGTAGTGGCCGTCGTTGGTGATCAGCTCCCCATCGGCTGCCATCCTCGACAGCGCCACCCTGATGGTGCCCTCGGCGATCCCGAACAAATCGCCGACCTTCACCAGGGCCTTGACCGTCAGGACCGGCGGGTGGGTGCCGAGCAGGACCGAGGCGATCACCGAGCGGGCGGTAAGAGCACGCAGACCCAGGTCGGGGGAAGGATCAGCGGTCGTGACGGCCTCGCCAATGTCCCACCCGGTAGCCGATCCATCCGGCGGCGACAGCTACGGCCACGACCTCGATGATGCGCAGCAGGGCGAACACAACCCCGGCCACCAACCAGAATCCCGCCACCACCGCGATCAGCGCCACGATGACCAGGAGGGCCGCCGCCAGCGGTCGCCCCGCCCGGCGCCGGGGTGGGCGTCCGGGCTCGACCACCGTCACCGCCTCCGCCGGGCGATCGGGGTCGTGGTGGGTCCAGGACCGGCGCCGGCCACCCTCCCGGTCGCCGCGGTCGGCGACCGCCACGGCGGGGCCATTGCCCGACCGCTGAGCTGGTGACGAGCGGAGTGTGGCGCAGATCAGGCAGTCGTCGGGGGCGAAGCCGTGCGGACACTGGGCCATGGGCTCCATCCTGGCCGATCGCCGGCCGTCCTGGCCAGGCCCTTCCGTGGCGTGGTGCCCCCGCGGTGCCCCTGTGAACCGCTCGTACCGGTTCTCTCCCGCTTGTGAACCGTTGGTGCCGTATGGCGATACAACCGGTTCGGGCTCTGGCGAAAAACCGAGACTCCCGGTTCAATCGGGGGCGGGCAGGGGCGCTAGCGTCGCTCCTTTCCCGCCGAGCCATCGCCGAGACGGTCCGGTCACCAAGCCGAGGAGAGTGGCGTGGCGTTTTCGCTCATCGAACGAGACGTCGAATGGATCGACCGGGCACCGATCCGGGTCCAGGACGAGACGGTGGTGAACGCCGGGGCCGATGTCGTGTTCGCCACCCTTGCCGATCACGAATCGTGGCCCGCCTGGTGCCCGGGCATCCGCCGGGCCCGCGTCGACGGTCGAGCCACGGGAGTCGGGGCCACCCGGACGGTCTGGGTGGGTCCGGTGGCGGTCAGGGAGAAATTCGTGGTGTGGGAACCGGACACCCGGTTCAGCTTCACCCTGACGGAGTCAGGGGCGCCCGGTCTGGCGTCGATGGTGGAGGACTGGCAACTCGAGCCTGCCGGCGCCGATCGGACCCTGGTTCGCTACGTCGTCGGCGTCGCCACGGCCGGACTGGGAGGCATCCTGGACCCCGTCGCCCGCCTGGGGACCCGACGACTCGTGACCCAGGCCCTGAAGGGTCTGGGCGCCCGGCACCGCTGAGCGCGCCGCGAGCGGCCCGGATCTCGCTCGGACGCTGAGCGCTCAGCCGACCCGAACGGCCTGGACGAAGAAGGAGCTGAGACCGACGATGTGGACCACCGCGCCCGTGTAGGGAGCCTCGATGATCTGACCGTTGCCGATGTACATGGCCACGTGCTGGCCGGGATCGGAGGGGAACACCAGATCGCCCGGGGCCAACTGCGACATCGAGATGTGGATGCTGTTGGCGAACTGAGCGCCGCTGTAGTGGGGCAGGCTGATCCCAACCTGGGCGTAGGCCCACATGACCAGACCGGAGCAGTCGAAGGTGCTGGGGCCGGCGGCACCATAGACGTAGGGATCACCAAGACGGGTCTCGGCGGCGGCGACGGCGCCGGAGGCGCCACTGCCGACGGGGGGCGCAGGGTTGTTGGGAGCGCCGACGCTCACGCCACCTCCCGAAGAGGAGCCACCACCAGAGGGGGCCGGCGCCGCTACGAAGCGGGTAGCACTGGCTGCCGCACCGGCACGGGCCGACACGGCCCGACTGGCCACCTGCTGCTGGGCGGCTGCTTGCTGGGTGGCGGCGGCCCGAGCTGCGGCAGCCGCTGCGGCTGCCTGCTGAGCCTGGATCTGGGCGACCATCTGGGAGATCTGACCCTGGTCCTGTTGGTAGATGCCGTTGAGCTGGGTCGAGTCAGCTTCCACCGAGGTGCGGCTGGAGGCCAGGGTCTTGGCCTGCTGGGAAGCGTCCGCCTCCGCCGCACCCAGCGCGGCCTTGGCCGCTTCGGCCTGGAGCGATGCCAGGTGGTACTGGTCGACCGCATCGTTCTGATTGGTGGCCAGGCTGTCGACGTACTCCGCCCGCAGGAGCGAGTTGTTGGCGCTGGCCAAGTTGTTGGAGCTGGAGGTCAGGCCGCTGGTGCCACCTCGGGTGTAAGCATCGACGGCTTCTTGGCGCAGTCCCGCCTTTGCCTTGTTGGCGGCCGCGTCGGCTGCCGCGACCTGGGCGGACGCGGCCGACACCTTGGTGGCGGCGGCCTGCTGGGCCAGGTTGGCGGCGTCGAACTGTTCCGAGAGCGCGGCCTCCTGGCGACCCAGGTTGCCGATCTTCGCCGCATCAGCCTGGGCCTTGGCGCGAAGGTTGGATAACTGGTCCGCGGACGCATGCGGCGCGATCAGCCCGGTGGTAGCTGCTACCAGGGCGAACGTCGCAGTGAGCCGTCCCGCGTGCCGACGAAACTTCCACGTGCACGTAGTCACAACGGCGAGAGACTAGGTGACGGGGCTGGGTGGGTCAAGCACACGGCGGCCGCTCGGGCGCGTGGGACCAAGGCGCCCTGAGTGCCCATGAGCGTTGTCAACCCCTTCCACTGGCGACGTTACCCCACCTCCGTACCGTCTGACCAGCGGAAAGAGTGGTATTCGAATCTTCCCAGGGTTCCCGTCCAGGCTTACCCCTGCCCAAATGCCACAATCCTGTGACATGTGCCCAAACCGCCGGCTCAGCGGAGGCGCTCGACGATCATGGCCATGCCCTGACCGCCACCAACGCACATCGACTCGAGGCCGATGGTGGCGTCGGCGTCCTCGAGGCCGTTGAGCAACGTCGCCATGATCCGCGAGCCGGTCATGCCGAAGGGGTGGCCGAGGGCGATGGCGCCACCGTGCACGTTGAGCTTGTCCCACTCGATGCCGAGGGAGCGGGCCGAGGGGACCACCTGGGCTGCGAACGCCTCGTTGATCTCCACCAGGTCGACGTCGGCGATCGTCATCCGGGCCCGCTTGAGCGCCTGCCGACACGCCTCTACCGGGCCGAGGCCCATGATCTCGGGATCGAGGGCAGTGACCCCGGAGGCGACGATGCGGGCCAGCGGGGTGATGCCCAGCTCGGCCGCCTTGGCGTCGCTCATGACCACCACTGCGGCGCCACCATCGTTGAGCGGGCAGCTGTTGCCGGCCGTGATCTCCCCGTCAGGGCGGAACACCGGCTTCAGGTTGGCCAGCCCTTCGACGGTGGTGTTGGGCCGGGGACCGTCGTCGGTGTCCACGACCGTCCCGTCGGCGAGGGTGAGGGGGCTGATCTCCCGCTCGAAGAAGCCGTTGGTCTGGGACTCGACGGCCCGGTTCTGTGACAGGGCGGCAAACCGGTCCATCTCCTCGCGACTGATGTCCTCGATCTCCCGAACGTTCTCTGCCGTCTGGCCCATCTCGATGTACACGTCCGCCAAGCTCTGGGCCGGGGTCCAGGTCTCGCCGCCGCCCAGAGCCCGGGTCTCGGTCCGCTGGTGGGCACCGGCGAACCGCTCGTTCTGGGTGTTGGGCATGCCATCGGACATGCCGTTGCCGAACCGGCTCACCGCCTCGACCCCGCCGGCGAGAAACACGTCGCCCTCGCCGGCCTTGATGGCGTGAGCGGCCATGCGGATGGTCTGCAGCGACGACGAGCAATAACGGTTGACGGTGGTACCAGGGACGTGAGGGAGACCGGCGAGCAGAGCCACGACGCGGGCGATGTTGTAGCCGGCTTCACCGGCTGGTTGGGCGTTGCCGAGCATCAGATCCTCGATCAGCGCAGGGTCAAGCTCAGGCACCTTGGCCAGGACCGCCTTGACCATCTGGACGGCCATGTCGTCGGGGCGCAGCGTGGTCAGGGAGCCCTTGAACGCCCGCCCGATGGGGCTGCGGGCGGCGGCGACAATGACGGCTTCAGGCATGGTTCCTCCTCTGGCGCCGATCGGATCGGCACGCGTGTGATGTCGGGGATCAGGTGATGTCTAGCGCCGGCCCCGGCGGTTGCCGCGGCCCCGGAAGCGGAACGTCAGGGCGATGGACAACTCGTGGGTGGTCGACCCGTCAGTCTCGGTGACGATCCGGTCGGATTCCCCTGATCCTGGCGCCACCGGGACCACAGAGCGACCGGTCGGGCCTGGTGCGGCGTCACGGGTGTCGGCCGCGGTCGGCCCTGGTGCGGCGTCACGGCTGTCGGCCGTGGTCGGGCCTGGCCGGGTGGCACGGGAGTCTGGTTCAGGGACCGGCGCCCTGTCGCCGGTCGTCCGCTCGGCGAGGGCCCCGTCCCCCGTCATCGGGCCTGCGAGGGTCTGGCCCCCAGGTGTCCGGGCGGCCGGGGCCTGGGCAGAGCCGACCGCCGCCCCGTTGCCGCGACCGTTGGGGTGGCCCACCCCGGAGTCACCGAGGGAGCCGCCCCCGGAGTTGCCGGCCGGCGGGCCGTCCCCGGAGTCACCGGGAGAGCCGGCATTGGGAGAGGCGGCGCCGCCGACGCTGACCAGGTGGTGTTGGGGCACCTCGCCGGCGAAGGCGAGGGCGCCCTCGGGCGCCGGTCGGATCGCATCGGGCGCGCTCTCATCAGGCGCGGCCGCCGCCGGGCGATGGGCCTGGCTGCCCGCGGCGAAGTCCTTGGAGCGGATGAGGAGCAGGGACAACAGCCCGGAGACGAGCGCGATCGCCGCTCCGATGATCAGGATGCGGTCGAGACCGTGGACGAACGCGTCGCTGATGATGGCTTCGAGCCGGGGTCGGCTGTCGGGCGGTGAGGCCCGCAGGACACCGGACACGTCCCCCCCACTGATCGCCTTGGCCAGGAGCCCCGGTTGGAGGGAGAGCGGGGTGGAGGAGTGAGCCAGATCCACCCCGAGGCGGGAGGCCAGGTCCGAGCCGAAGATGGAGCCCAGGGCGGCGACACCGGTGGCGATCCCCACTTGCCGGAAGGTGGAGTTGATGCCTGACGCCATCCCCGATTGGGCCGGCTCGACCACCCCGACGGCGGTGGACGCCAGGGGCGGGTTGACGAGACCAGCACCGATGCCGGCCACGATGAGACCGGGGATGAGCTCGGTCCACGAGCTGGTGACGGTGAGTTGGCCCATGAGGTAGAGGCCGACGGCGACGAGGAGCAGCCCGGGGCCGATCAGCAGCCGGATCGGGACCTTGGAGGTGGCCTTGCCGGAGAGGGTGGCCGCCACCATGATCCCCCCCGAGAGGATCAACAGCCGCAGGCCCGTGCCGAGGGCGCTGTAGCCGCGGACGTTCTGGAGGAACAACACGATGTAGAGCAGGAGGGCGAACAACGACGCCGACAGGCCGAAGGCGGCGATCGAGCCCCCGGCGAAGGTGGGCTTGCGAAACAGGCTCAGGTCGAACATGGGGTCGGAGGTCTGGATCTCGAGCAGAAGGAACAGCACCATCAGGGTGAAGGCGGCGCTGAAGCAGAGCACGACGCCGGTCTCCGACCAGCCGTGTTCGTTCGACCGGATGAGGCCGTAGACCAGGGCGGAGAGCGCAGCCGTGAACGTGACGAAGCCCGCCCAGTCGGGCTTGCGGGCGCTGCGGCTGCGGGACTCGTCCACCTTGGCCAGGGTGATCGCCACCGCCAGGGCCCCGATGGGGAGGTTGACGAAGAAGATCCACTGCCACGACAGGCCACTGGTCAGAATCCCGCCCAGCACCGGGCCGACAGCTACCGCCACGCCGGTGATCGATCCCCAGATGCCGAACGCCGTTCCTCGTTCCCGGCCCTGGAACGCCTCGGCCAGCAGGGCGAGGGACGTCGCGAACATGATGGCCCCACCGACGCCCTGGCCTGCCCGGGAGAGGATCAACATGAGCGACGACTGGGCCAAACCGCACAGCAGCGAGCCGAGGGTGAACACCACCAACCCGATCACGAACACGATGCGCCGGCCGAACAGGTCCGACAGCGAGCCGGCGGTCAGGAGCAACGCGGCCAGGGTCAGGGCGTAGGCGTCCACCACCCACTGCAGATCGGAGAAGCTGGCGTGCAGGCTCCGTTGGATGTCGGGCAGGGCCACGTTGACGATGGTCACGTCGAGGAGGAGCATGAACGTCCCCAGGCACACAGCCACGAGGGTCCACCACTTCTTATCCATGTCGGTTCACTCCGAGGGGGGTTGTGGTTGTAGGGGTCCGGCTCGGACCTCAGCCCTGGATGCCGGGATCGTGACCATGAAGCCGAGGTTGGCTGAAGTCATCTCCCACCGCCGCGGCCAGCTCCAGGTAAGCCTGCTGGGTGGTAGGAGCCATCGCCTGGAGCGATGACTCACCGCCCGTCGACAGACTGGCGTCGTAGGGGATGGTGACCACCCCGCGGCAGCGGGCGCCGAAGGTGGCTGCGAACTGTTCTACCCGTATCTGGGAGCGTTTGCGCACTCCGTTGACGACGACGATGCCGCTCTCGACGAGGTGGTGGTAGCCGTGCTGGTCCAACCAGTCCAGCAGTTGGCCGAGAGCGTGGGCGGAGTCGATGGCCGGGCTGGTGACCACGATGAGCTGATCGACATACCAGAGGACGGCCCGCATGGCGTCGTGGAGGATGCCGGTGCCGCAATCGGTCAGGACGATCGAGTAGAAGCGCTCCAGGGCAGCCAGGACCGCCTCGTAGTCCGAGGCGCTGAAGGCTTCGGAGAGAGCCGGGTCGCTCTCCCCGGCCAGCACCTCCAGGCGGCTCTCGGCCTGGCTGGTGAACGAGCGGACGTCCGCGTACCGGTGCAGGGTGCCCGAAGCGTTGAGCAGGTCGCGAGCGGAGCGGTCGGTCTCCCGGCGGATGCGGCTGGCCAGGTTGCCGGCGTCAGGGTTGGCGTCGACGGCGATGACGTTGTCGCCGCGAACGGCGGCCAGGGTGTGGCCGAGCATCACCGTGGTGGTGGTCTTGCCGACCCCTCCTTTGAGGCTGACCATGGCGATCCGGCGGCGCCCGGTGACCGCAGGGGTCTTGGCCCGGTCGATCAACCGCTGGCGGGCCCGGTCGCGCGCCGATGGTCCGAGGTTGAGGTGGCCGCCGGAGACCCGGTAGACGGCCCGGCGGATGCCCGACGTCGGCGCCTGGTCCCGGGGGTGGACGAGGTCACCGGGGTCGAAGTGGTCGGATCCGAGGTAGGCGCCAGGCAGGTTGGACCGCGCCGGTGGGGTCGCCGGCGGGCCCGGCGGCGCCGACCACCCGCTGACGGGCGGGCGCGCCGCTAGCGCCGTGGGGCCGGCCGGGCCCGATGGCGGAGGAGGGCCGGCCGGCACCGGGGGAGGGCTCTGGGAGCGAGGCCCGGCCGGGGATCCAGCGACAGGTACCCCGGTGTCCGCCTCGTCGCCGTCGGTGTCGGTGTCGGTGTCGGTGGCCGACTGGTAGGCGGAGGGCCCGTCCCACGCCGCCGGCTGCTCGTAGCGCCCGGGCGGTTGATAGGCGGTGGCCCGATCCGAGGGCAGCTCCACCCCCGAGCCTCCCCGTCTGGCGCCGGCCCACGGCGAGGGTGAGGGCGACGGCGTGGCCCCGCTGGTGTCTCCTTCGCTGTTGTCGGCGTTCTCTGCACCCGTCACGGGCCGTCCTCCACCTGGGCACGCACCTCCCAGCCTCGATGTTGAGTCCGGTCCTCTGGGCACCGACCTCGCTCTCGACCCTACCCGCTGGCTGGTGCTGTCCCGCCCGGGGCGTGCCCCCTGTCGGGCAGTAACCTGGGCGACGATGACCAATCTCGACACGGCGCCGGTTCACGTTGACCCTGAGCTCGACGGGGACCACGAGCGCATGAGCCACATCGTGCTGGAGGGCGTGAAGATCAACGAGGACGACTTCGTCTCCGCCGGCCCCTCGGTCGTGGAGGGGATGATCAACGGA
The DNA here is from genome assembly GCA_051000755.1 of Acidimicrobiales bacterium. Classification (GTDB taxonomy): domain Bacteria; phylum Actinomycetota; class Acidimicrobiia; order Acidimicrobiales; family Palsa-688; genus JALZAH01. The sequence continues at coordinate 27,165 of JBPCNZ010000112.1, read as the reverse complement.
ACGGCGGTCAAGGCCCTCTGCGGCAAGATCTGGGTTCCCGGTCGCGACCCCAAGAAGTATCCCCTGTGCCCGACCTGCAAGGACATAGCCGAGTCCCGGGGCTGGAAGGTGCCCGCCGGCTGAGCGCCTCATCGGGTTCCCGCCCGCTAGGCCCCGCTCGGTGGCCGCGGGTCCGTCGCCGGAGTGGGGTCCTCCTCGACCGGAAAGGCAGCGCCGGTCTCGAGGCTGCGCCGCAGGCGCATGACCTGGGCCGGCCGGCCCGCGCCGAGCACGGCAACGAGGCGACCGTGCCGTCCGTAGGCGGCCAGCCACTTGCCTTCCCCAGGGGTGCCGTCGAGCACTTGGACGTCGTCTCCCGGAGCGGGGAGCCCGACCAGTTGCAGCTTGGTACCGAGCTGATCGGACCACACGTACGGGACGACATCGAAGGGGGGGCTGCCGTCGGGATCGAGCAGCGCCCGCCCCGCCGCCGCCCCCTGCTCGACGGCGTTGGTCCAATGCTCGATGCGCACCGACGCCGCCGAACGGACGTCGGCCCAGCGGGCCACGTCACCGGCCGCCACCAGGCCGGGAACGGGCCGGCCACCGGCCAGGACCCGCAGGCGCGAGTCGCACACCACCCCTCGGTCGAGGTCGACCCCCGACCCTTCGAGCCAGCCCGTCGTCGGCGCCACCCCGACCCCCATGACGACGATGTCGGCGTCGACCACCTCACCGTCGTCGATGACCACCCCGGTGACCCTGCTGTCGCCGACGGGGGAGCGAACCGTGACGCCGAGGCGCATGACCACCCCGGCCCGGCGGTGCATGCGGGCCACCGCCTCACCGAGCTCTGATCCGAGAGCATGCTCCAAGGGAACGGCTTGGGGCTCGAGGACCGTGACGTCGAGGCCTCGGGCCCGGCTGCTGGCGGCCACCTCGAGGCCGATGAAGCCGGCCCCGACGATCACCACCTTGGGGTCGTCGTCGAGCGCCCGGCGCAGGGCCAGGCCGTCGTCGAGGGTGCGGATGACGTGAACGCCCTCCCTGTCCTCGAACCCGGGGAGGTACCGGGGGTGGGCGCCGGTTGCCAGGATCGCTCCGGCGAAGGCGACCTGACTCCCGTCGGAGAGGGTGATGCGACGGCGTTCCAGGTCGAGGGCGGTGGCCGTCGTACCCAGCCGCCAGGCGATGTCGAGCTCCTCGGCCATGGGAAGCTCGGTGGCGGCCAGGACCGCGTCGTCGGAGTCCGCGGTGCCGTCGAGGACTCGCTTCGACAGGGGGGGCCGGTCGTAGGGCCGGTGATCCTCGGCCCCGATGACCACCAGCTCGCCGTCGTAGCCGCCGCTGCGCAACGACTCCGCGGCCCGGGCCCCGGCAAGCGACGCCCCCACGATCACGAAGGGATCGGCGGTCATGCGACGGCCGTGGTCGAGCGACGAGGGGGCGGGCCGGTCATCGTCCCATCATGGCAAAGGGCGGTACCGCTCCATCCTGGGCCACCATGTCGGGGTGGAGCGCAGCGAGGTGAATGAGGCCGTCAGCCGGTGGGCGGCCGGGGCCCTGCCGGCGGCGTGGACCGCCGCCCCCGCGGGGATCTCGGTCGACAACGACGAGATCCTGGTGGTCCTCACCGTGCCCGGAGGCGGCGAGGACGACGCCCGCCGGGCCATCGCCGGGTTCCGGGAGGCGACCCGAGCGGAACGGATCTCCCTGGCCGCCGAGGCCGAGGATCGCTTCGAGCGGAAGGTCTCCTGGGGGGCACGGTGTGGGGAGACGACCGAGATGTTCACCATGGCCACGGTGCCGGTCATGACCCGGCTGCGGTTCTCTGAGCGCCGCACCCTGGACACCCTGATCGACGCCGGATTGGCCCGGAGTCGCAGCGAGGCCCTGGCCTGGTGCGTCCGCCTCGTCGGAGCCAACGAGGAGCCGTGGATCGCCGAGCTGCGGACCGCCTTCGAGACCGTGGCCGAGATTCGTGACCGGGGCCCACGTTCGACCCGCCCCCCCGGTCCCCGCTGAGCGGTTCAGGGGTCAGGCCGCGCCGCGGCCCTGGTCGACGGCGTCGAGCGCCTGGGACAGGGTGTTCCAGCTCAAGGTGGCGCACTTGATGCGCACCGGGAACTTGACCACGCCCTGCAGGGCCTCGAGGTCCCCGAGGGAGACCTCGGGCTGGGCCGGAGCCTGCGGGCCGTCGTCGGTGTCCGGCTCCAGGCGGTGGCTGTGCACCGACATCATGGACTTGAACGTCCTGATCACGGCTCGGGCCTCGTCGAGCGTGCGCCCCTTGACCGCCGTGGACATCATCGAGGCCGACGACTGGCTGATCGAACATCCCTGCCCGCCCAGCTTCAGGTCCTCGATGCGCTCGCCGTCGGTGGACACGTAGACGATGATCTCGTCACCGCAGAGCGGGTTGAACCCGGTCTCGGCGTAGGCGGGCGGGACCTCCAGCTCCCCGCGGTTGCGGGGATTGCGGTAGTGATCGAGGATGATCTCGCGGTAGAGGTCTTCGAGACCGGGCATGGTGGGCTTCTTTCGGCTCGGTAGGCTGGGCGGTCCGTTGGCGAAGCGTCCGTCAGCTGAACAGCCGGTCGGCGTCGTCGAGGCCATCGGCCAACGCATCGATGTCGGCTTCGTCGTTGTAGATGGACCACGATGCCCGCGCCGTGGCAGCCACGCCCAGTCGGCGCATCAGGGGCTTGGCGCAGTGGTGGCTGGCCCGGACGCAGACCGCCGTCTCGTCGAGGACCTGGGCCAGGTCATGGGGGTGGATGTCCTTGAATGAGAAAGAGATCACCCCGCCCCGGCGGTCGACGTCGCTCGGCCCGTGGATCACCAGATCGGAGCCGAAGCGGCGGGTCAGCGAGTCGAGGGCGTACGCCGTCAACGCTCGTTCGTGTTGTCGCACCCGGGCCATCCCGACGCCCTCGAGGTAGTCGACGGCCGCACCCAACCCGACGGCCTCGGCGATGGGCGGTGTGCCCGCCTCGAACTTCCAGGGGACCTCGGCGGTGCTGAAGCCGTCGAGGCGCACGTCGCTGATCATCTCTCCCCCGCCCAGGAACGGAGGCATGGCCTCGAGGAACTCGGGGCGGGCCCACAGGCACCCGATCCCGGTCGGGCCCAGCATCTTGTGGCCCGTGAACCCGTAGAAGTCGACGCCGAGGGCGGCGACGTCGGTCGGCAGGTGGGGGGTGTACTGGGCCCCGTCGACCAGGGCGAGGGCGCCGGCGGCGTGGGCCGCGTCAGCCAGTTGGCGGACCGGGGTCAGGGTGCCCAACACGTTGGACATGGCCGTGAAGGCCAGAAGCTTGGCCCCGTCGAGCAGCTCATCGAGGTTGCTCAGGTCGAGCTGGAAGTCGTCGGTCAGGTCCAGATAGCGCAGCTCGATGCCCCGCTCGGCCTTGAGGGCCAGCCATGGCACCAGGTTGGCATGGTGCTCCATCTGGGTCAGGACCACAGCATCGCCGGGTCCGAGGTTGGCCCGACCCCACGAGTAGGCGACCAGGTTGATCGCCTCCGTGACGTTCTTGGCGAACACGACCTCCGCGGGGGTGGCGGCCCCGATGAACGACGCCGCCTTCGACCGGCCCTGCTCGAAGAGGCGGGTGGCCTCCTCGGCGAGGGTGTACACCCCCCGGTGGACGTTGGCGTGGGTGGTCTCGTAATAGTTGGTCATGGCCTCGAGCACGGCCGTCGGTTTCTGCGAGGAGCTGGCCGAGTCCAGGTACACCAGCCGCTTGCCGTGCACCTGGGTATCGAGGATCGGAAAATCCTTGCGGATGGTTGCGACGTCGATGGCCCCCTGGGGCCGCTCTTCGGTCAACGCCATGCCTCGTAGCCCTCCTCTTCGAGTTTCTGGGCGAGCTCGGGCCCCCCGCTCTCGACGATCCGGCCCGCCACCAGGAGGTGGACGACGTCGGGGGTCAAGCGGTCGAGGATGCGCTGGTAGTGGGTGACGACGAGGACGCCGAGCTCGGGCCGGGCCTCGCGGACCTGCATGACGCCGCGGGCCACCTCGCCCAGGGCGTCGATGTCGAGACCGGAGTCGGTCTCGTCCAGGATGGCCAGATCGGGCTCGAGGATCGCCATCTGGAGGATCTCGTTGCGCTTCTTCTCCCCACCGGAGAAGCCCTCGTTGACGAAGCGGTCGCCCATCGCCGGGTCCATGCCCAGCTTCTTCATCCACTCCATGATGGCCAGCCGCAGCTCCAGCACGGAGAGGTCGATGCCCTTGCGGGCCGAAAGGGCCTGACGCAGGAACTGCACCACGGGCACCCCGGGGATCTCCTCGGGGTACTGGAAGGCCAGGAAGATGCCCGCCTTGCCTCGGGTCTCGGTGGGCCAGTCGGTGATGTCCTCGCCCTTGAACCGGATGCGACCCGAGGTGACCTGGTAGGCAGGGTTGCCGAGCAGGGCGTTGGCGAGCGTCGACTTGCCCGACCCGTTGGGCCCCATGAGGGCGTGGATCTCGCCGTGGCCGACAACGAGATCGACGCCGGCCAGAATCTCGGTTCCGTCGACCGACACGTGCAGCTCGTCGACCTCGAACAGGGGAGGAGTCACCTTCCTAGTGTATTAGCACTACGGCCGTAGGGGAAATGGGTGACACCGCCGGTGCAGGGACGCACTAGCTTCGAAGCGATGCCGGATCCTTGGATCTCTGGGGGAACTGCTCCTCCGAGCACTCCGGCGGACCGGATGACCCTCGTCGAAGGGTCAGCGTTCCTTGTCTGCGCCGCCAGCGGCAACGTGGACGCCCGCACCGCCGAGGGCTTCTTCTTCCGCGACAGCCGCTTCCTCTCCGAGTGGGGTCTCGAGGTCAACGGTTCGGTCCCCGAGGTGCTGTCCTCGTCGATCCCCGACCCGTTCTCGGCCATCCTGGTGGCCCGGACCCGCCCCCCGCCTGGCCTGAGCGAGTCGTCGGTGATGGTCGTTCGCCACCGATACGTGGGCCGGGGGATGCGCGAGGACCTGACCGTTCGCAACTATGCCGAGGAACCGGCCTACTGCGCCATCGAGTTGCACTACGGCTCCGACTTCGCGGACCTGTTGGACGTCAAGGCGGCCCGCACCGCCAGCGGCCCCAATGCCGAGCCCACCGTCGTCGACGGAGCGTTGGTCTTCGCCCACCGGCGGGGTAGCCATCGGCGCTCGTTGCGCATCTCGTGGTCACACCACGCCGTCATCACCGACGGGGTGGCCCGCTGGGAGGTGATCGTCCCCCCCAAGGGCTCGTGGGACCTGTGCCAGCAGTTCTCCTGCTCGATCGACGGTGACGAGATCGAACCTCGGTGGCGGTGCGGCCAACCGGTCTCGAGGGCCAAGCCGGCCGAGCGCATGGCCCAGTGGCGACGCAACGTGCCGGTGGTCGAGACCGACCACGAGGGCCTTCGCCAGGTCCTGGCTCGGGGCGCCGAGGACCTGGGCGCCCTCCGCATCTTCGACCCGGACTATCCCGAGAGGACGGTCGTGGCCGCCGGCGCCCCGTGGTTCATGAGCCTCTTCGGGCGGGACTCGTTGATCACCGCCTGGATGGCCCTGATCGCCGATCCCGAGTTGGCCCTGGGGACGTTGCAGACCCTCGCCCGCTTCCAAGGGCGCGACGTCAACCCCACCAACGAGGAGGAGCCCGGGCGGATCCTCCACGAGATGCGCTTCGGGGACGCCTCCTCCCTCTCCCTCGGCGGTGGTGCCATCTACTACGGCTCCGCCGACGCCACCCCCCTGTTCGTGATGCTGCTGGGCGAGTTGCGCCGGTGGGGCCTGGCCCGGGAAGCCGTCGATGAATTGCTTCCCCACGCCGACGCCGCCATCCACTGGATCGAGCACCACGGGGATCGGGACGGCGATGGCTACGTGGAGTACCAGCGGACGTCGGATCGGGGTCTGCGCAACCAGGGTTGGCGCAACTCCCCCGAGGCGATCCGCTTCGCCAGCGGGGCGCTGGCCGAGACGCCGGTGGCCCTGGCCGAGGTCCAGGGCTATGTCTATGGGGCCTATCTGGCCCGGGCCTTCTTCGCCGCCGAAGCCGGCGACGCCGCCCTGTCCACCCGGCTCCGGTCCAAGGCCGCCGGCTTGAAGATGGCCTTCAACCGCGACTTCTGGCTGGAGGACCGCCAGTGGCTGGCCATGGGCCTCGATCGAGACAAGAAGCCGATCGACGCTCTCTGCTCATCGATGGGCCACTGCCTGTGGACGGGGATCCTCGACGCCGACAAGGCCGACGCCGTCGCCCGCCGCCTCCTCAGTCCTGACCTGTTCTCCGGGTGGGGGATCCGAACCCTTGGCACGTCAATGACCGGCTACAACCCGCTCAGCTACCACTGCGGTTCGGTCTGGCCCCACGACAACGCCATCGCCGCCGCCGGCTTGATGCGCTACGGCTTCGTCCGTGAGGCTCAGCGGGTCGTCATGGCCATGATCGACGCGGGCATGGCCGGCGGGGGCCAGCTGCCGGAGCTGTTCAGCGGCCTGGACCGCCTGGAGCTGCCCCTGGTGGTCTCCTATCCGACGTCTTCGTCGCCCCAGGCGTGGGCCGCGGCATCCCCCCTGCTGCTGCTGCGAACGCTGCTGCGCCTCGACCCGTGGGTGCCACGGGGCAAGGTGTGGCTGCACCCGTCGTTGCCCGAGCAGATCGAGCGTCTCCACGTCGGGCGCATCCCCCTCGCCGGGGCGCGGGTGTCGGTCACCGTGGAAGGGGACAAGGTGGCGGTGGACGGCCTGCCCCCCGATCTGGAGCTCGTCGATGCCCCCCGCCATCCCCTCACCGGGTCATGAGGTCACAGCCGCTGTAGGATCGATCGTGGCCAAGAATCGGCGCTCTGTTGTTGCGATGAGCGGCGCGGTCGCGCTCCTCGCCGCCGCCAACCTCGGCGTCCTGGCCTCGGGCCGCCTCGACCCCGTAGTACATGCGCCGGTGGTCGTAGCGGTCAAGGCCACCCCGCCGACGGTGCCAGCCCCGCCTCCGCCGCCTCCGCCGCCTCCGCCGCCTCCGCCGCCTCCGCCGCCTCCGCCCTTCCAGGCGCCGGTCTCCACCATCCTGGCCGCTCCCAAGGGCACCATCCCCACGTACGCCCAGCCGGGTGGAGCGCCGAGCGGCACCGTCGGGAGCTGGTACGGCTACGCCCTGGTCCTCCCCGTCGTCGCCGAGCAACCCGGATGGCTCGAGGTTCGCCTCCCCCAACGGCCCAACCAGTCCGTGACGTGGGTGCACGCCGAAGCGGTGTCGGTGTCTTCGACCGCTTACTTCGTCCTGGTCGACCTCGGTAAGGAGCACCTGACCGTGTATCAGGCGGGCCAGGCCATCATGTCGGTCCCGGTGGGCATCGGCGTGGCCGCCACCCCGACGGTCACCGGTAACTACTTCGTGGCCGTCCACGAGCCGCACGCCGATCCCCTCCTCGGCCCGGTGGTGCTCGACACCTCGGCCCATTCCGACGCCATCCAGAGTTGGGAGGGTGCCGGCGACGCCATCATCGCCATCCATGGTCCCGTCGATTCGGCCGCCGATGCTCGCATCGGCACCACGGGGGCGCGGGTCTCCAATGGATGCATCAGGCTGCACACCGCTGATCAACTGCGCCTGGCGGCGATACCGGCCGGCGCACCGGTCGACATCATCGCCTGACGGGCACCCTCACCAGCCCCGTTGGGCCCAGTCGTCGAGATGGGGTCGTTCGGCGCCGATCGTGGTGTCCTTGCCGTGGCCGGGCAGGACCAGCGTCTCGGCCGGGAGCGGGCCGAACAGGCGCTCGTCGAGCGAGCGGAGGATGGTGGGGAAGTCGCCACCGGGGAACTTGGTGGCCCCGGGTCCGCCCGGGAAGAGGGTGTCCCCGCTGAAGAGAACGGGTGACCCTTCCAGACGGAACGACATCGACCCGGGGGTGTGACCCGGGGTGGCGATCGTGTGCAGCCGGAGGCGGCCGACGTCGATCACGCTCGAATCTTCCAGCAGGTAGTCGTAGGAGGGCAGCATGGAGGCGTCGGCCTCGGTGACTCCCACCTCGTAGCCGGCGTCGCGCACGGCGGTGACGGCGCCGATGTGGTCCCAGTGGCCATGGGTCTCGATCACCTTGGTGACGCCCAGGTTCCGGCACAGATCGAGCAGCTTCTCGTGCTCGTTGGCGGCGTCGATCAAGATGGCGGCGCCCGTCTCCCGGCAGCGGAGGACGAACACGTTGTTGTCCACCGGGCCGACGACGACACGGTGGATCTCGGCTTGGGTGTCCTGATAATGCATCACCCCAAGCCTACGTCGGTCTCCGGCGGCGCGGGCGTGCACGGAATCGTCGAGGTCCGCTAGAAAGACGGGTCATCGTCCGTTGTCAGAGGTGCATTTCCTCGGGGAGAAGACCAGGTGAATTTCGCGTTCAGTGAAGAACAGGACGAACTGCGCAAGGCGGTCCGTCGGTTCCTCGACGACAAGTCCCCCGAGGCGGAGGTCCGCCGCCTGATGGAGTCCACCGAGGGCTACGACCAGGCTGTCTGGGATCAGATGGCCGGTCAGCTCGGTCTGCAGGGCCTCGCCATCCCGGAGGAGTTCGGGGGCTCGGGCTACTCGTACGTGGAGCTGGTCGTCGTGCTCGAGGAGATGGGTCGGGCCCTGCTGTGCGCCCCCTATTTCTCCAGTGTGGCCCTGGCTGCCAACCTGCTCCTCTCCGCCGGCGACGACACCGCCAAGAAGGACTACCTGCCCGGCATCGCCGCCGGCACCACGATCGCCACGGTTGCCCTGGCCGAGGCATCCGGTCGTTGGGACGAGGAGGGCGTGACCCTCCAGGCTCGCGGATCGGGGGACGAGTGGACGCTTGACGGCGAGAAGCTCTACGTGCTCGACGGCCACATCGCCGATCTGATCCTGGTGGCCGCCCGCTCCTCGGCCGGCGTGTCGGTGTTCGCCGTGGACAAGGGCGCAACAGGGTTGGAGACCACGGCCCTGTCGACCATGGACCAGACCCGTAAGCAGGCGAGGATCATCCTCTCGTCCACCCCCGCCCGCCTGGTCGGCGCCGACGGTCAGGGATGGGCCGCGGTGTCCAAGATGCTTGACCTGGCTGCGGTCGCCCTGGCCGCCGAGCAGGTCGGCGGTGCCCAGAAGGTGCTGGACATGGCCGTCGAGTACGCCAAGGTCCGGGTTCAGTTCGGCCGGCCCATCGGCAGCTTCCAGGCCATCAAGCACAAGTGCGCCGACATGCTCCTCGAGGTCGAGTCCTCCAAGTCAGCGGCCTACTACGCCGGTTGGGCGGCGGCCGAGGACAACGACGAGCTGCCCGTGGTGGCCAGCCTGGCCAAGTCGTACTGCTCCGAGGCGTACTTCCATGCCGCCGCCGAGAACATCCAGATCCATGGCGGTATCGGCTTCACCTGGGAGCATCCCGCCCACCTGTACTTCAAGCGGGCCAAGAGCAGCGAGCTCCTCTTCGGCGACCCCAGCTACCACCGCGAGCTGCTGGCCCAACGGATCGGCATTTAGGCGAGGCGGCCTCAGTCGAGGCGGCGGAGCTCCTTGGGGTAGCGGTGGGCGTTGTCGACGTACACCTCGGCGGCCAGGTCGATCAGATCGGAGTTGGACCGATCGGGCTTGATCACCGCCGGTACCCCCACGGCCAGGGCCCGAGGAGGGACGACCATGTCGTTGGTGACGACCGCCCCGGCCCCGACCGTGGCGCCCTCGCCCACGGTGGCTCGGTGGAGGACGGCGCAACCGACGCCGATCAGGACGTGGTCCTCGATGGTGCAGCCCTCCAGATGGGCGAGGTGACCGATCACCACCCGGGATCCGATGACGGTGGCCAGATCGGCGGTGGCGTGGATGACGGCACCGTCCTGGACGGAGGTGGCGGCGCCGATGACGATCCGGCCATAGTCCCCCCGCAGCACGGCGCAGGGCCACACGCTCGACTCGGGTCCCACGGTGACGTCACCGATGATCGTGGCATCGGGATGGACGTAGGCGGCAGGATCGATGTCGGGGACGAGGTCCCCCAGGGCGTAGACAGGCACGCCCTCACCGTAGCGAGGAAATTCCGCCCCCAACGAGGTCGCCGTGGCTACCATCTTTGGGTACCGAAGAAAGGAGGTGGTCCAGCTGAGTAGTCAACGTTCTGGGACCTCGGAGGTGGCTGGCCGCTGAGCGGCCCGCTGGACGTTCTGGTGAGTCCAAGCCAGTTACCGGGGAAGTAACCGGTCGGGAGCTCGTCCCACCCGATAGCCAAACGGATCTTCCTCTTTTCCAGTGGATGCAGCGGTGGGGTCGCCACGTGCGGCCCCACCGTCGCGTCAGGCCGGCGCCGCCCCCGTCACGTTGAGCTCCCGGATGGCGCGCATGGCGGCCTTGCGGGCGGCGCGCTCGAGGCGGTCGATGTAGAGGATGCCGCGGAGATGATCGGTCTCGTGCTGGAGGCAGCGGGCCATCAGACCGGTGCCGGCCACCTCGATCGGCTCGCCGTGGATGTCGAAGCCGGTGACGACCGCCCGCTCGGCTCGTGGCGTCTCGGCGTGGATGCCGGGGATGGACAGGCAACCCTCCTCGCCCTCCTGGGTGCCCTCCGTCGACACCAGGGTGGGATTGACGACGTAACCCTCCTCACCACCGACGTTGTAGGAGAACACGGTCAGGCTGACCCCGACCTGAGGGGCGGCCAGGCCGGCCCGGCCCGGAAGGCGGCACGTCTCCATGAGATCGTCGACCAGGAGCGCCAGCTTGGTGTCGAAGGCGGTGACCGGGCGACACGGCTGGCGGAGCACGGGGTCACCGAGCTGGCGGATCGGGCGGACGGCCATGCCCGAAGTCAATCACGAGGTTCCCGAAGTTCACCACCACCGCCTGCCTATCCTGGCGGCGATGGCCCCTCCCTTGCTCCTGGCCGCAGAGGATGGGTCTCGGTCGGAGAGTGAGGGCAAGGGCGCTACTTCGCAGGGCGAGGCCAAGCTGATCCACTCCGATGACGTGACCCTGTCCGCCTACCTGGCTCGCCCCGCGCCGTCCGCCGCCGGAGGGGCCGGGCGCCAGGGTCTGGTCCTCTGCCACGGCTTCCCGGTGACCCAGGCCCAGGATGCGACGGCGAACGGCTATCACGAGCTGGCTGACCGCCTGGCCGCCGACACCGGCTGGACGGTCCTGACCTTCAGCTTCCGGGGCACGGGGCGCTCAGGAGGCAACTTCTCCCTAGGCGGGTGGTTGGCCGACCTGCAGGCGGCGGCGGAGGCGCTGCGGACCACATCGGGGGTCGAGCAGGTCTGGTTGTGCGGCTTCGCCGCCGGGGGGGCCCTGGCCCTGTGCGCCGCGGGTGAGGACGATCGCATCTGCGGCGTGGCGTCGTTCGCCGCCCCCGCTGACTTCGGCGACCGGGCCACCGATGCCCGACGATTCGTGGCCCAGGCCCGTAGCGAGGGGCTGATCCGTGACCCCAAGTTCCCCTACGATCTGGACGGCTGGGCCCGCCAGCTACGCGAGATTCGCCCTCTCAGCGTGATCGGCAAGATCCCGCCCCGCCCTGTGCTGATCGTCCACGGCTCGAACGACGAGGTCGTTCCCCTCCTGGATGCGCGCGCCCTGGCCGATGCCGCTGAAGGCCAGCTCGACCTCCGAGTCCTGGTCGGTGCTGGTCACCGCCTCCGTCACGACCCCCGCGCCGTCGCCCTGCTCATCGGCTGGATGGATCGTCAGCGCTGATGGCTGCCGCCTTGGCCCTGGCCTTCATCTTCTGCTTGTAGGCCCGGACCTCCCCGAGTGACCGTTCGTCGGTGATGTCGGCGATCGATTGGCGGCTTCCGGATTTGGAGAACTCCCCCGCCGCGCTTTTCCAACCCCGGGGTTGCACGGCGAGCTGCTTTCCGAGAAGGGCGACGAAGATCTTGGCCTTGCGCTCGCCGCAGCCGGGCAGTGCGTTGACTCGCTTGAGCAGGTCCTTGCCGTCGGCGGCCCCGGTCCACACGGAGGCGGCATCGCCGCCGTAGTCGTCCATGACGGACCGGCACAGGGCCTGGACCCGCTTGGCGTTGGCCGCCGGAAAGCGGTGCAGGGCCGGGCGGTCTACGAAGGCGGCGACGAGAACGTCGGGGTCCATGGTGGCGATGGACTCGACATCGAGGGTCCCGCCCAGCCGCCGACGCAGCTCCGCCGGACCGGCGAACGCCTTCTCCAAGGGGATCTGCTGGTCGAGGACCATACCGATGAGCAGCGCCAGGGGATCGACGCTGATCAGCTGGTCGGCTTCGACGTCGCCCGACAGGTGCAAGCTGACGGCCATACGCTCTACGGTACCTGCTGGAAGCGTCGACCCGCCCCCTGCACCGGGAAGGGTCCGCCTCAGGAATGCTCGAGCTCGGGATGCGTAGGAGAACCGAGGGCGGTGCGCGGCAGTCGGTCGCCCCGGAGAGGGAGTCTGCCCCCTTCTCCGCCCAGTTGATGCGGTCCTGCTCACCGCGGGCCTTGGCCCACGACTCGGCGAAGAGATTGGCCAGCTTGACGAGTCTTGGCGGGCGCCGATGAGCGCGTGCCAGCGCGAGTTCGACAGCGGCGTGCAGGGCCAGGTCGAAGGCGAAGTTGACGTTGACACTGTTGGCGGTATCCGCCGAGTCGTACACATCCATGCGGCATCCCCTCCGGTCGGACGATCGCGTTGACTATCGAGCCTAGGATCGCCGTGCCCGCCCGGCGGCTACGAACGGAGCACCAACCATGAGCGCCGCAGACTCAGCCCGGCCCGACGACCTGCAGGCATTCGTCGACCTGGCCAAGCTCGCCAACGCCACTTGGTCAGTGCCGTCAACCGGCTGCGGGCCAGCTACGTCCAGGTCCAAGCGTCCGGATCGAGACCGGTGTTCAACCCTGATCTGATGGACACCGCCATCCCCGCGCTGATCTCGACCCATCCGGGGCGGCGGCCAGATTGCCCGAGGGGCCACCGTCGGTGGTGTCATCGGGGCGGCCGCCGGACCTGCGGCCAAGTTCCTCCCCACCCGGGGGTGGCGGCGGTGGCGGCCAGCACCGGTGCGGTGGCGGCGAGCGGGGCGGCGCAGACCGGTCTCGACTACGCCTACGATGCGACACCCCTCCCTGGCTCCACCGGCCATCCGGCCTTCGACCCGGGCAACCTGGCCTGGAACAGCGCCACCGGGGGCGCATCGGGATTGGCCAGCGGAGGCGTCGTGGATCGGTTGAACGTCGGTGCACAGCCGAGACCCGGTCGAACCGGCCTCGCCGCTCATCGTCCCCCACGAGCCCACGCTCATCGCGCCGGCCCAGCTCCGCCTGTTGGTGCCCCAGACACCCATCGGCTGCAGCCGCCTGCCGTCCGGTGTCATGGTGCCGAGTGGCCCGCCCGGCTTTACCCAGACTCCCTCGGGTCTCTACGTGCCCAGCCACTAGGAAGCCGTGACCGCACCGGCCCCGCTCGGACCGAACGACGTCTATGTGCATGTCGCCGACGACGGAGGGATCTTCGTCGCGCCGGCTGATCGCCGACTCTCGGCCTGGGTCACCCTCGACGACCTGAGGACGGTCGTGGCCAAGGTGGAGCGCGATCCCGGTGTGCTCTACCTCAGCACTGAGTCCGGTTCCTGGTTGGATGCACCGGCCGTCCAGGTGGTCATGGACAGCGGTGCGACCATCATGGAGATGGAGGCCATCGCCGAGACCAAGCGGGAGGGGGGCGTGACGGCGCTGATCGCCGCCGCCGGTGTCGGCGCCGTCGGGCTGCTCGATGACCTGCTGGACAGACACGCCGACGTCGAGCAACGAGAGGACCTCGGCCGAACGGCGCTGATGGTGGCGGCGTCGCGCGGCGAGACGACGACCCTTCGCCACCTCATCGACGCCGGGGCGAATCTCGACGCTACCGACCACCGCGGCGCCTCATCGCTGATCCTGGCTGCCTACTTCGGCCACGGCGAGGCGGTGCAGGTGCTGATCGCCGCGGGCGCCGACCCCGCCATCCGAGATCGCCGCGGCAAGGACGCCAGGGCCAGCGCCGAGGTCCAAGGGCGCCCCGAGATCGCCGCCCAGCTCCCCGCCTCGCGGTCGGGCCCACTCCGCTCCCGAGACCACCTGGGTTTCCTCCGGAGCAGGCCGGTGCTGACCGAGGGCCCCGACGAGCTGGTGGTGCGAACCTTCGACGCCGTGGTGCTGCGAGCCCCAGGGATCGTCCTAGGCGTCCTGCTGGTGATCATCGGTGCCGCTACCGGAAAGGCCGCGGAGCTGGGTCGGGGCGCGCTGACCGGCGTCGTCGTCCTGGCCATGTTCTGGGGCCTGGGCTGGTTCGCGGGCCGCCAGGGCCTGCGAGTCAGGGGTACGACGGTCCAGACCCGTTTTCCACGCCGGTGGAAGGCCCCGGTGGACCTAAACCACGTCGTCGCCGCCCACTACATCCCCCGACTCCGCTCCTCTCCCGCCCTCCAGCTGCTTCAAGCCGATCGCGGCTCCCTGCACCCGGCCGGCGTCCTGCGCTGGCAGGGTGTCACCCCCAGACCGACCGGCCCCGACGGCGATGCGTTGCGCTGCTACGTGATCCCGCTCGGGCCCGCCTCGAGCCTGGTCCTCGACCGGGTCGCACCGGTGCTGCTTCGAAGCGACGTGATCGTCGATTCGTCCACCCGGGCGCAACTGGAGTCCCACCGCAATTGAGTGTCCTTCGGGCCTCCTCGCGCACGCCGCCCCGGGACCCCGACGGCTCCGGTATCGACCCGGCCCGGCGCCTCCTGGCCATCATCTGCCTGGGCGACGACGGCCAGCGGGTGGCCTTGGCGGTACTCGATCGTCGGCGTCGGCGCCGACGGGTTGGCCAAGGTCAACGTCTACTTCGCCCCCGAGGCGGACCGGGGGTAGGGCTGGCCTGCATCCGCCGGCCAGCCCTAGTGACCCTTCTGCAGGACGAAGGGGTAGACCGGGCCGCACCCGTTCGAGGCGATCAGGTCGGCGACCACCGTCATGGTCCAACCACTCGCCCAGATGTCGTCGACGACCAGACCCGGTCCGGGAGGGACAGGCCCGGCGTCGAAGGCAAAGACGCCCCACACGTTCCCGCAGGCATGGGCCGAGTTGCCCTGATCGGCCTGGGGGTAGCCGTCGGTCACCCGGGTGACGACCGGGAGGACGGGCCGGTCCACGACGGTCCCGATCCGTTCGGCGACGGCCCGGACCAGCCTCGGCCGTCGGGTCGAGGGAACCCAGCCGACCCAGGTCGGCTGGCCGTCCGGCCACCGCCACCCATCGATGATGTCGGCGATGCCCTTGGCCAGCTCGGCATCGAGCTCGGCGTCGGGCTGGGCGAGGGCATCGCCCACCAGGCGGTCCCAGCCGCCGCTGCCCGCCTCGCTGAGAGCCCGGCCATCGAGGGCCCGGCGACCCTCGGGGATCCGGCCCTTCGGTTGGGCCAGCCCCGCCGGCCACATCTTCCGGGCCTCGACAACGATCGCTCCCCCCCTGGCGCTCCGGCGGGCCTTGTCCGTCAGGCCGCGCAGAGGCTCGACCCAGGCCCGGGCCCGGCAGTTGTCGCAGCGGCCGCAGCGCCACCCGGGCTCCAGCTCAGGGTCGTCGAGCGAGCCGCGCAGGAAGGCCATTCGGCACGACCCACTTCGCTCGTAGGCGACGATCAGATCCTGGTCGGCAGCCCGGGCGGTGCGAACCCGGGCGTAGCGTTGGTCGTCGTAGGCCCAGGGGCCGGATGTGCGTTCCCATCCACCCTTGACCCGCCGGACCGCACCTTCGACGTCGAGCACCTTGAGCATGGTGGTCAAGCGGTTGTGGCGGATGTCGACACGGGTCTCGATGGTGGCCTCGGAGAGCGGGCGGGGGGCCGCCTCGAGGGTTCCCACCACCGACTCGGCCTGCTGCCGGGGCGGGAACGACACCGAATCGAAGTACCGCCAGATGCGTGCGTCGTCCTCGCCGGGGAGGAGGACCGCCTCGGCGTGGTCGAGGGCCCGGCCGGCCCGGCCGACCATCTGGTAGTAGGCGGTGATCGACGACGGCGCTCCCAGATTGATGACGAACCCCAGGTCCGGCTTGTCGTAGCCCATGCCGAGCGCCGAGGTGGCCACCAGGGCCTTGACCCGGTTGTCCCTCAGGGCCGCCTCCAAAGCGAGGCGTTCCTCCGGCGGTGTGGCACCCGTGTAGGCCTCGGCGTCGATCCCGGTTGATCGCAGCCATGTCGCGGTCTGGGCTGCGACCGCCTGCGTCAGGGTGTAGACGATGCCGGAGCCGGCCATGGCGGCGATGTTGGCGGCCATCCAGGCCATGCGGTCAGCCATCTCCGGTCGGGCGACGACCGACAGGGCCAGGGAGTCGCGCTCCAACGAGCCGCGCAGGGTGACCGGCTCGACGCCGAGTTGGCCGGCGACGTCGGAGACGACCTGGCTGGTGGCGGTCGCCGTCGTGGCCAGCACGGGCGTGCCCGGTGCCAGGCGAGCCAGGGCGGTGCGGATGCGCAGATAGTCCGGTCGGAAGTCGTGGCCCCACGCGCTGATGCAGTGGGCCTCGTCGAGGATCAGCAGACCGACCCGGCCGGCCAGCCCGGGGAGGACATCGGCCACGAAACCGGCGTTGTTCAGACGTTCGGGACTGATGGCCAGCAGATCGACGGTGTCCGCCCGGAGAGCCTCCTCGGCCTGAGCCCACTCCTCGGGGTTGGACGAGTTGATGGTGATGGCACTCAGCCCCATGGCCTGGGCGGCGGCGATCTGGTCACGCATCAGGGCCAGCAGGGGTGAGACCAGAAGGGCCGGGCCCCGGCCCCGCTCCCTCAGGATCTTGGCCGAGGCGAAATAGGTCAACGACTTGCCCCAGCCGGTGCGCTGCACGACCAGGGCGCGCCGTCCGTCGTCGACGACGGCCTCGATGGCGGTGGCCTGGTCCGTTCGGAGGACGGCCGCCGGTCCCGCCAGGGCTTCGAGGAGCTCCTGGGCCCGACCGAGGGTCCGGGCGGTCACGGCGCCCACCTTGCCGAGGAGGCGCCGGTGGCGGGCCGGTTCAGATGGAGCGGGGGTCGGCCACGTCGGGGTCGATCCCGTAGGTGGTGATGGCGGCATCGACCTCGTCGGCCTTGGCGTCACCGCTGGCTCGCAGACCGTCGAGCACGGCGACGACGACATGGGCGGCGTCGGTCTCGAAGTGCCGGCGGAGGGCTTCACGGGTGTCGGAGAGGCCGTAGCCGTCGGTGCCGAGCGGGCAGAAAGGTCGGGGTACCCAGCGGGCGATCTGGTCGGGGACGGCCTTGATGAAATCGGTGACGGCGACGACGGGACCGTTCGACGCGTCGAGGACCTCGGTGACGTAGGGGGTGCGCGGTTGCAACGTGGGATGGAGCCGGTTCCAGCGCTCCACGCTCAACGCGTCCTCCCGCAGGGCCTTGTAGCTGGTCGCCGACCAGAGCTCGACGGCCACGTCGTGGTGTTGGGCGAGGAGCTGTTGGGCCTCGAGGGCGGCCTGGGAGGCCGAGCCGGAGAACAGCAGGGTGGCCTTCCTGGCCGGTCCTTCCGGCGCCCCGGCGAAGCGGTACAACCCTCGGAGAATGCCCTCGTCGATGGCGGCTTCCGCCGGCTTGGCGGGCATGAGGTAGTTCTCGTTGTAGAGGGTGATGTAGTAGAAGATGTCCTCCGGTTGGGGCCCGTACATGCGCCGGATGCCGTCGGCCACGATCGTCGCCGTCTCGTAGGCGAACGCCGGGTCGTAGGCGGCCAGGTTGGGCACCGTCGACGCCAGCAACAACGAGTGCCCGTCGTCGTGTTGGAGGCCCTCACCGAGCAGGGTGGTCCGCCCCGCGGTGGCCCCCAGAAGGAAGCCTCGCCCCCGCATGTCACCGCATGCCCAGATCAGGTCGCCGACCCGTTGGAAGCCGAACATCGAGTAGAAGATGAAGAACGGGATCATGGGCTCGCCCCACGTGGCATACGACGTGGCCGCAGCGGTGAAGTCGGCCATGCTGCCGGCTTCGGTGATCCCCTCCTCGAGGATCTGGCCGTCCTTGCCCTCCGAGTAGGACAGCATCAGCTTGGAGTCGACGGGTTCGTAGAGTTGGCCCAGCGGGGCGTAGATCTTGACCTGTTTGAACAGCCCGTCGAGACCGAAGGTCCGGGCCTCGTCGGGGATGATGGGCACGATGCGCTGGCCGATGCCCTTGTCGCGCACCAGGTTGCGCAACAGGACGGCGAACGCCATCGTCGTCGACACCTCCCGCTTGCCCGACCCTTCGGCGAACTCCGCGAACGTCTTGGCCTCCGGCTCGGGGAGGACCTTGGCCCGCACCGTCCGCTGAGGGAGGGTGCCACCCAGCGCCTGGCGGCGCGACACCATGTACTCGTACTCGGGGCTGTCGGGTGCCGGTTTGAAGAACGGCGGTTCGCCGGCGGTCAGCACCTCGTCGGGGATCTCGTCGTTGAGGAACAGCCGGTCGCGCAGGGTCTTGAGCTGCTTGGCGTTCATCTTCTTGATCTGGTGGGTGGAGTTGCGGGCCTCGATGTCGGGGCCGAGGGTCCAACCCTTGATGGTCTTGGCCAGGATCACCGTCGGCTGCCCGGTGGTCTCCGTCGCCGCCTTGTAGGCGGCGTAGAGCTTCCGGTAGTCGTGGCCGCCACGCGGCAGGTTGCGGAGGTCGTCGTCGGAGAGATGCTCGACCAGGGCTCTCAGGCGGGGGTCCTGACCGAAGAAGTGCTTGCGGATGTAGGCCCCGTCCTCGGTCGCCAGCTTCTGGAACTCACCGTCGACGGTGGTGTTCATCTTGTTGAGCAGCACCCCGTCCACGTCCCGGGCCAGCAGCTCGTCCCACTTGGAGCCCCACACCACCTTGATGACGTTCCATCCCGCCCCCCGGAAGGTTGCCTCCAGCTCCTGGATGATCTTGCCGTTGCCCCGTACCGGGCCGTCGAGGCGCTGCAGGTTGCAGTTGACCACGAAGATGAGGTTGTCGAGTTGCTCCCGGGCGGCGAGGGACAGGGCTCCGAGGGTCTCGGGCTCATCGCATTCTCCGTCCCCGAGGAAGCACCAGACCCGGCTGCTCGACGTGTCCACGATCCGCCGGTTCAGGAGATACCGGTTGAAATGGGCCTGGTAGATGGCGTTGAGCGGGCCGAGGCCCATCGACACGGTGGGAAATTCCCAGAAGTCCGGCATGAGGCGCGGGTGCGGGTACGACGACAGGCCGCCGGGTCCCTGATCGCCTTCCCCCGATGGCTGCTTGCCGGCCAGCTCCAGGCGGAAGTGGTCCAGCTGCTCCTCGCTGAGGCGCCCGTCGAGGTAGGCCCGGGCGTAGATCCCCGGGGCGGCGTGGCCCTGGAAGAACACCTGATCGCCGGTCTGGTTGTTGTCCTTGCCCCGGAAGAAGTGGTTGTAGCCGACCTCGTAGAGGCTGGCGGAGCTGGCGAAGGTGGCCAGGTGGCCGCCGATTCCCTCCGCCTTGTGATTGGCCCGGACCACCATGATCGCTGCGTTCCACCGGATGAACGCCCGGATCCTCCGCTCGATGTCCTCGTTGCCGGGGAACCACGGTTCCTGGTCCGGGGGGATGGTGTTGACGTACGGCGTCGACACCGTGGCCGGGAACCCGACCTGGCCGGCGGTGGCCCGCTCGAGGAGCTTCATGAGCAGGAACCGGGCCCGTGTCTTGCCGTGGGCGTCGAGGACCGCCTCGAAGCTGTCCACCCACTCCGCGGTCTCACCGGGATCAATGTCGGGCAGCTGGTGTGAGAAACCATCGAAGATCACCTCTCCATCGTCGCGCCGCCGATGAGGTAGTCGTTGAACAACCGGCCCTGGCACCCAGCGACATCGACGGCAGGATGATCAGGAGGCGGTCAGGATGGTCTTGATGGCGCCGTCCCGGCAGTGCTGGTCGAGGGCGGGGACGGCGTCCTCGATGGCGGCGACCTGGGTGGTGACCAGCTCGGGTCGCAAGCGGCCATCGACCATGAGGGCGAGAACCTCCGGGATGATGGCGCGGGCGTGGGAGTGTCCGATGTGGATGGTCACGTTGCGCAGGTAGGCCTCCAGATAGGGGAGCTTGACCCGGGCATGCAGGCCGCCGACGCTGGAGCACCTCCCGTCCGGAGCGGTGTGGCGGAGGGCGGCGACAAGCCCCGCCCCTGTGCCCGTGGCGTCGACCACGAGAGGGGCGGGTTCGACCTGACCCACATCGCCGGGGGCGACGGGACGCAAGCCGAGACGCTCGGCCAGGGCACGGACGTCAGGGCGGGAGTCGACCACGTCGACGTGGCGGGCGCCAAGGGCACGGGCGATCAGACCGGTGTAGAGGGACATGCTGGTGGTGAGCTCCGGTCGCTTTTCGAGTCCGCCCAGGATGAGCACCCGGGTCGACAGGTCCTGGGCCAGGAGGGTGGGGAGGTAGGGGCCGACATGCCGGTAGGCGTCGCTGACGTTGTCGGCCACGCTCGCCGCCGCTACCGCATCGAGCTGATCGGGGAGGGGCACGAGCATGGCGTCGGCGAAGGGTACGGCGACGAGGTCGGTGATGGCGCCTCCCCACGGGCCGCCGGCCACGCCGAAGCCGTACATGGACAAGGCGGGGACTCCGGTGCAGTTGCCGGTGTTACCGCCGCGGCAGGGGGCGCAGGTACCGCAGTTGATCTGGAATGGCACCACCACCCGTTGGCCGGCCCGGACGGTGCGGACCTCCGCTCCCACCTCGACGATCTCCGCCACGCACTCGTGGCCGAGCTGGAGGGGCAGAGGGAAGGGCGTGGTTGCCAGCATGATGGGTCGGTCCATGTCGCAGGTGGCGACCGCTATCGGGTGGACGACCGCACCGAGCGGTCCGGACCTCGACGGAGCCGGGACGGCCCGCCAACGCAGCTGCCCCCCGGGGGCGGCGACGAGGGCCCGTTGCGTTGGGTGGTGGGGGTCGCGGCGGCGGACGAGCGCAGTTCGGACGCCGGCGATGCGCTCGGGCCGCTTGTCGCCCATCAGGGCTCGGGCTGCCGACCGTCCTGCCGGCCCCATCAGCCCGGCGTAGTGGCGGACCCAGCCGTGGGGGCGCCGTACCCAGCCCTCCGGTCGCCGGTTCCCGGGGCCGGTCATGGCCGGGCCTCGGTCCCGGTGCCGGTCACGGCCGGGCCTCCTCGGCGCGGGGGAGGGCGGCGGCGACCAGGGCGGCCGCCGCATCGGAGGCGGCATCCATGGCGTCGGTGCGTTTCGCGGCCCGGCTCAGGAGGAAGGCACCCTCGAGCAACTCGATCAGCACCATGGCCAACCCCTCCGTCCGGGCCACGGGGATGCCGCCGGCGACAAAGAACTTCCTGGCTGCCACGATCCACCCGTCGAACACGTCGGAGGTGGCCAGGCGAAGGGTCTCGTTGCTGCTGGCCACCTCCAGCGCCACCGTGGCGATGGGGCAGGCGTCCTGGTAGTCGGTCGAGCGCAGGACATCGGCGGCGCCGGCGAAGACGGCCCGCACCGCCGCCACCGGGTCAGGCGCCGATTGCATGACGCCCAGCACCAGCTGCTGGTACATACCCCCGGCCTGGCGGATCACCTGCTCGCCGAGCTGCTCCTTGCCTCCCGGGAAGAAGTGGTAGATCGACCCGAACGGAGCCTGGGCCTGGGTGCCGATCTGCTTGAGTCCCGTTGCCGAGTACCCATAGTGCTGGAACAAGGCGGCCGTGGCGTGGAGGATCCGATCCTTCGTCCGTCAGGATCCCGCGAGCTGTGCCATCATCCCGGCCAGCTCCGGGGGCTCGGGCAGCCCGGCGGCCTGAAGGCAGGCCCGCCCCTGTTCGAGGAACTCACGCGCCGAATCCCGGTCTCCGCGCTGCCCGGCGGTCATGGCCAGGCCCAACAGCACCGATGACTCCCCGCTCGGGCCGCCGAAGGTCCGCCCCAGGGTCACGGCCTGGGTGGTGTACTGCGCCGCCTTCTCCGGTTCCCCGCTGACGAGGTAGAGGTTGGACACCCCGATGCTGGCCTGGATGACGAAGGGACCGGCCTTGCCGTCCTCGAACTTGGCCAGGGCCTCGAGAGCGACGGCGAGGGCGTCACCGGTCCGCTCGACCGATGCCAGGCCCTCGCTGATGGTCTCCAATGCCATTCCGGCCGTCACCGGATCGGGGACGGCCCGGGCGAACCGGGCGTTCTCCTGGAGGGCTTCGACCGCGGCTTCAGGTTCACCGCTCTGGTACAGGGCCATGGCCAGCCCCGTGCGCAGCTGCACCTGCCAGCGGGGATCGCTGAGTTGGGCGGCCAGCTCCAAACCGGAGCGGAAGCGAGCGACAGCCGCCCCCGGCCGCCCGGCGGCTAGCAGCACGCTGGCGCCGGCGCCCTGGATCTCGACCACCAGCGCGTCGTCGCCGAGCTCCGTGGCTGCCGCCACGCATTGCTCGATCCCCGCCAGCGCCGCATCAACGCGATCCGTGGACGCCTGGAGGACGGCGAGCTGGAGCCGGATCCGCACCTCGCTTGCGCTTGCACCATCGTCGGCCAGGAGGTCCAACGCACCCTGCAACGCCCCCTCGGCGTCGGACCAGCGGCTCTCGGCGCCGGCCTGTTGCGCCATAGCCATCAGCCGGTCGGCCTCGGGATTTCCTGCTGATGCCGAACCGGTTGGGCCCGTCTGCTCCGTCACCGTTTCCCCCGCGTTGTGCGAGAGGCGACCGTAGCGCGCCACGGATCACTCAGCGGCCCCGTCCCGCCTCTAGAGCTGCACGCCACGGGTCAGCGCTCCGTCCACGACCAGGTTGGTTCCACTGATCCGGCTGGCCCGCCGGCTGGCGAGGAACACGACGGCCGCGGCCACCTCTTCGGGCGTACCCATGTGGCCGGTGGGGTTGAGGTCGACGGCAACCTGGTAGAGGCTCGGGTCGCCCTGTTCGATGACCTGCCACACCCCGCCTTCGAAGTAGGTGTTGCCGGGGGAGACGGTGTTGGCCCGGACCCGCCGACCGGCGAGCTGGAACGCCAGGCCGTGCACGTATCCGGCAATGGCCGTCTTGACCGTCCCGTAAGGGCCCGAGGCGAAGTCCGATTCCCGCCCCGACACGCTGGAGATGGCGACGATGCTGGCGTTGTCGCTGCGCTCCAGGTGGGGGAGGGCGGCGTTGACGAGGCGCACGGTGTGCATGAGGTCGACGTTCAGGCTGGCCTCCCAGTTCTCCTCGGTGTCGGGGATGGCCAGGGCGCTGACGTTGGCCACGACGGCGTCGATGCCGCCCATGGCATCGGCGGCGGCGGTCACCCACGACGCCAGGGCCGGGCCGTCCCCGACATCGAGTGCCGTGCCGGCCACCTTGCCCCTCTCCGCCAGAGCGGCCTCGGTGGCTGACACCTCATCGGGCTTGCGGGCGCAGAAGCCGACCTCCGCCCCCTCGTCGAGGAAGGACTCGACGATCGACCGGCCGATGCCCCGGGTGCCACCCGTGACGAGGACACGGCTTCCAGTCAGCTGCAGATCCATGGGAAGATCCTTTCGGGACGAAACCAGTCAGAGGGAGAGGGCCCGCCGGCGCAGGTCGTCGTGGATGCCATCGAAGGCGACGCCCGCCGGCAAGAGGGCTTTCGGGGCCTTGACGGCGACGCTGTAGTTGGCATCCACCACGTTGGCTATGGGAGCTTGGACCACCTGGGACAGCAGTTGGTAGGCGTCCATGGGGTGCAACCCGTGCAGCTCGCCCATCCAGTGCACCAGCTCGGCGTTGCCGATCCGCCACGAGTCCTCCAGCGGCCGGCTGGAGCCGACGGTCGTCCAACTGTGGTCGTCCTCGATGCGGGGCCAGCCCGGGCCGCGGCCTTTGATGAGATCAACGATGAACGTGGTGGTCATGGCTCCCTCCACGGCGGTGCCGCACGCTTCGCCCTCACCCTGGCGGTAGTGCCCGTCGCCGACGAAAATAGTGCCCCCTCCACATTCACGCCCAGGTATACGGTGGCACCGGCCCGCACCTCGGGGCTGTCCATGTTGCCCCCGAAGCGGTCGGGCACCAGCGAGCTGCGAACCTCATTGGCGGCCGGCGCCACCCCGACGATGCCAAGCATCGGAGCCATCGGCAACGCCACGGTCATCTCCGAGTACCGGGCGGAGAAGGTGACGACGCCGCGGTCCCGGTCCAGCTCGTAGATCCACGTCGTGTCGGGCAGGGGATCCTGCAGGTTGACCACTCGGTCGGTACCGGTCATTCCCCCGAAGAAGGGGATGGCGGCGCTGGCCCCCCACTCGCGGGCCGGCACCATCGACACGAAATGAAGTACCAGGGTGTCGCCCGGTTGGGCGCCCTCGACGAAGAAGGGGCCGGTCTGGGGATTGACGTAGCGCAGGTCGACCTTCTCCCCTGAGCTGAGAGGTCGTCGACGCTGCGCAGGACCCCGCCGAAGGCATCGTCGGACCACACCCGCAAGGCCGTCCCGGGGCGAACGGTCATCACCGGCGGGACGCCCCCGAACGTGTAGGCGTACTGGTCGCGGCGGGGCGTGAACTCGACGAGCTCCATCTCGGTGGATCCTACTCGTGGCCTGCGGGACGCAGCCGGACGTGATGGGGCCCAAGCTCGGCAACGGACGTGACCCCGAGGAGGGCCATGGTGGAGCGGATCTCGGCCTCCAGGATGGCTGCCGCCTTCTCCACGCCTCTCTCCCCGCCGGCCATGAGCCCGTAGAGGTAGGCCCGGCCCACCAGCGCGGCTCGGGCCCCGAGGGCCACCGCGGCCACCACATCGCCACCGGACATGATCCCGCCATCCACGTACACCTCGGCCCGGTCGCCCACGGCGTCGAGGACCTGGGGCAGCTCCTCGAGGGGGACCGGAGCTCGGTCCAGTTGACGGCCACCGTGGTTGGAGACGATCACGGCGTCGGCGCCGGCATCCACCACCGCTTTGGCGTCGTGCCCGCTCTGGATGCCCTTG
This sequence comes from Acidimicrobiales bacterium, assembly GCA_051000755.1. Taxonomy (GTDB): domain Bacteria; phylum Actinomycetota; class Acidimicrobiia; order Acidimicrobiales; family Palsa-688; genus JALZAH01. The sequence continues at coordinate 2,337 of JBPCNZ010000112.1, read as the reverse complement.
ACCACGAGGGGCCCTTTCCACATCTGACGGAGCCATTCAACGTCGGCGAGGGTGGCCGCCGGATCGAACATCCTGGCGATCAGGTCGGCCACCGTCCCCTCGAAATGGGTGAGCGACGCGAACTCCAGGGGCTCGGTGCTGAGCAGGTCAAACCACCATCCGGGGCGGGTGGCGCCGTTCAGGAAGGTCTTGAGGCTGAGCGCAGGGGGAATGGTCAGCCCGTTGCGCACGTCGCGCAGGCGAGGTCCGGCGACGGGGGTATCGACGGTGAGGACCAGCGCCTCATAGCCCGCCTCGGCGGCCCGGGCGACGAAGTCCCGCCCCGCCTCCCGATCCCTCCACAGGTACAGCTGGAACCACAGGCGAGTGTCGGGCGCCTCGGTGGCCAGGCGCTCGATGGACGTTGTACCCATGGTCGACAGGGCGTAGGGGATCCCGGTCCGGCCCGCCACCCTGCCCACGGCCGGCTCCCCCTCGGTGTGCATCATCCTGGTGAACCCGGTCGGGGCGAACACCAGTGGCAGCTCCGAACGCCGCCCCAGGATGGTCGCCGAGGGGTCGACGGCCGAGACGTCCCTCAAGACGGTGGGGCGGAACTCGACCCGGCTGTAGGCGTCCCGCATGCGGGCCAGGGTGCGCTCGTCGCCGGCCGCCCCGTCGGTGTAGTCGAACACGGCCTGAGGGGCCCGCCGGCGCGCCGCCCGGCGAAGATCGGCGATGGATGCCACCGAGGCCAGGCGGCGTGACGTGGGATCGAGGGCGGGGCGGCGGGGCCGCAACAGCGGGGCCAACTCTGCCAACTTGGGGACCCGGCGGGTGCTCATTGCTCCCGTTCTACACCTCGTGCGGGCGCAGGCTGCCGGCGTCTGGCGGGCCGTCTGGCCGGGGCGTCTGGCCGGGGCGTCTGGCCGGGGCGAACAGGTGTTCGACTATCATCGGTCGCCGATGGCATCGCCCGAAGCGGCCACGATCCTCCATGCGGACCTTGACGCCTTTTACGCATCGGTCGAGCAGCTGCTCGACCCCTCCTTGCGGGGCCGTCCGATCGCCGTGGGCGGAGGCGTGGTGCTCGCCGCCTCCTACGAGGCGAGAGCGTACGGCGTCCATTCCGGCATGCCCGGATGGAGAGCCCAGCGGTTGTGCCCTGAGTTGCGATTCGTTGGCGGTCACTTCCACCACTATCAGCGTCTCGGCGACGAGGTCATCGCCCTGCTCGGGGACTTCACTCCCTACGTCGAGCGCATCTCGATCGACGAGGCATTCCTCGATGTGGCCGGTGCCGTTCATCTTTTCGGCCCTCCGCGCACCATCGCCCTGGCCATGCGACGACGCGTTCGCAACGAGATCGGCCTGGCCCTGTCGATCGGCGTGGCCAGGACCAAGCATCTGGCCAAGATCGCGTCGCAGGTGGCCAAGCCCGACGGCCTGACCGTCGTCGACCCCGCCCATGAGCAAACGTTCCTCGACCCTCTGCCGGTGGATCTGATGTGGGGGATCGGTCCCGCCACCAGCGCTCGGCTGGCATCCGTAGGAGTTCGCACGGTCGGCGACCTGGCGGCGGCGGGAAGCCCGCTGCTCGAGCACCTGCTCGGCGAGGCGGTCGGCTCCAAGCTGGCATCGCTAGCCGTCAACCGTGACCCCCGGCGGATCGAGACCGGCCGGCGGTCGTCGTCGGTTGGCGCCCAGAGCGCCCTCGGAACGAGGGATGCCGATCCCCGAATGGTCCACGCCACCTTGGCCTATCTCGCTGATCGGGTCGCCTCCCGGCTCCGGACCGGGGGCAGGGCGGGCCGGACCATCACCGTGAGGGTCCGCTTTACCGGTCTGCGCACCGTGACCCGCTCGATCACCGTCCCTGTCGCCGTCTCCGGGACCTCGACCCTCACCGACCTGGCCGCCGAGCTCGCCGGCATCGCCCTCGCCGATCATCCGCGCGAGCGCCAGATCACCCTCTTGGCGGTGTCGGTCTCCAACCTGATCCACGAACCTGCCCTCCAGCTCGAGTTGCCCCTCGGGCTCGGCCTGGCCCACAACCGGCACCGGCCGGGGGCCCCCGGCCGGTGCCGCCCGCTGGGGCCTGGACCGCTCCGTGGATGCCATCCGGGCCCGGTTCGGCCATGACGCCATCGGGTACGCCGAGGTCACATTGTCGAACCAGGAGCGGGTACCGGAAGCGTTCAGGGAACTGGCCGAACGCCACCCCTCGGGCGACTAGTGCACCAGGTCGCTGAACACACGCGTGTAGTTTCACTCCTGTTGTTTGACGTCACAGGAGGGAGCCGACCATGCCGTATAGGGCTGCGCCGATCGTGTTGGACGAGACGATCCGGGCCGAGT
>JBPCNZ010000111.1:0-25548 GCA_051000755.1 Acidimicrobiales bacterium | reverse complement strand
GGCCGGTCCGAGCGCTCAGGAACCTCGGATCGGGACGGTCGCCGACGTGGACCAATCGGACGTGGCGGACCCGTTCGTGCTCACCGTGACCGCACCCCGCCAGACCACCTACTACCGGTTCGGGACGACCGACTGGGAGTCCAACGTCCCGACCGCGTCATCGACCGACCTGCACAACTGGACCGCCGTGCCCGATGCCCTGCCGGTCCTGCCGTCATGGGCCCAGCCGTCGATCTCCATGACGTGGGCGCCCGCCGCCCAGCGGGTCGGGGCGACCTTCCTGCTCTATTTCACGACCGAGGAACGGGCCAGCGGCCTCCAGTGCATCGGCCGGGCCACGGCCTCGAGGCCGCAGGGCCCCTACCGCGACACGTCGACGGCGCCGATGCTGTGCCAGCGGGGGGCGGGAGGATCCATCGATCCGTCGGTGACCACCGACGGAACGGGGGGCCATGCCCTGTTGTGGAAGAACGACGGCAACTCGCATGGGCAGGCCGATGCCCTGTGGTCGCAGCCGCTGAGCAGCGACGGCCTCACCCTGCGGGGAGCGCCGCACCGGCTGCTCGGCGCCGATGAGGCCTGGCAGCAGAACGTCATCGAAGGACCGGCCATGGTGGCCGCCGGCACCGGTGGTTACTGGCTGTTCTACTCCGGCGGCAACTGGCACTCGGACACCTACCAGACCGGCCTGGCCTGGTGCCGCACGGTGGCCGGCCCCTGCCAGGAGATGGGCGATCGACCGTGGCTGGCGACGACGGCCACCATGCTCTCGCCGGGCGGGCTCGAGGTCTTCCGTGACGCTCGGGGCCGACCCTGGGTGGCGTTCTCGAGCTTCGTGCTCATTCCCTCCACCCGTCACCCGGGCCGCTTCTATGACAACCGGGTCCTCGACGTGGCGCCCCTCACCGCGCTCTGAGGCGACAACGGCCTACCAGGTGTCGACGAAGGCCCGCTTGGCGCCGTCCCGGGGCGGCGGGGGCGGCACGGCGTCGAGGAGCTGGGCCACCCGCCGGCGGGTCTCGGCCGGGTCGATGACCTCGTCGACCTCGAAGGCGGTGGCGGCGTGGAGGACCTTGCCGTGCTCGTAGGCCCGGGCCACCATGGCCTCGAAGGCCTCCTGTCGTTGGCGGGGGTCGGCGATGGCGGCCAGCTCCTTGGACCATGCCAGCCGCACCGCGCCCTCCAATCCCATCCCACCGAGCTCCCCGGTGGGCCACGCCAGGGTGGCCACCGGGACGTGGAAGCTTCCGCCGGCCATGGCCATGGCCCCCAACCCGTAGCCCTTGCGCAGGATCACCGCCACCAGGGGGACGGTGAGGGCCGCACCGGCCACGAACATCCTGGCGAAGTGCCGCACCTGGGCGTCCTTCTCGGCATCGGGCCCGACCATGAACCCGGGGGTGTCGATCAGCGAGACGAGGGGCAGGTCGTGGGCGTCGCAGAGCTGCAGGAACCGGGCCGCCTTGTCCGCCGCGTCCCGGTCGATGGCGCCGCCCAGGTGCCTGGGGTTGTTGGCCAGGATGGCGAGCGGCCTCCCCTCGATGCGGGCCAGGGCCGTCACCACCCCGACTCCGAAGCGGGGGCGTAGCTCGAGCACGGACCCGGTGTCGACCACCACCTCGACGGCCCGGCGGATGTCGTAGACCCGGGACCGGTTGGGAGGGACGGCGGTGCGGGCCCGGCGCTGGTCGGCGGCATCCCAGCTCCGGGCCTCACCAGTGAAGGGGGAGAAGTAGGCCAGGTAGCGGCGGGCCTCGGCCACCGCGGTCGCCTCGTCGGGAACGAGGACGTCGATGACTCCGTTGGGCACCTGGACGTCAACCGGTCCCACATCTTCGGGGCTGAACACGCCGAGGCCCCCGCCTTCGATCATGGCCGGACCACCCATGCCGATGTTGGCGTCCGGGGTGGCGATCACCACGTCGCAGCAGCCGAGCAGGGCGGCGTTGCCGGCGAAGCAGCGCCCCGACACGATCCCGACCAGGGGGACGAGCCCGGACAGGGCGGCGAAGAGAGCGAAGGCGTGGGTGTCGAGCCCGGAGATGGAGTCGGCGTCGGTGTCGCCGGGCCGGCCCCCGCCGCCCTCGGCGAAGAGGATGACCGGCAGGCGGAGCCGGGCGGCCAGATCGAAGAGGCGATCCTTCTTGCGGTGGTTGCGCTGGCCCTGGGTCCCGGCCAGCACGGTGTAGTCGTAGGAGACGACGACGGCCTGGTGGCCGTCGATCTGGCCGAGGCCCCCGACCAGGCCGTCGGCGGGGGTCCGCCGGATCAGGTCGTCGAGGTCGCGGCGCCGGGTCTGGCCCGCGATCACCAGTGACCCGTACTCGACGAAGGTGCCGGGATCGACGAGATCGGCGACGTTCTCCCGGGCCGTGCGCCGGCCGGCGGCATGGCGGCGTTCGACGACGTCGGGCCGCCCTTCGTCGCTGGTCAGGTGGCGGCGGGCGGCCAACTCGGCCAGCTCGGGGCGCAGGGCATCGAGGTCGACGTCGTCGTCGCTCGCCCCGGCCGCCGCCCCGGTCCCGCCGGCCTCGTCGACCAAGGCGATGGGATCGCCCGCGTCGACGACGTCGCCCACCCTGACCAGCACCTCCCCGACGACCCCCGAACGCCCGGCCGCCACCGGGTGCTCCATCTTCATGGACTCGAGGATGACGAGGGGATGGTCATTCCCCACCTGCTCCCCGGCAACCACGGCGACCGAGAGCACGGTACCGGCGACCGGCGCCACGACGAAGGTCTTGTCGACCGATTCGACCACGGCCGGGACCAGCTCGCGCAGATGGCGGTCCAACCAGGTGGTGTCGACCCCGCCGGCGAGGAAGTCCGGATGGGTGAGGACGGCTCGCAGCAGCCCGATGTTGACGGCCACCCCCGCCACGTCCATCTCGGCGAGGGCGGTTGCGGTCCGGGCGGCTGCCGTTGCCAGGTCAGGATTTGGGGAATGGCCCACCACCTTGGCCACCAGCGTGTCGAAACGGGGATCGACCCGGTCGCCGCGACGGGCGGCGGTGTCGGTGCGCACACCCGGTCCTGTCGGGGTCTCGAAGCGGGTCAGGGTGCCCGCCGACGGCCGCAGCTCGCCGTCGGCGGTGAGGGTCTCGGCGTTGACCCGGGCCTCCACGGCCACACCCCTCGGGTGTCCCAGGTCCAGGTCGGCGAGGATGGCGCCGGCGGCGACGCGCAGGCCGGCGGCCACCAGGTCGACCCCGAAGACCTCTTCGGTCACCGTGTGCTCCACCTGCAGGCGGGGGTTGGCCTCCACGAACACCCACGCACCTCGGTCGAGGTCGACGAGGAACTCGAAGGTCCCAAGACCGGCGTATCCCACCTCGGTGGCCATGGCCACCGAGGCATCGGCCATGCCCTTGCGCTCGCCGGAATCGAGCCCGGGGGCGGGGGCGATCTCCACCAGCTTCTGACGGCGCCGCTGCACGCTGCAGTCCCGGTCGCCCAGGGCGACGACCCCACCCCGGCCGTCGCCGATCACCTGGACCTCGACGTGGCGGGCCCGGCCCACCAGCTCCTCGAGGTAGACGGCGTCGGAGCCGAAGGCGGTGGCGGCCTCTGAGCGGGCCCGGCCCAGGGCGTCGAGGAGGCCGGCGCGGTCGCCGACCACCCGCAGGCCCCGCCCGCCTCCTCCCGCGACCGCCTTGACCATGACCGCGGGGTCGTTCCCCAGCGTGTCCCACCACGCCAGGGCGGCGTCGTCGTCGACGGGACCGTCCGTTCCGGCGGCTGTCGCCACGCCGAGCGAAGCGGCCAGCCGGCGGGCGGCCACCTTGTCGCCGAGCGTCGCCAGGGCCGCGGCCGAGGGGCCGACGAACGTGAGCCCGCGGGCCGCGCACCGCTCCGCCAGCGCCGGGCTCTCGGCCGCAAACCCGTAACCCGGATGCACCAGCCCGCACCCGGCGTCGACGGCGGCGCCGACGAGGGCGTCGATGTCGAGATAGGCAGCGGGGCCGGCACCGGGGAGGGTGACGACCCGGTCGGCGAGGTCGAGGTGGCGGCCGCCGGTGTCGTCGGCCGGGTGGGCCACCGCCGACGTCCACCCGAGAGCGGCGACGGCCCGGATGATGCGGACGGCGATCTCGCCCCGGTTGGCGACGAGGACGGCGGGGCGCCCGTTGGAGCTGGGCTCGGGCATGGCGGCAGCCGGGTCAGTCACGTCAGCCGGTGACCCCGTAGGCCGCCGGCGCCCAGCCGACCACGGCCTGGGCTCGCATCCACACGTCGTAGGTGGCGATGACAGCCGTCTTGGGGCTGTTGCGGGCCAGTGGCGCGGCCTTGGCGGCGGCGTCCCGGTCGGCCGTCAAGGTCGCCATATCAGCGTTGAGCTTCTGGCCGGCAGCGATGGCTGTGGCGTTGGCGGCGTTGAAGGCGTTCGCCAGGGGCGGCGGGTTGGGCGGGACGGCGGTGACCGAGGCCTGGAAGGCAGCCCGGGCCGCGACCTGGAGCGGAGCCAGTGCGGCCTGGTCGGCCTGCACCGCGGTGGTATCGGCGGCCACCTTGGCGGTGAGGGCCTGATCGTTCTCGATCAGCTTGCCCTCCGGCGTTCCCGAGGCGAGGGAGTCGAGGGCCACCCGCACGCGAAAGACGGTGCCGCCGGCATCAGGGTTCCAGCTGGCAACGGTGGTGGGATCCCCGGCCAGACCGAGCTGGAGCACCGGGGGTTGCACGCCCTTGGGGCCGAACTGGCCCTGGGCCCACCCGGCCACCGCGCTCGGGATCGGCCCTCCGTCGGTGACCTTGGAGGCGCCGGGGGCCGGCGGCATGCGCCCGTTGACCACCGGGATCAGGCTCACCGTCGGTGGGAAGGCGACCTTGCCGTTCCTCGTCACCACCGTCACCGCGAACGGCGTCGGGGCGGGGCCGCCGCCGGGCGCGGCCTGCACCACCACGAACGTCTCCCCGGCCTCGGCGCCCTGGTGCCACTGCCCGGCGCTCTGCAAGCTGGCCGCGACGATGGTCCCGGAGCGCCCCAGCCCGGCGGGCACGCCGGCCGTCAGGGGGCCGGCGAAGGGGCGGGCGTCGAGCCACGCCAGTGCCGTCCGGCGGGCGACCGGTCCCGGTCCCGGGGAGCTCGAACCCGAGCCACCGAGCACCACGCCCCCGAGGACGAAGAAGATCACGGCGGCCACCACCGCGGCCAGGACGGCGACCGGGATGGGCACGTTTCCCGCCCGGCGGGGGCCGGCCCCTCCGGCGAACGGATCCTGGGCCGGCGCCGCGGTTCGGGGGCCTCGGTCCGGGCCGGCCAGGGGCGGGGGGCCGGACCAGGGTGGCGGGCCCGGGCTCGCCATGGGCGGGCCTGGCGGGGGTAGCGGTCCTGGCGGGGGCGGCGGTCCTGGCGAGGGCGGCGGTCCTGACGGGGGTGGCGGTCCTGACGGGGGTGGCGGTCCTGGCGGGGGTGGCGGGCCGGGGGCCTGGGTCCGGTTTGCCCCGGCGGGCCGGGTGAGCCCCGGGGCGACGACATGCACGGTCGATCCATCCGTCATGCCCACCTCGGCCAGCGTGGCCGCGCCCGAGAGGCGGCCACCGCTGTCGTCGTCGAGGTCGCTGACGTTGGCCACGTTGACCGCCGCGCCCAGGCCGGGTGCCAGTCGGGCGACCGGCACATCCGCCGGCACCCGGGTAGAGGTCCGACCTCCTCCGGGGGCCACCACCGTCATCAACAGCGTGGCCCCCCCCCGGTTGCATCCCCCGAGGAGATCGCTGTGCCGGGGGGCTGCCAGGGAACCGCAGGCGTCGCCGGGTCCCGGGCGCCGGGTGGCGACCACGGTGGGCCTCCTGACCCTCTGGTTGGCGACCCGGGCGCATCGGTTGCGCCTGGCGTCGGTGGGCCGCCGGTCCATGGGCTGGCGGGCGGTGGGCTGGCGGGCGGTGGGCCGCCGGTGCGTGGCCCGCCCGGGCCGGTGAGGGTGGGGGGGGTGGCGCTGGGGCGGTCCGGCAACGGGGGATCGGGTCGCCCCGGGGACCGGGGTGGTTGCCAGGCCGGTGGTTTGGCGCTGGGGGGCAGCCAGGCCGGAACGGTCCGGGGCTCCTCGGGCGGCCCGTCCGCCTCCGCAGGACCTTCGCCTTCGTGGCGGCCCTGCCCCTGTCCTGGCGTCGATTCGCTCATCGGTCGTCGTCCCTCTCCGTCGTCACCGGCATCCGCCTCTTCGATTGTGCCCCAGCGCCCGGGGATGGGCCGGTCAGAACGGTGCCTCGGGGATCATTCGGGAGGCGCGCAGGGCCTTGATCTCCTCGACCCCGTAGCCGGCCTCGGCCAGTACCTCATCGGTGTGCTGGCCGATCAGGGGTGCCGGGCGGCGGACATCCGACGGGGCCTCGCTGAACAGCACCGGTGGGGGAACGACCTTGTACGTGCCCGTGACCGGGTGCTCGGCCTCCGGCAACCCATCGACGAGCTCGTCGAGGGTCACGACTTCGGTGGCGGGGATGGCGTGGTTCCGGCAGAAGGTCAACCACGCCTCGGTCGACCTGGTGGCGAGGATGGCCCGCACCTGGGCGTAGAGGAAGTCTGAGTGCAAGATGCGGGCCCGGAAATCGGTGTAACGGGTATCGCCGATCAGGTCGTCTCGGCCTCCCTCCCTGAACAGGTCCTCATAGTGGCGCTGCGAGTACGGCAGGACGTTGACCCAGCCGTCGGTCGTCTGCTGCGGTCGACGTTCCGGGGTCAGGATGCGGGGGTAACCGGCGGGACCTTGGGGCGGGCGGGCCACGGCACGCGAGCCGTGTTCGACCAACATGAACGCCGTCGTCGTGTCCGCCATCGGGACCTCGATGTGATCACCCCGGCCCGTTCGTTCCCGCCGGAAGAGGGCGGCGCACACGGCATAGACGATGCTCAGCCCGCACACCTTGTCGGCCAGGATGGTCGGCGCCAACGCCGGCTGACCCGTGGCCAGCCGGGCCGCGTCCGCCACCCCCGATGCGGCCTGGATGACGTCGTCGTAGGCCGGCTCGTCCTCCCGTTCGCTTCCCGTCGGCCACCCGTGGGCCTCGCAGTAGATGACGTCGGCCCGTCGGGCGGCGACGTCCTCGTAAGTGAGGCGAGCTCGCCTGAGCCCGCCCGGGCGCACATTGGTCACGAACACGTCGCAGCCTTCTGCGATGCGCAGCGCCGCCTCTCGGCCGCCGACGGTGGTGATGTCGAGGGCCACGTTGCGCTTGTTGCGCAGCAGGTTGAGGGACACCCCGGAGAGCTGGGGATGCGGTCCGGGACCCATCACCCGATTGGTGTCACCCCGGAGCGATTCGATGGTGATGACGTCCGCACCCAGATCGCCCAGCACCTGGGTGGCGTACGGCCCCATGACCACGGAGGTCAGATCCAGGACCCGTACGCCGGCAAGGGGACCGGTCCCCGGCTCGCCCACTGGGGGCTCGGGGGGCGGCGACGGGTCGGTGGGCTCGGTGGGCTCGGTCGGAGGGGCCATGGCCCGCTCATCCTGCCCGACCGGGCGGGTTGGCCGGCGGGGCGGGACCATGGGCATGATGCGGACGTGGCTAGGCAACGGCAGGCGGGTGGTGGGGTGGTCTTTCGCGCCGCAACCCTCGACGACGTCGACAACATCGTGGCCCTGGTGGAGTCCGCCTACCGGGGCCCGTCCTCCGAGGAGGGCTGGACCACCGAGGCCCACCTTCTCGACGGCCAGCGGACCGACCCGGCCGGCGTGCGCGAGGTCATCGGCCATCCTGAGGGCCGGATGCTGCTCGCCTCCGACGCGGAGACGGGAGAGCTGGTGGGATGCTGCCGACTCCAACGGCATCCCGATGAGGTGGGCTACTTCGGCATGTTCGCCGTGGGTCCCGGACAGCAGGGGCGCGGGGTGGGCCGGGCGGTGGTGGCCGAAGCCGAGCGCATCGCCGTCGAGGAGTGGGATGCCCGGCTCATGACCATGACCGTCCTGGCGCCGCGGCTCGACCTCATCGGCTGGTACGAGCGGCTGGGGTATGGGCGGACGGGGGGAACGGCGCCCTTTCCCTACGGCGACGAGCGGTACGGGCAACCGAAGGTGACCGGCCTGGTCTTCGTGGTGCTGGCCAAGGCCCTCGGGCCCCGGGCGGCGTCGTAGCCTGCCCAGCTATGGCCGATGCCGCCCCGCAGCTCACCGTCCACGACCTGACCGTCACCCTGCTCGACGTGAGCCCACCGGTGTGGCGCCGGGTGCGGGTCCCGAGCCCTCTGTCGCTGTCGGTGCTGCACGCGGTGATCCAGATCGCCATGGGGTGGGAGGACATCCACCTCCACGAGTGGCGGATCGGGGACATGACGTACGGGCCACCGGACGAGCAGAGCTGGGGTGAGTCTCTCGCCAACGAGGCCTCGGTGACCTTGGCCGAGGTGGGCCCGCCGGACGGGGCCTTCTCCTACTTCTACGACCTGGGGGACGGCTGGGAGCACCTGGTCGAGGTCAACGCCGTCACCCCCTACGACGCCTCGGTACCCCCCCTGTGGTGCGTGGCCGGCGACCGGGCGTGCCCCCCGGAGGACTCGGGCGGCCCGGAAGGCTACGAGCACGTGCTCGACGCCCTCTCCGATACCAGCGACGCCGAGCACGACGACACGGTGGCGTGGCTCGGCGACCACTTCGACCCCGACGACGTCGACCTGCAGTCCATCAACGCCCGCCTCGAGACCCTGTGGCGGGCGGTGTAGCCACTCGGGGAGGACATTGCCAGAGTGCCCCTGGCGAGCGACGGCGGTAGCTTCGCCGACCATGGCCGGCGGCCGCGCGCCTGGCCCGGACCCGGTAGCCCGAACGCGAGACCGTCGATGGCCCGGCTGGGCTATGACCGCTACGGGGCGCAGGGCGGCGACTGGGGGGCGATGGTCACCACCAGCCTGGCTCAGACCGACGCCGAGCACGTGGCCGGCATCCACCTCAACATAGTGATCGCCGGTGTCGGCCCTCACGACGGGGCTGACGGACGCGGAGAACGCCGCCCTCGCCGACGTGTCCCACTACTTCGATCAGGACGCCGGGCACTCGAACCAGCAGTCGACCCGGCCGCAGACCCTCGGCTACGGCCTGGTCGACTCGGCGGTTGCAGCTGGCGTGGATCCTGGAGAAGCTCTGGTCGTGGAGCGACACCGGCGGCGGTCCGACCCGTCTCGCCACCGCTGAGGCACCTGATCCTCGGCGCGCCACCGCCCGGATGACTTGACCCCGGTCGCGCCACCGCCGGGGCCCGAGGACCCCGGCGGCGACGTTGGCTGCAAGATGGGAAGGCTCAGGCGTTGAGCTTGGCCATCTCCTCGTCCACCATCTTCTCGTGGGCTTCGAAGTCGGCCTTGGCCTTAGCCGGGCTCCAACGCCCCCGCATCAGCGGGACGGAGAGGAGAAAGACGATGATCCCGCCGAAGCAGATCCAGTAGTAGTGCTGCCACTCGTGCGGCGAGCTCTTGGCCGCAGCCTGCACGGCGGGGGCGTTGGCCGTTAGGAACTTGAAGTCGGCGTTGTTGGCCACCGCCGCCAGCGACTGCAGCTGGGCGGCGAACGGCGCCACCGTCTGCAGCTGCGGAGCAACGGCGATGACGCCGGTGATCGCGGCCTGGTTCGTGGCGATCGACTGCAGGATGGCGAGGCCCTGGGCTCCGCCTCCGGCGGCGGCGACGGCCTGGGCCTGGAGGGCGGGGGACGTCGGGTTGGCCGCCAACTGGGTGAACAGGGCGGGGTGGGCCTGGATGACCGCCAGCTCAGGAGCGAGCTTCTGGGCGTTGGTCAGCTGCACCGTGTACTTCTGGGCGGTGGCGACGACCTGCGGGTGGCCCTGAGCGAAGGCGACCTGGGGTGCGTACTTGGCCGCCGCCGCTAGGACCGCCGGGCCCTGATTGACGAGGGCGTTGGTGCTCGTCACCACGAACGGCAGGATCAGGTAGGAGGCGAACACAACCACTCGGATGATCCATCCCCACACGGCCAGGCCGGTGGCGGTGAGCGCCGGGTTGTGGTGCTCGACGGTCTCGGTGAACCCTGCCATCCACGGCGTGTAAGCGATGCCGAGGAACACGGCGGTGCCGGCCAGGATCCCGGCCAGGTCGTAATAGTGGATGTGGTGGTCGACGGCGAGCTGGATGTAGATACCGACCATGACGGCGGCACCGATGCCGCCGAAGATCATGAACGGCTTGCGCACCCGCAGCCGGTCCGACACCACCCCGACGACGATGAGGGCGATGAGGTTGAAGCCCCAGTTCCAGTTGCCGAGGGCGTTGGCGTTCTTCGGGGAGAAGTGGAAGATGGTCTCGAAGTAGAGGGGGCCGAAGCCGACAGCCGTGTAGTAAATGAGTAGGAACACGGCGATGCCGACGGCGGCGATGAGGATGTCGGGGCGCATCATCTGGCGGAAGGGCCGCTTGAGGACCGCCTCGATGTCGATGCCCTTGGCCTTGGCCTCGATGAGCGCCCGGTCCCGGGTGGACACCATGAGCTGGTCCCGCAGGCCGGGGGACAGCTCCCGTAGGAAGACGAAGCAGATGGCGAACACGACGAGGCCGACGACCCCGCAGATGCGGTACTCGTGGGTCCAGTAGGAGTGGAGGTTGGTCGTGGTCGTGAGGGCGCCTAGGGTGTTGGTGCCGACCACGGACACAATCAGGCTGCCGAGCACCGGACCCATGGTCCAGAAGCCGAGGGCGGTAGCCCGCCCGACCTGGGGGGAGAAGTCCCGTATCAGCGCCGGTGTGGCCACCAGGCAGATGCCCTCGACCAGCCCGACCACGAACAAGGCGATGCCGAAGGTCCACTTGGAGTGGGCGGCGGGGATGGCGAACTCGATGAGCAGCGCGGTGACGAGCAGCCCCACCACGACCAGGTTGCAGCGGCCCAGCCGGTCGGTGATCCCCGCCAGCAGCGATCCGAAGGCGCCGATCAGGTTGGCGAAAGCCAGCAGGAACACGAAGAACTTGAAGCTCATGTGCAGGTCACCGATCTGCTGGGTGGCGACCGAGGCGTTGACGTAGAGCTCGTAGTAGAGGGTGGCGGTGGCGATGACGGTGAGCGCCAAAAAGCCGATGCGCGGCGCCGTGTTCGGGTAGGCGTCGAGCTGCCGGTGCACGAGGCCGTCAACGAAGCCTCGGCTCGATCGCCCGGACACAGCGCCGGTAGTGGTCGTGGACATGAAGTTCTATCCCCCTGATTGAGCGGCACTGCTTCCGACTGAGCCGTCGGATCAGTCGTCACCATAACCCCGCACGCGACGCGTCTACAGATTCTGATGACGCTTTTTCTTCGACCCCGAGGGTTGACTTGTCCGGTTTTCGCACTTTGGGTGCAAACGGAGCGGCCCGGTCATGCTGGCGGCGGCCAACGCCCCCGTCGTTGGAGGACGGCGCACAGCAAGGTGGGCCGATCGGTCATGATGCCGTCGACGCCGAGGTCCACCAACCGTCCGATGGTGGTGGCGTCGTCGACGGTCCACACGTGCACGGCCAGACCCGCGCGGTGGGCGGTGGCGACGAACCTCGGGTCGACGATCGAGATCCGACCCTGCGCCATCGGGACCTGGGCGGCGCCGGCGGCCCAGGTCGGGGCGGGGACGACCGGCGGGACGAAGCTGGCAGCCCGCAGAGCGGCGACGGACAGGGGACCCATAGCCGTGCACAGCTCGGGGCCGAGGGCCCGGCGGACCCGGACCAGCCGACGGTCCGAGAACGACGTGACGCAGACGCGGTCGATGGCGCCGGCCCGCCGGATCACCTGGGCCAGTGGTCCGACGACGGCATCGTGCTTGGCGTCGATGTTCCAGCGGATGTCCGGCCAGGCTGCCAGCACCTCCTCCAGGCGGGGGATGGCCTGGTCACCGGCGATGCGGGCCCGGGCCACCTCGGCCCAGGGCAGGTCGACGATGGCGCCGCATCGGTCGGTCGTGCGATCCAGGGTCGGGTCGTGGCTGACGGCGACCACCCCGTCGGCGGTGGCGTGCACATCCGTCTCGATGTAGCGATAGTCGAGGTCATCCACAGCATGGGAAAAGGCGACCCAGGTGTTCTCCGGGTTCTCCTTTGCCCCTCCCCGATGGGCCAGGGCGACCGGGGTCGGCGCGTCCAGGAACCGGAACCGGGACGTCACGGTGGCCAGGGCAGAGAAGGCGTCAGCCCGGCTCGGACTCGTGGCCGGGACTGGCGGCCAGACCCCGGTAGGCGTCGATCGGCTTCTCCTCGCCCCGGACCACCCGGTAGATCTCGGAGCAGATGGGCAGCTCGACGCCGTAGCGCTCGGCCAGCTCCATGGTGACGCCGGCCGTCCCCACCCCCTCGGCGACCATGTGCATGTCGTTGAGGATCTCGTCGAGGGTGTGGCCCTCGCCCAGCTTCTGGCCGACGGTCCGGTTGCGGCTGTGGGGGCTGATACAGGTGGCCATGAGGTCGCCCATGCCGGCCAGGCCAGCGAGGGTCTGGGCCTCGGCGCCCATGGCCACCCCGAGGCGGGTCAACTCGGCCAGGCCCCGGGTGATGACCGCGGCGCGCGTGTTGTCACCCACTTCGAGGCCCTGGGCGATGCCGGCGGCGATGGCGATGACGTTCTTCAGGGCCCCGCCGATCTCACAGCCGACGACGTCGTGGTTCATGTACACCCGGAACAGGGCCCGCTGGAGCACCTGCTGCAGGGCCGCGGCCACGCCCAGATCCTCGGTGGCGATGACGCTGGCGGCGGCCTGGCCGGCCATGATCTCGCGCGCCACGTTGGGGCCGCTCAGAGCGGCGGCGGGATGGCCGGGGAGCAGCTCCTCGATGATCTGGGTCATCCGCAACAAGGTGTCCGGCTCGATCCCCTTGGTCAGGCTGACCACCGGGATCCACGGCCGGACCCAGTCCTTGGCCTCGGCAAGGGTGGAGCGGAAAGCCTTGGACGGCACGCCGACCACCAGGACATCGGCGTCGACCACCGCCTTCTCCAGATCGGCGGTGGCGCGGAGCTGCTCGGGCAGGGGGAACCCGGGGAGGTAGCGCTCGTTGGTGTGACGGCCGTCGATCTCCTCGGCGGCCTCCTCGTTGCGGGCCCACAGGGTGGTGGTGTTGTGGGCGCAGGTCAAGGTGGCGACGGTCGTCCCCCAGGAGCCACCGCCGAGCACGGTCACGTTCATGCTGTTCTCCCCTGTCCCGGCCCTCGACACGTGGCCTCCGACGCCGTACCCTACCGACGCCGCAGCGGGCGGGCCCACCCCGGCCCGTTCGGGCCTGTTCGCGCCTTTGGGGAGGGGTGCAACGGTGGGTGTCGGTGCCCGGGGGTACATTGGGGGCGTGGCCGACCAGACCCATTTCGCCGACCTGGCCATGGAACACATGGGCTCGCTGTACACCGCGGCCCTCCGCATGACCCGGAACCCGGCCGATGCCGAGGATCTGGTGCAGGAGACCTATCTCAAAGCGTACCGGGCGTTCGGGTCCTTCCAGGAGGGCACCAACCTCAAGGCGTGGCTGTACAAGATCCTGACCAACACCTTCATCAACTCCTACCGGTCCAAGAAGCGTCGGCCGGAACAGACCGAGCTCGACGAGGGCGAGGACCTCTACCTCTATCGCCGCCTAGGCGGGCTGGAGGCCGTCGCCGCCGGTCGCAGCGCCGAAGAGGAGCTGCTGGACCACATCACCGACAGCGAGGTGAAGGAGGCGTTGGAGTCGTTGCCGGAGTCATTCCGCATGGCGGTGCTGCTTGCGGATGTGGAGGGTTTCTCCTACAAGGAGATCGCCGACATCCTCGAGATCCCCATCGGCACGGTGATGAGTCGGCTCCATCGCGGAAGAAAGGCGCTGCAGAAGGCGTTGCACCAATTTGGGATGGAGCGAGGACTGGTGGCCCCGACCGCTGGCTGAGCCTTCTCCCCCAGTTCTCACTCCCGAGAACGGTCAGCGATGCCAGGCAAATGTGAAGGTGAGTAGACACAGCAGATGATTGCTTCGAGGGATGACACCGAGACCAACCGTGACCCCGGATCGGCAAGTGGCAGAGCATCGGCAAGTGGCAGAGCATTGGCAAGTGGCAGAGCATTGGCGAGTGGCAGAGGTTCGGCAGGGACCGGGGGCCCCCGGTGAGCGGGGATGACGGCATGACGGCCGCCGACGCCCTCGGCCATGGCCGAGGGACGTGCGAGGAGGCCCTCGACACTCTCTACTGGTACCTCGACGGGGAGTTGACCGACGACCGGCGGCGGCAGATCCAGATCCACCTCGAAGAATGCTCACCCTGCCTGGGGGCGTTCGACTTCGAGGCTGAGCTCAAGGCGGTGGTGGCCAGACGGTGCCGGGACCAGGTTCCCGAGCATCTTCGCCGCAAGGTGGCGGCGGTGCTGGCCGAGGCTTCGGGAGGCACGTTGCCGTCCGCTGATTTCGGTCCATCCGGTTCGGGTATCGGTGACGAACACTGAACCACAGCGGCTCCTTGGCGCAGGGAATCGGCTCGGCACCACCGCTGTTGTTCTACGTACCAAGTAGAGATGTTGGAGCGAGACGATGAGCGAACGATCCCTCGGAGGTCACACGTTGAGCGGCAGCGAGCGTCCGTCGAAGTCCTTCGGCGCCGACCGGGCGTGCCGGGAGCCAGGGTGCGAGACGAAGCTGTCGAGGTACAACAACGGGAAGTACTGCTATCAGCACGAGCCCATGGCCGTGCCCAGGACGCGCGGTAAGAAGATCGCGTAGTCCCCACGGCGCCGCCCTACGGTCGGTCTCGTCCATGGCTCGGTAGCATCGGAGCCATGATCACACCGACGGCGTCGCGGCGCCCCCAGCTGTGACGGTGCCGGAGGCCACGGCACCGACGGCACAGCCATCCGGAGCGCAGACCCCTTCGTCGGCGGGTGCCGGCCTCATCGGCTGGGATGTGGCCGAGCGGATCGCGTCCAGGGTGGCCAAGCGGACGCCGCACATCGCCGAATTCGAGTTGGCCGCTCTGGCCTCCGACTTCGTGGAGTTGACCGCCGAGGCGGAGGCGTTGGTCACCGCCGAGACGGGTCTGCAGTCCCTGGCCGGGCCGGCCCGCTCCCGGGTGGTGGACCGTTCGGCGTGGGTGCACGCCAACGTGGCCTCGTTCCAGCGCCTGCTCCGTCCCGTCACCGACAAGTTGGCGGCCACCATGGCCGACCGGCGGGGCCCGGCCCTCCCCGGCTCGGTGAGCCGGACCGTGAGTGGGGCCCAGGTCGGTTTGCTGCTGGGGTGGATGTCAACCCGGGTGCTGGGCCAGTACGACCAGCTCCTCATCGAGGACGAGCAGCCCGAGGACCAGGACATTGTCTACTACGTGGGCCCGAACGTCCTGTCCCTGGAGAAGAAGCTCGGTTTCCCGCCCCGGGAGTTCCGCCTGTGGCTGGCCCTGCACGAGGTCACCCACCGGGCCCAGTTCACCGGGGTGCCATGGATGCGGGACCACTTCCTCTCCCTGGTCTCGCAAACCCTCGACGGCCTGGACCCCGACCCCAAACGCCTGCTCGACGCCCTGCGGCGCTCCGCCGAGGGGATCCGCTCGGGCCGCAACCCGCTCGACGACGGCGGTCTGGTCACCCTGCTGGCCACCCCGGAGCAGTTCGAGGCCATCCAGGAGATCGGTGGGCTGATGAGCCTCCTGGAGGGCCATGGCGACATCACCATGGATAGGGCGGGAGCCGACCGGATCCCCAACGCCCCCCGCTTCGCCAAGGCCCTGCGGGAGCGGCGCCGCCAGGGAGGGATGACCAAGGTGGTCAGCGTCCTCATCGGCCTCGACGCCAAGCTCCGCCAGTACGAGCAGGGCGAACGGTTCATCGAGGCGGTCGAGGATGCGGGCGGACCGGAGATGCTCGCTCGGGTGTGGACGGACCCGCAGTGGCTGCCCTCCTGGCCGGAGATCCGCCAGCCGGACCGTTGGATCGCCCGGGCGGTGGCCCCGGCCGAGCTGGCCCAGCCCTGAAGCCCGTGGTCGTCCGGCACCCCACCGACGGCGCGACGGTCACCGAGCCCTCCGCAGGGCGCCCGGCGCCGGCCGCAACCGACCTCAGCCATCCGGAGCTGGTCGAGCTGGCCCAACGCTGCCGGTTCCCCTCGGCCCGGGCGGTCGACGCCGCCGTATCAGGGGGGCCCGACTCCCTGGCCCTCGTCGTCCTGGCGCGGGTCGCGGGTCTGGAGGTGACGGCGTACCACGTCGACCACGGCCTCCGGGACGGCTCCGCGGCGGAGGCCGGCCGGGTGGGCAGGGCGGTGAGTGCGCTCGGGGCGTCGTTCATCTCCCGGCGGATCCAGGTCGACCCCGGGGGCAACGTCGAGGCCCGGGCCCGGGCCAACCGGTACCGGGCCCTGCCCCCCGGCGTCCTCACCGGCCACACCGCCGACGATCAGGCCGAGACGGTGCTGCTCAACGTGCTGCGGGGCGCCGCCCTCGACGGCCTGGTGCCCATGATGGGCGGGGGCCGGGTGCGCCGGCCCCTCCTCGGTCTGCGCCGGGCCGACACCCGCCGGGTGTGCACCCTCGCCGGCCTCGACCCCATCCACGACCCCACCAACGACGATGTGCGGTTCCGGCGCAACGCGGTCCGCCTGCGGGTGCTGCCCCTCCTCGCCGAGGTGGCCAACCGGGATCCCGTCCCGGTGCTGGCCCGCCAGGCCCTGCTGCTAGCCGACGATGCTGCCCTGCTCAACCAGCTGGCCGCCGACCTCGACCCGACCGACGCCCACGCCCTGGCCGCGGCCCCGGCCCCCCTCGCCCGGCGGGCCGTGCGCTCGTGGCTGCGGGCCGGCTCCGACGCCGAGCGCCATCCGCCGTCCCAGGCGGAGGTGGAACGGGTGCTCGGCGTGGCCCGGGGTGGCGCCGTCGCCACCGAGGTGGCCGGCGGCCGGCGGGTGCGCCGATCCCACGGGCGCCTGACCCTCGAGCCGCCGGGCACCGAGGCGGTCGACATCGACCCCGGGGCCGAGCCGGTGGGCACCGAGCCGGTGGGCACCGAGGCGGTGGGCACCGAGCCGGTGGGCACCGAGGCGCCGGGAATCGCCCCCGGGGCCGAGCCGGTGGGCGCCGGCCCCGCCGGCAGCCCAGCGGCCACCGGGAACGAGGCGGACGGCCGGTGACGGACTGGGCGGCCAAGGAGATCGGGCGGACCGTGGTCACCGAGGAGGCGCTGGCGGCCCGGGTGGCCGAGATCGGCGCAGCCATCACCCGGGACTACGACGGCCGCCCGCCCCTGCTGGTCGGGGTGCTGAAGGGGGCCTTCGTGTTCCTGTCCGACCTGGCCCGCGCCATCAACCTCCCGGTGGAGATGGACTTCATGGCCGTCTCCTCGTACGGGAGTGCGACGCGGACCAGCGGGGTCGTTCGCATAGTCAAGGATCTCGACGCCGACCTGACCGGACGCCACGTCCTGCTCGTCGAGGACATCGTGGACTCCGGCCTGACCCTGAACTACCTGCGGCGCAACCTCGGGGCGCGCGGCCCCGCGTCCTTGGAGGTGTGTGCCCTGCTGGTCAAGGAAGGGCTGCAGACGACCCCCCTGGACCTGCTCTACGAGGGATTCCGCATCCCGCCCGACTTCGTGGTCGGCTACGGCCTCGACGTGGGGGAGCGGTACCGGAACCTGGGCCACATCGCCATCTACGAGGGCCGGCAGAGCTGAAACCGGTCGTTCGTACAGGCGATGAGCGGGCACTACCCTAGGTGAAGGCATGAGACGAGTCCTTCGCAGCCCGATCACCTACGCCCTCCTGATCCTCATCGTGGTCCTGGTGGTCATCGGGGTCCTCCGCCAGGGTCCGGGGCCGACCGCCCTCGGCACGGGGCAGTTCCAGGCTGACCTGGCGTCGGGGAAGGTGGTCAGTGCCACCATCCACGACGGTCAGGAGAAGGTCACCGGCAAGCTGGTCGGCGGTACCAGCTACCAGGTCACCTACCCCGACCGCTACACGCCCCAGATCACCGCCGACATCGCCAAGGCCGTCCCCGACTTCAAGACCGACCACCCCCATTCCAACCCGCTGCTGGCGGTCCTGCTCAACTACCTGCCGCTGCTGATCCTCCTCGGCTTCTTCGGGTACCTCCTGTACTCGACCCAGGGCGGCGGTCGCCTGACCCAGTTCGGCCGGTTCAAGGCCAAGACCCCCTCCAAGGACCAGCCCAAGGTCACCTTCGCCGACGTGGCCGGAGCCGATGAGGCGGTGGCCGAGCTCACCGAGATCAAGGACTTCCTGGAGTCGCCCAGCCGCTTCGAGGCGCTCGGGGCCCGCATCCCCAAGGGAGTCCTCCTGGTCGGCCCGCCCGGGACCGGCAAGACCCTCCTGGCCCGGGCCGTGGCCGGGGAGGCCGGGGTCCCGTTCTTCTCCATCTCGGGCTCCGACTTCGTCGAGATGTTCGTTGGTGTCGGCGCCAGCCGGGTCCGGGACCTCTTCGAGCAGGCCAAATCGTCTGCTCCGGCCATCGTGTTCATGGACGAGATCGACGCCGTCGGCCGTCACCGGGGGGCGGGGATGGGCGGCGGCCACGACGAGCGGGAGCAGACCCTCAACCAACTGCTGGTCGAGATGGACGGCTTCGACGTCCGTCAGGGTGTCATCCTCATCGCCGCCACCAACCGACCCGACATCCTCGATCCGGCCCTGCTCCGCCCCGGGCGGTTCGACCGCCAGATCACCGTGGACCGCCCCGACAAGTTGGGCCGGCGCAAGATCCTCGACGTGCACGCCCATGGCAAACCCCTGGGCCCGGCGATCAGCCTCGATGTGCTGGCCAAGCGCACCCCCGGTTTCACCGGTGCCGACCTGTCCAACCTGCTCAACGAGGCGGCGCTGCTGACCGCCCGGCGCAACCTCAAGCAGATCGGCATGCGCGAGTGCGAGGAAGCTATCGACCGGGTGCTGGCCGGCCCGGAGCGCAAGACCCTGGTCCTTTCCGACCACGACAAGGCCATCACCGCCTACCACGAGGCCGGCCACGTCATTGTCGGCCACGTCCTGCCCCACGCCGATCCCATCCACAAGGTGTCGATCGTGGCCCGCAGCCGATCCCTCGGTCTGACCTTCACCCTCCCGGCCGATGACAAGTTCAATCACTCCCGCAGCGAGCTGCGCGACGCCATGGCCATGTGCATGGGCGGCCGCAGCGCCGAGGAACTGGTCTTCGACGAACCGACCACCGGCGCCGAGAACGACATCGAGAAGGCCACCCGCCTGGCCCGGGCCATGGTGACCGAGTACGGGATGAGCGACACCCTCGGGCCCCAGCAGCTGTCGGAACCGGGGGGCGAGGTGTTCCTCGGGCGGGAGATGGGCTCCAAGACCCACTACTCCGACCAGATCGCAGCCGCCATCGATGCCGAGGTTCGACACCTCATCGACGAGGCCCACGACCGGGCCCGGACCATCCTGGCGGCCCATGCCACCACCCTCGAGACCCTGGCCCGGGCCCTGATCGACCAGGAGACCCTCGACACCCCCGAACTGATGGCCATCATCGGCGGCCTGGAGCCGTGGCGGGTGCCGGCCGGAGACATCCCGGCGCCGGGCCAGGACGTGGCCACCACCCGCAGCGGCCGAGCCCCCCGCCGGGCTCGACGCGAGAGCGCCCCCGGCGGTCCATCGGACGGATCTGGTGGTCCCGACGGGACCCGTCCGGTCGGCACCCCCAAGCCCGGGGCCTCGCCCAGGCCGGCGGTGGCCAAGCGGGGGGCGACTCCGGCCAAGCCGGCCGCCCCCAAGGGCACCGCCACCCCCGCCCGCCGCCGGCGGGGCGCAGAGAATCCGGGCTCATGACCTCGACCAGCGGCAACCATGACACCCCGGCCCCGGCCCCGGCCCGGGTGGGGCGGCCGGTCGACACGGCCCGGATCACCGCGGCTGTCCGGGAGATCCTCATCGGCATCGGCGAGGACCCCGACCGCAGCGGGCTGATCGACACTCCCGAGCGGGTGGCCCGGATGTACGAGGAGCTGTTCTCGGGGCTCCGGGAGGACCCCGGCCAGCATCTGCGGGTGACCTTCGAGGCCGACCACGACGAGATGGTGATGGTCAAGGACATCCCCCTCTACAGCGTGTGCGAGCACCATCTTGTGCCCTGGCTGGGCCAGGCTCACGTCGCCTACATCCCCAACGAGGACGGCAAGGTCACGGGCCTGTCCAAGCTGGCCCGCCTGGTGGAGGGTTACGCCCGCCGGCCCCAGGTCCAGGAACGCCTGACCTCCCAGGTCGCTGACGCCATCGAGGGGGTCCTGGCGCCGCGCGGTGTCCTGGTGGTCGTCGAGGCCGAGCACCTGTGCATGTCGATGCGAGGGGTGAGGAAACCGGGGAGCCGCACCGTGACCTCGGCCGTTCGCGGCCAGTTCCGCGACAATCCTGCGTCGCGGGCGGAGGCGTTGAGCTTCATCCACGGTCACCGGGCTTGACTCCCGGGTTGACTGGGACCGGTACCCTGCTGCGGTGACCGTGGTGATGGGCATCGTCAATGTGACGCCGGACTCGTTCTCCGATGGAGGATGCTGGTTCGATCACGGTCGCGCCATCGCCCACGGTGAGGCATTGATCGCCGAGGGTGCCGACATCGTCGACGTGGGGGGCGAATCGACCCGCCCGGGGGCCCGGCCGGTGCCCGAGGACGAAGAGCTCCGCCGGGTCCTGCCCGTCGTCGAGGCCCTGGCCGGGAAGGTCACCGTCTCCATCGACACCCGCAAGGCCCGGGTGGCCACAGCCGCCATCGCCGCCGGGGCGACCGTCCTCAATGACGTGTCCTCGTCGCTGTTCGAGGTGGCGGCCGCCGGCGGCGCCGGGTGGGTGGCCATGCACGCCCGGGCCGACCCGACGACCATGAACGCCCACGCCCACTACGACGACGTCGTCGCCGAGGTCCGGGACCATCTGGTGGCTTGCGCCGAGCAGGCCCGGGCGGCCGGCGTCGAGCGGGTGTGGATCGACCCGGGAATCGGATTCGCCAAGACGGCCGCCCACAACCTGTCCCTCCTGCGCCACCTCGATGAGCTGGTGGCGACGGGGTGGGATGTGGCCGTGGGGACCAGTCGCAAGTCGTTTCTCGGTCCGCTCAGCGTCGGCCCCGGCCAGCCTCCGGCCCCCGCAGCCGACCGCGTCGAGGCATCGGTGGCCACCGCCGTGTGGGCCATCACCCGGGGGGCGGCCATGGTCCGGGTCCACGACGTGGCTGCGGTGGCGGCCGCCATCCGCCTGGCCCGCCCTTCCGTCTTTGCGGCTGGTGAGCGACGGTGAAGGGGAAGTGGGCCAAGGGCATCCCGCCCCGGCTGTTCGCGTGGATCATCAAGGGCTACCTGGCGGTCAGCGAGCGGCCCGGCGGCTACGCCCGCAACCACCGCAAGGTGCGCCGCCACGAGGAGATCCTGTGGCTGCGGGGCGAAGGCTTCAACCGGATCCTGTCCCTGCTGCCGTCGTCGCACAACCTCCATGCCTACGAGGAGCTGGGGGTCACCTGGTCCCACATCCCCTTCGGGCCCCACGACGACCCGATGGTGGTGTTGCCGGAGGTCTACGCCCACCTCCAGCGATGGCTGGGCGACGGCGAGCGCATCCTGGTCCACCAGGAGGAGCTCAACGACCGGCTGATGGGCGTCGTCGCCGGTTACCTGCGGTGGTCGGGGATGGTCAACTCCGGACCGCGGACCATTGCCGTCGTCGAGCAGATCATGCACCGCCAGATGGGTCCTGCCGGCCGGGAACTGGTGGCCCTGGCGCCGGCCCTGGCCGGTCATGCCAGCGAGCCCCTCGGCACCTGAGCCGGTGACCGGCGACCGCATCGAGCTGCGGGGCCTGCGGGTCATCGGAACCCACGGGGCGCTGCCCGAGGAGCACCAACGGGGCCAGCCCTTCGAGGTCGATGTCGACGTCGTGGCCGACCTGGCCGGCGCCGGGCGCAGCGACGACCTGGCCGACACCATCGACTACGGGGCGGTGGCGACCGCGGTGGCGGGGGCGGTGGGCGGACCCCATGCCGACCTGCTCGAGCACCTGGCGGAGCGGATCGTCGACGCCGTGCTGGCGGTGGGTGGACCCCTCGCCGAGGAGGTGACGGTGACCGTGCGCAAGCTGCGGCCGCCGGTGCCGCTCGACCTGGCCAGCTCGGCGGTGACGATCGTCCGGCGCCCCGTCGACCGATCGCGGCGATGAAGAAGTTGGGCAATGACGCCCCCCCCGGCGCTGCCCGTCCCACCGAGCGGCGGGCCTTTGTGGGCATCGGGTCCAACCTCGGCGACCGGCGGGGGTACCTGGCGGCGGCGGTGGCCGACCTCCCCGACGTGGTGGCCGTCTCCCCGGTGTACGAGACCGATCCGGTGGGTGGCCCCGCCGCCCAGGGGCCTTATCTCAACGCCGTGGTCGAGCTGTCCACGACCCTCAGCCCCCACCAGCTGCTCGATGCGGCCCGGCGGGCGGAGGCGGCGGCCCGCCGGGTGCGTCACGAACGGTGGGGGCCGCGCACCCTCGATGTCGACATCCTCCTCGTTGGGGAGCTGACCGTCGACGACGAGGAGTTGACCGTCCCCCACCCGCGGATGTGGCAACGGGCCTTCGTGGTTGTCCCCCTCGCCGACCTGGCGCCGGAGCTGGTCGGCGCCGGGAGCGATGGGCTTGGTCAGGGGGTACGGCCTGCCGGTACGTTGATCCCCATGGTGGACCGGGCCGGTCGCGGGTGGTGACCGTCCCCGTGATCGCCGAGCCGGTGGAGCTGCGGGCGGTCCTCGGCGAGCGCCGGGCCGAAGGCGGCCGGGTCGGTCTGGTGCCGACCATGGGCGCCCTCCACGGCGGCCATCTGTCGCTCATCCGCCGGGCCGTTGCCGACTGCGACACGGTGGCCGTCAGTGTGTACGTCAACCCCTTGCAGTTCGCGCCGACCGACGACCTGGCGTCCTACCCAAGGGATCTCGACGCCGATTGCCAACTGGCCGCCGGGGTCGGAGCCGACATCGTCTTCGCCCCCTCGGTCGAACAGATGTGGCCCGAGCCGCCCGCCACCGTGGTGCGGGTGGAGGGCGTGTCGGCGCCGCTCGAGGGACGCTCCCGGCCCGGGCACTTCGACGGGGTGGCGACCATCGTGGCCCGGTTGTTCGGCATCGCCGGTGCGTGCTGGGCCTACTTCGGGGAGAAGGACTTCCAGCAGCTGGCCGTCCTCCGGACCATGACCCGCGATCTGGCCCTCCCGGTGGAGGTCGTCGGCTGCCCGATCGTCCGTGACCCCGACGGGCTGGCCCTCTCCAGCCGCAACGCCTATCTCACCGCCGAGGAGCGGCAGGTGGCGCCCCACCTGTACTGGGCCCTGCTCGCCGGGCGCCGGGCCGTCGAGGATGACCGGCTCACCGACCCCGATGCGGTGGCGGCGGCCATGGCCGGGGCGGTGGCGGCCACGCCCGCGCTGACGTTGGACTACGCCGCCGTCGTGGACCCGGCCGACCTCTCCGTGCCGCCCCGGCTGAGCGGTGAGGTGCGGCTGCTGGTGGCGGCCAGGCTGGGCCGGGCCCGCCTGATCGACAACATGGCCGCCACCGTCCCGGCCCTCACGTGACCCTGCCCCCCGAGATTCAGCCCCTCGACGTCGTCTTCGTGGGCAGCGGGGTGGCCGGGCTCACAGGCGCTCTGCGGGCCCTGGCCGGCGATCCGGGCCTGAGGGTCGGTGTCGTTGCCAAGGCCGAGCTGTCGGCATCGGCCACCGCCTGGGCCCAGGGCGGGGTGGCGGCCGTGCTCAGCGACGACGAGATCTCCATCGACGCCCGGGACCCGGATCGGGCCGATTCGGCCGCCCTCCACGTGGCCGACACCCTCGCCGCCGGGGCCGGGCTGTGCGACGTCGATGCCGTCGAGATCCTCACCGGGTCAGGGCCGCAGAGGGTCCGTGACCTGGTGGCCCTCGGCGCCTCGTTCGATCGGGACACCGCCGGCGTGCTGGAGCTGGCCCGTGAAGGGGGCCACTCGGTCCCCCGCGTCGTCCATGCCGGGGGCGCGGCCACCGGCGCCGAGGTCGAGCGGGTCCTCGTCGATGCCGTCCGGGCCAGCGCCGCGGTGCTGTGGGAGGGGTGCTTCGCCACCGACCTGATCGTCGAGGGGGGGCGATGCCGGGGGGTGCGGGTCCTCGGTACCGGCGGGAGCTTCTCCGAGGTCCGTGCCGCCCACACGGTGCTGGCCACCGGTGGGGCGGGCCAGTTGTTCGCGGTCACCACCAACCCGTCGACGTCGACGGGCGACGGCGTGGCCATGGCGCTGCGGGCCGGGGTGGAGGTCGCCGACATCGAGTTCGTGCAGTTCCATCCCACCGCCCTCCACCACCCGGTCATGCCCCGGCCCCTCCTCTCCGAGGCCCTCCGCGGCGAGGGCGCCCTGCTCGTCGACCACGCCGGCGAACGCTTCGTCGACGAGCTGCTGCCCCGCGACGTCGTCAGCCGGGCCATGACCACCCGGATGCTCGAGACCGGGGTCGAGCACCTGTGGCTCGACGGGCGGCACGTACCCGGCCTGGAGCGGCGCTTCGCCACTCTGGTCGCTGCCACCCGGGCCGCCGGGTTCGACCCCCTGCACGAGTGGCTGCCGGTGGCGCCGGCTGCCCACTACCTCTGTGGCGGGGTCGCCGCCGACCTCGACGGGGCCACCAGCCTGCCCGGCTTGTGGGCGGCGGGGGAGGTGGCGTGCACGGGCGTGCACGGGGCCAACCGGCTGGCCTCAAACTCCCTGCTCGAGGGCCTGGTCTTCGCGTCCCGGGCCGTCGATGCCATCAGCCGGGGCAAGGACGGGCCCGAGCCCACCGGTCCCCTCGGCGCCGTGCTCACGGGCCGGCCCGACCGCAGCGGGATCGGCGCCGTGCGCCTCGAGCGGGACCCGTCCAGCTGGGCCGTTGGCGCCGTCGTCGATGCCGCCTCCGCCCGCATCGAGCTGCAGCGAGCCATGAGCACCGGCGCCGGCGTGGTGCGCTCGGCCGCGTCCCTCGACCAGACTCGCCGGGTGCTGCAGACCGTGGTCGCCGCCGGGGCGGCACCCACCACCGATTGTGGCTACGAGGTCGCCAACCTGATGACCGTCGCGGCCGCCGTCCTCGACGCGGCGGCGGCCCGCGAGGAGAGCCGCGGCGCCCACAGCCGCACCGAGTTCCCGGAGACGTCAGCGGCGTGGCTGCACCGGCTGGTGCTGTGACCTGGCTCGACCCGCCCATCAGTGCCGTGCGCGACGTCGTCGCCCGGGCGCTGGCCGAGGACCTCGGGGTGTTCGGGGACCTGACCGCCGGGCTGGTGCCGGCCGAAGCGACTGTGACCGCCGCCATCGTGGCCCGCACCGCCGGCGTCCTGGCCGGCCGGCTGGCCGCCACCGAGGCGTTCTCGTCGGTCGACGCCGGCATCACCGTGACCTGGCAGCTCGGCGACGGTGACCCCGTCGCCGCCGGGACCGTCATCGCCGCCGTCGCCGGGCCTCTGGCCTCGGTTCTGACCGCGGAGCGAACGGTGCTCAACCTGCTCGGTCACCTCTCGGGCATCGCCAGCCTCACCCGGCGCTACGTGGACGCGGCGGGCGGGCGGACCCAGAGGCGCCGCACCCACAAGAACAAACACGCGGGGTTTGACCCCGCGAACGCGGCGGGGTGAGGCCGAGGA
>JBPCNZ010000110.1:0-4858 GCA_051000755.1 Acidimicrobiales bacterium | reverse complement strand
GGCGGCGGTGATCATGGCCCACCACGTTCTGGCCGGCGATGGGGGAGCGTCGGGGCTGTTCCGGGGCGAGCACCTCCCCGCCGGCCTGGACCTCTCCGAGCTCTCCGACGCCCAGGAGCGATAGGCGAGTCAGCGGTCAGGGAAGTCCTCAGGTGCCCCACCGTGGATGACCAGACCCGTCCAGCGAAGCTCCACGAACGCCGCCTCGCTCAGGGCCTCCACGACTGTCGTCAAGTTGTTGGTAACCAAGGTGAGCAGGTCGTTGTTGGCGATGTTTCCGGTGGCCACGACGAGCAGCCGTCGAGGGGACCGCCGGAGCAGGTGGCTGTCACGGAAGTCCCGATCCTTCGTCACGACTATCCGGTCCTCGGCATCGGCGAGGGCGGAGAGGGACGCGTCGGTCGCTCGGTTCCCCTCCGGGAGCTGCGACGTGTGAACTGCGTCGTGCCCGGCGGTCACGAGCCGAATGGCGAGCTTCGCCGGTAACTGGGCGTCGATGAGGAACCTCATGCGACGTTGAGCGGCACCACCCGGCGTTGACCCGAGGCCAACGCCCCGAACTCCAGCGCAGCAAGGAGGTCGTCGCGTTCGAGGTCAGGATGGTCCTCGATGATCTCCTCAATGGTCATGCCGGAAGCCAGGAGCTCAAGGAGGTTTTCTACCGGGTAGCGCAACCCTCTTACCGTCGGCTGGCCATGACAGATCGAAGAATCCGTGGTGATCCGGTCGAGCCGCGACATGCGAGAAGCGTACCGCCGACCGATCGCTGTGTATAACACCGGTCCATGGAGCCACAAAGGACCACCTGACCGTCCTGGAGCTACCTCTGGCAGGCTGCGTTGTGCCGTGGCCGTGGCCGTCGCCCTCCGCCTGGGCTTGGAGCGCCCCGACTGGGAGCTGGCTTTCGGTCGGGTGGGCCATATCGTCGCTCACCGGCCCGCCGCCTTCGCCATCAAGGACCGGTGATGGACGACGCGGAGGTGCGCTGCATCGTCGAGAATCCGTGGGTGACCGCGGCGGAGACGGCCGAGTGCGTCCTGGCCCTCGACGCCGCCGGACTCCGGACTGAGGCGGTCACCCTGCTGGGCTGGACCCGGCACCTCCGCCATCCCGAGGGCAGCTACTGGACCGGGTGCGTCCACCCCCAATGTGTGCGCTTCCCCGGCGGTGAGCGCAGCTCGTACGAGCGGCGGCGGAGAGGCCGCTCTAGGATGAATCGCGAAAGTACGAATGTCAGAGGAGTTGAGATTTGGCCAGAGCGGTGGTCAGGAGAAGGGGACAAATCACCCTGCCCCGAGAAGTCCGGGAAGCCTTGCACGTCGAGGAGGGCGACGACGTGGCATTTATCGTGGCGGACGGCCGGGTGACAATGAGCGGACTCAAGTCGATCCCGGCCGAGCAGGCGTGGTTCTGGACCAACGCCCGGCAGGCGGGGGAACGGGAAGCAAGCGAGCAGACGACACCGCCTGCGAGGGAACCGTGTTTGACAACGGCGGCGCCTTCCTCGACTCGCTCCGGTAGGTGCCGACCTACCAACGGCTTCCTCGATTGGATCAGGACTGGCAATCGCTCGGCCCTGCCGAGCAGAAGCGGTTTCGGACCGCGGTCGGCCGGTTCGTCGAGGATCTGGAAGCAGGTCGGCCATTCCGGCTCGGCCTCCGGTGAAAGGCGTGCAAGGGGCCGGTGACATCATAGAGATGACCTTCGCCCCTGACGGTCGGGCCACCTGGCAGTTCGGTGTCGAGGTCAACGCCGGCCAGGCGCATGTCGTGGCGCCGAATCGGCACCCACGACATCGTCCACTCCCCGTAGCACCTCGATTCGATTCGGGCCGGGAGCTCAATGTGGTGGAGCGGCAATGATGGAAGAGGTCGCAAAGGAATTCTGCCATGGGGTTGAACATCAACAATGAGCGCCTGGCCCGGGAGCTGGCGGCCGCGACGGGCGAGACCCACGACCAGGCGCTGGATGTGGTCGGCACCGCGTGGAAAGCGCCTGAAATGACAGAACACGATCCCTACGTGTTCGGCCGTCCGTCCGAGCACGGCGAAATCGGAGATGTTCTCGGTGACCAGGACTCGCTGGTCCAACGCAGCCAGGGCGAGGATGACTTCGTCGTCCAGCCCGGCGAGGGCCATCGACTCCGTGACGGCCACGGCATCGACGCCTCGGTCGCGCAGCCGGCGAGCCGCGCCGGGAGGGTACATCTCGTCGAGCAGAAATCGCACCAGCGGTGTTCAGGCGCCGAGGAGGTCTCGGCGTTGCTGCCAGGCAAGTAGCTCTCGGTCGGAAGCCTCTACGTTCGCCGCTATGCGTTTGTCGATATCAGCGCGATGAGAAACCCAGTAATCGGCTGCGATCTCGATTTGGCGGAGGGGCAGCCCCAGATGTCCTGCGGCCGCCGCCAGACGTTGGTCGGGCGTGCCGTCCTGGATAGCGAGGACGGCGGCCACTTCCCACAGGTCGGGTCCAGCCGCCAAGCCGGCACGTCGGCCGGTTGGACCATCCCGGAACACCACCCCGGGATGCTCCGCCATGTCCAGCCATTCGCTCACCGCTTGCTGGGCAACGGTCGAGAGTGGCTCGGACCGCTCGTCGGCCCGGCGCTTCAAGCGTTCGTGGAGCTCGTCGGAGAACCGAACGGACATTGGCTTCACGGTGACACTGTAGTCCGGTACCACCGCCACCCAGTGTGTGTCCTCGATCGAAGGTGCCGCCAAGTGGAATCGAATCCCACCATCTTGTGGGAGGGGCGGCGATGTGGCTCGGTCGGTTGAGCTTTGATCTCGGGGCGGGCGGGGGCCGTCATGCCTTCGAGGCCATGCGTCTCGGGGCGGTGGTCACCGCTGTCGACGCTGATCCGTGGAACCACGTCGAGGCGGCCATGGCCCTGGTCGTCGCCGGGCGGGTGGCCGAGGCGGAGGCGGCCTACGCCTGGCTGGCTTCCACCCAGCTCGCCGACGGCAGCTGATGCCTCTACCACCTGGCCGAAGGAGCCTACGAGCCGGCTGTGACACTCACCGGGGACGTTAGGCCCGCGCCCCCAGCCCCGATTCACCTGACGGCTGAAGCCGCAGCCCCTCGGGGCGACCTGATGGCCGGTGACCAAGATGACCAGTTGCTGCTCGCCGCCGAAATGCGGGGACAGCAGTGACTCGGCCTGGGAGGACGGCGCACTCGGGTCGGTCTCCCCCGGCCTTCAGGCTTGAAGGCGCCCATGCCGATGACGGTGACGACGAGAAACAGCACTCCCATACTGGCCAGGACCAGGCGGTGCCGGCGGGCTGCGAAGGATGCGATGGACTGGAACACGGGGGATGACTCCCTTGATCTCGAAGCACGGCATGACAGAGACCTGCAGGTGCAGCCGACCGGACGCGGCTCAGCCGCAACCGACGGCTAGATGCTTCGGACCCGTACGTCTCGGCCCGGCTCCCGGTGGAGCGGCAGCCGAACCCTGGACCTCCACAGTCGACCGTAGGTCTGGAGCGCACCGTCCGGAGCATACTTCGATTCGTGTACGACGAGGGGTAGGTGTCGACCGTGAATCTCACCCGACGTCCTCCCCGTCGCCTCTGGTGTGGAGATGATGTCGGGGAATGACCTCGCCGGCCTTTCGATCACGGGCCATGGCGGCGCCGGCGAGCAGGGCGACGGGGCTGGGGAGGGCCGCGGCCAGGGCCGGGGATCGCCGACGGTGTGCTCGGCGTCGGCCAGCGGTGCCGCTGCGTGCCGTTGGGTGCCGGCGTCAGCACGTGACGGCGGATGAGGGCGAGGTAGGCAACGGTGGCGACCAGGCCGATCCCGAGCGGTGCTCCGATGCCGAGGAGGGCCACCCAGAGGGTGCGGCGGTGCCCAGCGCGGTTCCAGTCCGCCCAGCGCAGGAGGGTGGCATCGACGGCGCCCAGAGGGGGTGGCCGGTGACGATCACGATGACCAAGCGCCAGGGCCAGACCATTGCCGTTGTCGGCGAGGAGCAGCGACAGGCCCGAGGCGACCAGGACGAACGCCAGGATGGGCCGGACGATCTTCTCGGGGGCGCGGGCGGAGACGCGGGCGCCGACGCAGACGCCGGGGATGGCCCTGATGATCAGCGCCCCGGAGATGCCCAGGTTCACGTGGCCCCAGACGGCTTGGCCGACGGTGGCGGCAGCGACGAGGGGGATGGCCTGGACCAGGTCGGTCCCGACGAGTGAGCGTGAGGTGAGCCGGGGGTAGAGGAGCATGAGCAGGATGATCATGAGCGACCCGGATCCGACCGAGGTCAGGCCGACCATGAACCCGCCGACGACGCCCACGGCCACGTGGGGATGGTCTTGACGAGGTAGGGGTGTCGTTGCCGCCCTCGCCGGCGGCCTCTCGCCGGCGGGCGGCGCGGGTGGTCAGGGTCATCTTGGCGACGAGGCTGGCGAGGCGTCGATCAACGCTCACTCGACGAGCTGCTTGACGCTGTGTTGGACGCTGGGGGCGTGACCGAGGTGGTTGAGGACGTAGGCCCCGGCGAGGGCGGCGGGCACCGATCCAGCGACCAGGCGGGAGACGAGGGGCCAGTGGACGGTGCCCCGGCGGGCATGGATGGTGCCGCCGACGGGTTTCATGACGAGCGAGCTGACCAGGTCGCTGGCGATAGCGACTTGGGGGTTGCAGCACCGCGTTCGGGTGGTTGGAGAACGGGTGGACTGCGGCGGAGGCCGCATGGAGGATGGCGGGATCCACAACAGCTAATTCTGATGGGTGCGGCTCCGCTGGAGTGACGTCGTAGGGCCAATACTCTCTCCCGCCTGAGGAGGTCCGAGGTGCAGGGATCCAACACTTGGCATAGCAGTCAGGCTTACCTGTCTGTAGTGATAACTAGCTA
>JBPCNZ010000109.1:0-25017 GCA_051000755.1 Acidimicrobiales bacterium | reverse complement strand
GGTCAAGCCACCGACGGCGCGCAGCGTGAGGGCCACCGCGGAGGCCGGGGTCAGCGACGGATGGGCGCACAGGAAGAAGAGCTGCAACGTGTCGTCTGCGGTCTCGGTCGGTCCGGGCGGCGGCTCGACCTCAACCCGCTGCTCCCGGCCGCGACGGGAGGCCTCGGAGCGGTGGGCGTCGAGGAACTTGCGCCAGGCAACCGTGACCAGCCAGCCCTTCGGGTCGGTGGGCTCCAGATCCGGCCAGGTCAGCGCAGCCTGGAGGAGTGCTTCTTGAACAGCTTCCTCGGCCGTCGTGAAGTCAACTCCGCGTTTCACGAGGACGTCGATCACCCCGGGAGTCAGCTCCCGCAGCAGCAGTTCGTCCATCACCTGATCTGCCTTGGCCGGTCTGGTCACTCGGTGACCGTCGGCGGTGAGCTCAGGAACGGGCGTACCTCGAGCCACTCGTGGATCGGCTTGCCGCCGGCTCCGGGGGCCGCCGACAACTCGCCGGCGAGCGCGAGGGCGCGCTCGTAGGTGTCGACGTCGATCACCATCCAGCCGGCGATCAGATCCTTGGTCTCCGCGAAGGGCCCGTCGGTGATCGGTGGTCGGCCTTCCCCGTCGTACCGGACGAACGTGCCCTCGGGCGACAGCGCCTGGCCGTCGACGTACTCACCGGTGCCCTCGAGCCGGGCGGCGAAGTCGGCCATGTACCGCAGGTGATCCTCGATCTCCTCTGGGGTCCACTGGTCCATCGGGACGTCGTTGACGGCCTCGGGGGCGCCGCGGTAGTGCTTGAGAAGCAGATACTTCGTCATGCTGGGTCTCCTTGGTGTGGTGCGGCCCCGGTGGCCGCATCTGCCCCTGGGACGGAGCCGCCAGACCGGTCTCGACATCCTCAGCCACATCTTCTTCGAGAACCTCCTGACCCAGCACGCTCAAGCCACACATCGATGGTCAGCTGGGACGGCGATCGCGGAGGGCTCGCGGTGACCTATGGCTGTGGCGCCGTGGCGCTGTCGCTCCTGGTTGCCGCAGGATTGTACGCAGCTTCGGCGCAGTTCGCGCTTGCTCAGGAACTTCGCTGCGTAGGACGCGCTGAACAGCGCCTCGAGCGCGTGTCGGTAGTCCTCCGAGACGTTCGGGTCGCCGCAGCCATGAGGTTTATAGCCGGCACGGACCGCCCGCAGAGGGTCCGCTTCCGGGATGGGACAGGGCGGTCGGCGTCCGTCCCGGTAACGGTTCGCCAGTCGAGACACGCCGCCGTGCGAGACTCGGATAACATTGATTTGTGTTATCGCAGTCTTGCATGTACTCTCTGGGCTGTGCCGACGGATGCCGAGATCACGTTCGCCGACCACGCAGGCCGCCTGTATGCCCGTCGCTACGGCATGGCGCCGATGGTGGGTCGGTTGCTGGGCTATCTGGCGATCTGCGAGCCACGGGAGCAGACCATCAGGGACTTGGCAGAGGCGTTGCTGGCCAGTCGGAGCGCGATCGCCGGCGCGGCCAACGCCTTGGACAACCTCGACATGATCCGTCGTTCGCGGGTAGCGGGTGAGCGGATGGACCGGATCCGCATCGACCTCACTGGACCCCGGTCGATGGGGTTCGACGTGTCCGAGTACCGCGAGCAGGCTGATCTGGCACGGGAAGGCCTGGCATTGCTGGGCGACACCCCCCTCGCCCGGCGGGCGGTGCTGCTGGAATGGGCCGCATTTGCGAACTTCCTGGTGGCGCGGCTGCCGGAGCTGGAACAGGACTGGAAGGCCCACCGTGCGGTGCTACGTGCCGGTGGTGAGCTCCCCGACGACGCACCGAATCACTGACAGCGAGGAGCAATGACTATCAGCCCGACCGAGCCGGCGATCCACGCCCGCGGAGTGTGCAAATCCTTCGGCGAGCACGCCGTGCTGGACGCGGTCGACCTCACGGTCGCCGAAGGCACGATCTTCGCCCTGCTCGGCCCGAACGGAGCCGGGAAGACGACGATGGTGCGCATCCTGTCCACCTTGATCCGCGCCGACGCCGGCGACAGCCGGGTCGGCGGTCACGACGTAGCCACCGACCCGGACGGAGTTCGCGCCGTGATCGGGGTCACCGGCCAGTTCTCCGCCGTCGACAACCTGCTCACCGGGGAGGAGAACCTCCGCCTCATGGCCGACCTTCGCCACCTCGGACGCGCCGCGGGTCGCCGCCGGATCGCAGAGCTGTTGGAGCGTTTCGACCTCACCGACGCCGCAGACAAGCCGCTGTCGACCTACTCCGGCGGAATGCGGCGGCGGCTCGATCTGGCGATGAGCCTGGTCGGCAACCCGACCGTGATCTTTCTCGACGAGCCAACCACCGGGCTGGATCCTCGCGGCCGCCGCACCATGTGGCAGATCATCGGTGAGCTGGCGGCCGACGGAGTCACGATCTTCCTTACCACGCAATACCTCGAGGAGGCCGACCAGCTCGCTGGTCGAATCGCGGTTCTCGACCACGGCCGCATCGTCGCCGAAGGCACCCCCGTCGAGTTGAAGCGCCAAATCCCTGGCGGCCATGTTGAACTCCGGTTCGCCGACCCGCGCGTGCTGCGCTCGGCTGCCGAGCTTATTCCCGCATCGTCATCCGACCAGGAGCAGCTCAGCCTGCAAGTCCCCGGCGACGGCAGCGTCAAAGCACTGCGCCACCTGCTCAACGAGTTAGCCGATGCCCGAATCGATGTCGACCAGTTGTCCATCCATACCCCCGACCTGGACGACGTCTTCTTCGCCGTCACCGGCCACGCCACCACCGAACCGACCACCCGCCAGCATGAAGAAGCGCACCCACGATGAGTTCCCTCGCCTACACCGTCGCCGATTCAGCGACCATGCTTCGCCGCAACCTCAAACACCAGCTGCGCTACCCATCCCTGACGCTGATGCTGGCCGGCTTCCCGATCGTGTTTTTGCTGCTGTTCGTCTACGTCTTCGGTGGCCAACTCGGTGCAGGCCTCAGCATGCCCGGCAACGCACACTCGGACCGGAACGCCTACCTCACCTATCTCGTCCCTGGCATCCTGATCGTCACCGTTGCCTCGGCCGCGCTGGGCACCGCAATCTCGGTCGCAATGGACATGACCCAAGGCATCATCGACCGCTTCCGCACCATGGCCATCGCCCGGGCCGCCGTGCTCACCGGCCACGTCATCGGCAGCCTGCTGCAAACCCTCGCCGTGCTAGTCCTCGTCGTCGCGGTCGCCTTGGCCATCGGATTTCGACCCAACGCCAACCCGCTGGAATGGCTCGCCACCGCCGGGATGCTCGCCCTGTTCGCCATCGCCCTCGTCTGGCTGTCCACCGCCCTCGGCCTGGCCGCCAAGAGCGTCGAGACCGCCAGCAACACCCCGATGTTCCTCACCCTGCTGCCCTTCCTCAGCAGCGGATTCGTCCCCACCTCCACCATGCCGACCGGGCTGCGCCAGTTCGCCGAATACCAGCCCTTCACCCCCGTCACCCAAACCGTCCGCGGCCTCCTCACCGGCGGCCCGATCCGCACGCACGCAATCGCCGCCGTCGCCTGGAGCGTCGGTATCGCCCTGGCCAGCTACCTCTGGTCCATCCGCCTCTACAACCGTCGCCGAGCGGCCGACCCAAAGTGATGAGAGTCGAGAGCCGACTCTCGCCATACGGGTCGCTCGCACGGCGCGACGCATACCACGGTCTGAGCGCTGCCGTCCTGCGGCGGGTCCACGTGGGCGGTGATGACGTAGCCGATCGGTTCGAGCGAGATGGACGGGCGGTGGGCCATGCCGCGTCCATCATGGGCGGATGACGACTTGGGGCGCCTTCGGCGCCGCCGAACCGGAGTTGGCGGCGTTCGTGGCGGAGCGGCTGCGGGCGTTGCCGTCGTACCTGGCGACCGTGCGGGCGTGCGGCGCGCCGAGGGTCCACCCGGTCACGCCGATCATCACCGCCGACGCGCTCTACCTTTTCATGGAGCCGACCTCACCAAAGGGAGCCGACCTCCGCGAGCGCGGGTGGTTCGCCCTCCACAACGGCGTGCCGGACAACGCCGGGACCGGCGGCGAGGCGTCGGTGAGCGGCACCGGACACCTCGTCGAGGACGGCGCCGTGCGGGCGACAGTCGCCGCCGCCGCCAGCTACGGTCCCGCCGACCGCTACCTGCTGTTCGAGCTGCGACCGACCGAGGTGCGCTGCAACGGCTACGGCGACGTCACGCTGCCCGAGCGTCGAAGGTGGCGCGCCGACCGCGAAGGCGGATCCGCCTAACAGATGGAGACACGATGACCTGAGTTGGGCAAGCCTGAGGGAAAGGTCCGCCGTGTTGGTCCATCAGCCGCCGGCACCGGGCCCCGAACACACGGCCAAGGGGCGGGCCGGAGCTGTGGCCCGCGCACGAGACCTCCTGCACCGGCCTGCGACCGGGAGCGGGTTTAGAGGGTGAGGCCGGCGGAGGCGGCCAGATCGGCCAGGGACACCAGGGGCCGGGCGCCGAGGTGGCTTACGATCTCGGCGGCCACCAGGCCCCCGAGGCGGGCGCAGGTCCCGGGATCGGCGCCGCGCACCATGGCATGCAGGAAGCCGGCGGCGAAGCTGTCGCCGGCGCCGGTCGAGTCGACCACCCGGGATACCGCCTCCGCGGGGACCGATACCGTGCCGTCGACGGTGGCCACCATCGACCCCTTGGCCCCCCGGGTGACCACGACGGTGGCGCACTGCTCGGCAAGCCTGCTGACCGCCTCGTCGACGTCCTCGGTACCGGCCAGGCCACATGCCTCGTCCTCGTTGGCGAACAGGACGTCGACTCGGGGTAGCAGGGACCTCAGCGCGTCGCCGTGCAACTGGACCCAGAACGGATCCGACAGCGACAGGGACACGAGGGTGTCGGACTCGTGGGCCGCGGCAACGATGCGCTCCACCGTGGCATCGGTGCTCTCGAGGCCGCACAGGTACCCCTCCACGTAGACGACCCGAGCGGCGGCGATCGTGTCGATGTCGATGTCCTCGGGCGGGAGGAAGTCGCCGATCCCGAGGCTGGTGCACATCGTCTTCTCGGCGTCGGAGGTGACCATGATCAGGCACCGCCCCGTCCCCGGCCCGTCGTTGCCGGGAGGCACCTCGTAGTCCACGCTGGCGGAACGGATGTCGTCGGTGAACACCTCACCGAGATGGTCGTCGCGCACCTTGCCCACGAACGCCGTGGCCGTCCCGAGCGACGCCAGGCACACCGCGGTGTTGGCGGCCGACCCCCCCGAGGCCGTCGTCCCGGCTCCCAGAGCAGCGTAGATCTGCTCGGCCCTGGCGTCGTCGACGAGGGTCATCGTGCCCTTGGTGAGACCGAAACCCGACACCAACTCGTCGTCGCTCGGCGCCAGCACGTCGACAATGGCATGGCCCACGGTCACGATGTCCACAGCTCGTTCCATGGCCGCACCCTAGGCGGTGCCCCCCGAAGATGACCATGGTCGGGCGTAGCATGCGGGGTCGCCCGCCCCCAGACTCTGCACAAGGAGCACCGTGGCCTCATCGCCTGATCCCCGCCTTCCCCGCACGGCCATCCCCCACCGCTACGACCTGGAGCTGGCCCCGGACCTGGCGGCATCGTCGTTCTCGGGCACGGTGGCGATCGACCTGGAGATGACGGTCGAGGCCAGGGAGATGACGTTCAACTCCGCCGAGCTGGTGATCCACCAGGCCGAGCTGACCGGGCCCGACGGAGAGGCCCACACGGCGTCGGTCACCCTCGACGAGGCCGAGCAACGAGCGACGTTGGCGTTTGACACTGTCCTCGCCGCCGGCGCCGGGTACCGCCTGGCGATGCGTTTCACCGGCATCCTCAACGACCAGCTCCGAGGGTTCTACCGGAGCCGCTTCGACGACGATGATGGGGTCAGCCACACCATCGCCACCACCCAGTTCGAGCCGGCCGACGCCCGGCGGGCCTTCCCGTGCTGGGACGAACCCGAGCTGAAAGCCACCTTTGCCGTAGCTCTGGTCGTCGACGAGGAGCTCACCGCCCTGTCCAATGGGGCCGAGATCTCCTCGGAGGGGATCGGGGACGGCAAGCGCCGGGTGCGCTTCGCCGAGACGATGCCCATGTCGACCTATCTGGTCGCCTTCGTCATCGGCCCCTTCGAGGTGAGCGCCCCCACCGAGGTCGACGGTGTACCGCTGCGCATCGCCACCCCCCCGGGGCGAGCGGAGCTGACCGGTTACGCCGCCGAGGTCGGAGCCCATGCCCTCAGCTTCCTGGCGTCGTACTTCGGGCTGGCCTACCCCCACGACAAGATCGACCATGTCGCCATCCCCGACTTCGCCTTCGGGGCCATGGAGAACCTCGGGTGCGTGACCTACCGCGAAACCGCCCTGCTCATCGATACGACACGGGCCTCGCAGCTCGAGCTGCAACGCATTGCCAGCGTTGTGTCTCACGAGACCGCCCACATGTGGTTCGGTGACCTCGTCACCATGCGCTGGTGGAACGGCATCTGGCTCAACGAGGCCTTCGCCACGTTCATGGAGCTCACCACCACCGACCACCTCCGGCCGGACTGGGGCGTGTGGACTGCCTTCGGCGCGGGTAAGGCGGCGGCGCTGGCCACCGATGGGCTGACGGCGACCAGACCGGTGGAGTTTGCCGTGGGGCGACCCGAAGAGGCCGAAGCCATGTTCGACGTGCTCACCTACCAAAAAGGCGGGTCGGTGCTGCGCATGCTCGAGCAGTACCTGGGGGCCGAGGTGTTCAGGAAGGGCATCGGCCACTACCTCCACACCCACGCCCACGGCAACACCGAGACCGCGGATCTGTGGAAGGCGCTCGAGGACGTGTCGGGGGAACCGGTTCGCCAGACCATGGACTCGTGGATCCTCCAGGGCGGTTACCCGCTCGTCACCGTCGATCTGGGCCCCGACGGCCAGAGCCTGTCGCTCAGCCAGCAACGCTTCTTCTACGCCGGCACCCCGACCGACGACCGTTGGGTGATACCGATCAATCTGCGGGCCTCCGTCGGCGGCCAGGTCGTGACCCGACGGCTCCTGCTCGACTCCGATGCGACCACGGTCGACCTGGGCGGCGCCGTCGACTGGGCCGTGGTCAACGAGGGCTCCTGGGGCTTCTACCGGGTGCGCTACAGCGCCGAGCTGCTCGGCCGTCTCACCGGCGACATCGAGGCCATCGCCGACCCCCTCGAGCGACTCAGCCTGGTGGGCGACACCTGGGCCAGCGTGGTGGCCGGAACGCAGACCCTCGAGGAGCTCATCGTCCTCCTCGAGGCCCTTCGGGATGAAGAGGACCCCGACGTGTGGGGGGCCGTGCTCAACCCCTTCGGGCTCCTCAACCTGATCGCCGACGACGAGGGACGGGAGGCGGTGGCAGCGTGCGTCCGGCATCTGGCCGGACCGGCCTTCGCCCGTCTGGGCTGGGATCCGAAACCCGACGAGGGGCCCAGGGCCGGGACCGTGCGCAGCCGCCTCATCGCGGCCCTGGGCGTGCTCGGCGCTGACCCCGAGGTTCGCTCCGAGGCTGCCCGCCGCCACGAGGAGTTCCTGGCCGGACGGGGCGGTCTCGCCGCCGATGTGGTCACCGCCACGGTCAATGTCGTCGCTGCCGCCGGTGGACCCGATGCCTACGAGACGGTCCTCGACCGGTACCGGACCGCCACCAACCCCCAGGAGAAGATGCGCTACCTCCACGCCTTGGGGGCGTTCGAGGATCCCGGGCTGCTGGCCCGGAGCCTGGAGCTGTGCCTGAGCGACGAGGTCCGCAACCAGGACGGCCCGTTCCTGGTCGGGTCCATCATGGCGTCCAGGAGCGGATCGGCCTTGGCCTGGGACTGGGTGGAGTCCCACTGGGACCGCCTCATCGAGCGGTTCCCCAACAACCTGCTGATCCGCATGCTCGAGGGCATCACCGGTCTGGTCGATCCGGACCTGGCCGGCCGGGCCCACGCTTTCCTCGACGCCAACCAGGCGCCGATCGGCGGGCCTCGCCTGGACCAGTTGGAAGAACGCATGGACGTCAACGTGGCTCTCGGTCAGCGCATCGGTGCCACCCTGGCCGTGACCCTGCCCGGGCGGGGCTGAGGCTGGATGCGGGTCGATCCCGGCGTCCTGTCCGTCTTCGCCGTCGAGGATCGCTCCGTCCAGGTGACCTGGGGATGGTTGTCGGCGCCCGGCCTGACCGTCGAGGTCGGGGGGTCGGAGGTCGCCCTCCCGGACGCCTCGCCCGCCTACGTGCGCCGGCAGGGGCGCCGTCCGCGGCCGGTGGGCCGGGGACCGGTGGGACCGGGCGCGGTGACTGTTGACGGCCTCGAGCCGTCCACCGCCTACGACGTGACGGTGCACGGTGCCGGCCGTCCCCGCCGGCGGGTGGGGCGGGTGACGACCCTGGCCCCGCCGCCGGGCCGGCTCACGGCCAGGTTCGCCACCATCAATGACACCCATCTGGGTGACCGTGGGTTCGGGGGGCTGGGGACGATGACCGACGTCATTCCCCTACCCCCTGACCTCGACCCGTTCCCGGAGCGATGCGCCCGCGCCGC
This sequence comes from Acidimicrobiales bacterium, assembly GCA_051000755.1. Lineage (GTDB taxonomy): Bacteria > Actinomycetota > Acidimicrobiia > Acidimicrobiales > Palsa-688 > JALZAH01. The sequence goes on along the minus strand of JBPCNZ010000109.1, from coordinate 16,502 downwards.
CATCGCCGAGGCAGGATTGTGGGGCTCGGAGCTGATCCTGGCCAAGGGCGACCTGACCCGCGACTCCGAGCCGGTCGAGTTTCATGAGGTCGGCCGCATGCTGGCGGACTCCCCCGTCCCCGTCGGGGTGATCCTCGGCAACCACGACGTCCGCCACCGCGTCGACGGCACCGCCATCCTGGCCCGCCACGGCATCGCCGTCGCCGAAACGGCCACCGCCATCGACCTGCCCGGCCTGCGCATCATCCTGGCCCACACCCCGATGGCCACCGAGCGGAGAGGTCGCCTGGGCAAGAAGCAACTCGACCGGATCGCCGTCCTGGCGGCCGGGGCACCCTCGACCGACGGGCACCCCCCCGGCCCGGTCGTGGTTGCCGTCCACCACGCCCCCCAGCGGACGCCCGTCGCCACCCACTACCCGCCCGGCCTCTACGCGGCCGAAAGCCGGCGGTTCGTCGCTGCCCTCCACGAGGCCAACCCGACCAGCATCATCATCGCCGGCCACACCCACCGCAACCGCTGCTACCGCGTCGACGGGGTCATGGTCAGCGAGGTCGGCTCCACCAAGGACTATCCCGGTCAGTGGGCCGGCTATGCCGTCCACGAGGGCGGCATCCGCCAGGTGGTCCGCCGCATCGCCAGCCCGCCCGTCATGGCCTGGACCGAGGCCACCCGCCGCGCCCTGTTCGGGCTCTGGGGGCTGTGGTCGCCGGCCAGCATGGCCCAGCGCTGCTGGGTACGAGCCTGGTAACCGGAGCTGGCCGAAGGGGTCAGGGCCGGGCCGGGGTCACGGGTCGCCCGGCAGCAGCCCAGGCCCGGAACCCGCCGATCATGTCCGTCGCCCCCTCCAGGCCGAGGGCGCGCAGAGACACGGCGGCCAGCGTCGAGGCGTACCCGTCCTCGCAGAACAGCACAACCGGTCGCTCGTAGGTAGCGTCGTCTACGACGTCCAGGCGGTCGGCTGACGCCGGGTCGAGTCGCCACTCGAGCTTGTTGCGGTCCACGATCACCGCATCGGGGATCTCGCCGTCTCGCTGGCGCAACCCCACCGGGCGGATGTCGACGAGCAACCCACCGTCGTCGCGGAGGGCGGCGGCCGCGGCCGGGTCGACACGCCGATAGCGGGCACGCTCCTCGTCCACGACCTCGTCGATGCTGCGCCTGGTCACGGCGCCGAGGTTAGTGACCGCCCGTCGGGGGCGGCATCGACGACCACGGCATCATCGACCCCCTCGGCCCGCCTGAGCATCCCGTTTCTGAGATTGAGCTGAGCGAGGGGTGAGAATGATCGGCCTCACGGCGCGATACTGCTTCTCCAAAGCGCTGGAGAAGTTCTCTCCCGGGTCACCGGCCGGGTGCAAGGAGCCACCATGACCGCCACACCAATTGGCGCCAGAATTGCTGGTGCTCCCATATCGTGGGGCGTTTGCGAGGCTCCGGGTTGGGGCTGCGAGCTCACCCCTGACCGGGTGCTCGGCGAGATGCGCGCCCTCGGTCTGCGGGCCTCGGAGCTGGGCCCCACCGGCTATCTGGGTAGCCAGCCGGCGGAGGTTTGTGACCGGCTCAACCACTACGACATGCAGCTCGTGGGTGGCTTCCTGCCCGTCCCGCTCCACGTCGACCCTGCGCTCGACCTGACGTCAGCCACCGAGGCGATCGCCATCCTCGCCGCGGCCGGATCCGACGTGGTCGTGATCGCGGCGTCGTCGGTCGACGGCAGCTACGACCGCAAGATGACCCTCTCCGAGGGCGAATGGAAGATCCTGGCCAGCAACGTCGCCCGGCTCCAGGAGGTGATCGCCGCCCACGGGATGACGGCAACGCTGCATCCCCATGTCGGCACCGCCATAGAGGACCGAGACTCCGTCCTACGGCTGCTCGGCGTCAGCGACATCAAGCTCTGCCTGGACACCGGGCATCTGCTCATCGGCGGCATGCAGCCCGTCGAGCTGCTGAACCGGGCCGCAGACCGGGTCGCCCACGTCCATCTCAAGGACGTTCGCACGTCGGTGGCAACCTCGGTGGCCGCCGGCGCCATCACCTACCTCGAGGGCGTTCGGGCCGGTCTCTATGCACCGCTTGGCGAGGGAGACCTCGACATCGCTGGGGTCGTCTCTGCGCTGGAGAGAGTGGGCTACCAGGGCTGGTACGTCCTGGAGCAGGACTGCGCCCTTCACGATCCGCCGCCCCCCGGCGCCGGCCCGATGCTCGACGTCGGTCGCAGCATCGACTTCTTGACGTCCGTCATGACCCCATGACCCGGGATCCTCTCGGTGTCGCCGTCGTCGGGTTCGGGTGGATGGGCCATGTGCACGCCCGGGCCTACAGCCGGGTGTTGCATCACTATGCGCAGCTCCCCCTGGCCCCCAACCTGGTGATGGTCGCCGACCCAGAACCCGAGCGGCGCGCCGATGCCATCGAGCGCTTCGGCTTCGCCCACGGCACGGCGCGCTGGCATGACGTGCTCGACGATGATCGGGTGCAGGCCGTGAGCGTCACCGCACCGAACTTCCTTCACCGCCAGATCGGTGAAGCTGTCGCTCGCGCCGGTAAGCACCTGTGGATCGAGAAGCCGGTCGGTCTGGTGGCGAGCGACGCCGAGACCATCGCCTCCGCCGTCAGGGACTCGCACGTCCAGAGCGCAGTCGGATTCAACTACCGCAATGCGCCGGCGGTCGAGCACGCCAGGAGCCTCATCGACCAGGGCAGGATCGGCACGATCACCAACGCCCGGTTCAAGCTGCTCACCGACTACGCCGCCCATCCGCAGGGCGCGCTGACGTGGCGATTCAAACGGCAGGAGGGTGGTTCGGGTGTGCTCGGCGACCTGGTCTCCCACGGCGTGGACCTGGCCCGATACCTGCTCGGCGACATCCACTCGCTTGTTGCCGACGCCGCCATCTTCATCCCTGAGCGGCCGAGCCCGGCAGGGACGGGCAGCCACTTCGCCCTGGCCGAGGGCGGCGAGCTCGGACGAGTGGAGAACGATGACTATGTGAGCTGCCTGGTTCGCTTCGCCAGCGGCGCGCGGGGATCGCTGGAGGCCAGCCGGGTCAGCGTCGGCGATCAGTGCAGTTACGGTTTTGAGATCCACGGTACGAAGGGGGCCTTGCACTGGGACTTCCGCCGCATGGGCGAGCTCGGGGTGAGTCTGGGCGAGGACTATCTCGAGCAGTCGGTGCGCACCGAGCTGGTCGGCCCCACCCATGGGGAAGCGGCCGCTTTTCAACCGGGCTCAGGCATCGCCCTCGGCTATGACGATCTGAAGGTCATCGAAGCGGCACGATTCCTGCAATCGATCGTCGAGGAGAAGCCCCGGGGCGCCACGGTCCAAGACGCCGTCCAGAGTGCTCGTGCCCTCGACGGCATGGCTCGATCCGCCCAGGACCGATGTTGGGTCACGCTACGGGAGTGACGGGTGGCGGATGACACAGGCACGCACGAAATATCCGGGGCCGGGCCCTCGTTCACTTCGAGCATGGACACCGCAACGACAACGCGTCTGCAGGAGCTGGCAGAGGACTACACCTACCGGGTGAACATGTTGCTCGACGAGGATCGCGAGGACCTGGCGGTCAAGGTGGCCGATCAGTACGCCGCGGCCGTGGCGCGCGCCCTGGCCGCGTCGTAAGCCTCCTCACGCTGCCGGCTCAGACGGTCCAACGCACCTGGCGATCCTTGCCCGTCTGGTAGGCCTCGCGTCCCGGCAGTGAGGCCGGGACACCCACCTCCCACCAGCTACCGGACTCGGTCCAGGAGGACGGGTCTGTCCGGCACACCAGGACCGACGGGCGACGCTGGGTGGTGGCCAGGTCGCGGGCCCGGGCGTAGGCAATACGAGCATCAGCCGAGCTCGAGCCCGCCGGCAGATCGACAACGGCGCATCCCAAAGCGGCGGCGTGCATGGCGAAGTCCACTCGCAGACCTGTCCCTTCGGCACCGGGTCCGGCGCAGTCTAGGAGCATGTTGTTGAACGCCTCGGCGCCCTGATTGACCTGCAGACGATGGATGACGGCATAGCCGCCGTTGTCGCAGACGACGGCCACGAAGGGGTGCCCTGCGAATGCCGCCGAGTACAGCTCGGAGTTGAGCATCAGATACGAGCCGTCCCCCAGCAACGCCGTCACCAGCCCATCCGGATGTGTTCGGGCCCTGGCCATCGATGCACCCCAGGGCCCGGCGATCTCGTAACCCATGCACGAGAAGCCGTACTCGAGATCCATGGTGGACCCGGAGGTGCTCCCGCCGGCCGCAGCGCCGCCCGTACGCCACCCGCCATGCAACTCTCCGGGGAGCCCGCCCGACGATGCGACGACGTAGTCGTCGGGCCCGCTGGCGTCGTTGACAATCCCGACCATCTGCGCATAGGTGAGCGTCCCATCGACGGAAACCCCGGCGCGAAGGCTGTCGATGTGGGCATCCCAGGCGGCACGGCCGGTGGCGGCGCGTGCGGTCCACCCGGCGTCCGCCGTCCAGCCGGCCAGCGCCTCACGGAGGGCAACGAGGGACTCCCGCGCATCACCGACGACGGCGTGCGCACCGTGCTTGACGGCGTCGAAGCGGGCTGCGTTGATCGTTACCAGGCGCACGTCATCGCTGAACAAGCTCCACGACGAGGTGGTGAAGTCCTGCAGGCGGGTACCGACGGCAACGACCACGTCGGCCTCGGCGGCCAGGCCATTTGCGGATGCCGAACCGATCGTGCCCAGCCCACCGGCGTTCAGGGGGTGGGGATCGGGCAGCAAGGTCCGTCCCGCGGCGGTTTCGGCGAAGGGAACACCACCGGTGACGGCAAGGTCGAGGAGCTGTGCCGCGGCGCCCGAGTAGCGCACGCCGCCCCCGGCGATCAGGAGTGGACGGCGGGCGCTACGAAGGATCCGGACGGCTTCGCCCAGAGCCTCGACATCAGGCCGCGGCCGGGACGCGCGATGCAACCGGCGGGCGAACATGGTTACGGGAAAGTCGAACTCCTCGACCTGGACGTCCTGGGGCATGGCGAGCACCACGGGGCCGGAGTCGGCGGGATCGGTGAGCACCCGGGCGACCTGTGGCAGCGACGCCAGCAGCTGCTCGGGGCGGGTGATCCGGTCGAAGTATCTCGATACCGGGCGGAAGGCGTCATTGGCGTTGACGGTCGCATCCCCGAAGTGTTCGATCTGCTGGAGGACCGGATCCGACGCCCGTCCCGCGAACGTGTCGCCGGGGAGCAACAGGACCGGCAGCCGGTTGGCGTGGGCCAGGCCCGCGGCGGTCACCATGTTGAGGGCTCCCGGTCCCACCGACGAGGTCGCCACCATCACTTGGCGACGATCCATGGCCCGGGCATAACCAACCGCAGCCAGGGCCATCCCCTCTTCGGTCTGACCCCTCCACAGAGGCAACTCCAGGCGGGCCTCGCCCAGGGCGGTGCCCAGACCCAGCACGTTGCCGTGCCCGAAGATCGCGAACACCCCGGCGAAGAGCGGTACCTCGATGTCGTCAAAGAGCTCCGAGCGCTGGGCCACCAGCCACCTGACGAGCGCCTGGGCCGTGGTCAGGCGCACGGTCCCCGTCATACCGACCTCGGGTCGCCGGCCACACGCCCTTGGGCCGAGGTGACCGGGCAACGGGGATCGGTCGCCATGGCTGGCCACCCGTCCCGGATCCAGGCATGGGCGGGATCGTCGCAGAAGGCCATCGACCGCTCCGCTGCAGCGCCGGCGAGCACGTTCAAGTAGTACATCGGATACCCGGGGGCGGCGACACACGGCCCGTGGTAGCCGTACGGGATCAGCACCACGTCCCCGTCCCGCACCTGCAGAAACTCGTCCAGCTCGGCCAGTCCCGCATCGGTGTGCTCCGGCCCGGTGTAGGTGCGGTGCAGGCCGAATCCGTCCCGGCTGGGCGTGATCTGGTCCGAACCTGCGATCCGGTAGAAGTAGATCTCCTCGTTGACGACCGGGCACGGATCGGTTGCGTCGTGTTTGTGCGGGGGGAAGCTCGACCAGTTGCCCGGCGGGGTGATCAGCTCGCAACAGATCAACTTCTCGGCATGATCCCATGCCCCCGGCGCGCCGAAGTTGGTGACCTGCCGGGTGGCCGGACCGGCGCCCCGCACCTCGACGGGGACGTCGGCGGCGGCCCCGTACGTCGCCGGCCGGCGGGTCTGGCAGCGCGCTGAGGGCAGGGCCACCTCGGCCCCTGCGGCGCTGGTCAGGGTGACGACGCTGTCCCTGCCCACGTAGGCGAAATCACTCACCTGGGTGAACACGGATCGGCGACCGGCCAGATCGAAGGACGCCTCGGCGGACCCGTCCGTGGTGGCCACCTCGAGACTCGCCCCTCCGGAGAGGGGAAGGATGAACATCTCGGCGTCACCGGTCTCCACCGAGCGGGGCGTGCCGGGTTGTAGGCGCAGAACCTGAAGCCCCGACCACTCCCAACCCGCCGTCTGCGGAGTCACCATCATGGTTTCGGAGGCGGGGACATGGAGAGTCAGGGGAGGATCCCTTCGCGCGTCGCCCGCAACACCTTGGCCGCGGCATCGATGGTTCCGACCACGTCGCCGTCGTCGGGGTAGAGCACGGTCCGGCCCACGACCAGGCCGCGCACCACGGGCTGGCGCAGGGCCTGGCCCCACGAGTCGACCTGCGCGGCGAGGTCCGGGCCCGGCGCTCCGCCGAGCACCACACAGGGCAGGGTCGTGGCGCCGTAGACAGCGTCGGGGTCGTCGCACGCCGGCATCTTCAGCCATGTGTAGGCGCTGGTGGTGCCCAGAGCCGACGCCACCGTCACGGCACGGGCCAGGGACCCGGCATCGACCTGCAGGGTCAGCGCCCCATCGTCGCCCCGGCGATACGGCAACGGCTCGACCATGGCCATCATCTCCCGTGCGGCCAGGGCGGTGACGGCTTGGGCGCAGGCCTGCAGGGTCGGCGCCGTGCCTGCGTCCTGGTGGTCGATCCGCAGCAACATCTTGCCGCCGTTGAGCCGGCAGGTGGCGATGCTGGCCGCGTCGTAGCCGGTGAAGCGGTCGTCCATGGTCCAGGCGGCACCGTCGAGGCCGCCCCGGTTCATCGAACCGATGACCACCTTGTCCTCCAGCGCGCCCAGCAGCAGCAGCTCCTCGATCACGTCAGGCGAACCCAGCACCCCGTCGACGTCCGGATTGGCCAGGGCGGTCACCAACCGGTTGAGCAGGCTGCGCCGGTCCGCCATGGCCATCGGGTCAGCACCGGATCGCAGCATCCCTCGAGCCGTATGGTCCGCCGCCACCAGAAACATGGTGCCGCGGGCGTTGAGGGGGCTGTCGGGACGCCTACGGCTGGCATAGGCCGCAGCGATGGCGCCCGGGCGGGCGGTACGAGTGGCCAGCAAGTGCCGCCATTGCCCATCGCTGATGGCCCCCATCAGCACGCCCTCTCAGGCACATCCCGGGCCGACACCAACGCCTCCAGCTCGTCGATGGTGGGCATCGCATCGGCACAGGCCAGCCGGGACGCGACGATCGCCCCCGCGGCGTTGGCGTACTCCGCGCATCGCACCGGGTCCCATCCCGAGAGCAGCCCATGGGTGAGAGCGCCCCCGAAGGCATCTCCAGCTCCCAGACCGCAGACGACCTTGACCGGCTGAGGGGCGACCGTGGTCATGCCTTCCCTCGTCGCCACCAGCACCCCCTCGGCACCCTTCTTCACCATGGCCAGCTCGACTCCGTGGTCCAGGAGACGGCGAGCCGCCTCTTCGGGGTCGGAGCTGCCGACGACGACCTCCACCTCGGCGGTGTTGCCGACGACGACCGAGACCCGGTCGAGCATCAGCTCGTAGGCGCGGCGGGCCTCGTCGGGGGAGGACCAGAACATGGGGCGCCAGTCAAGGTCGAGCACCGTCCATCGGCCCGTGCCCCGATTGGGGCGGCGGCGATGCTCGAGCATGTCCAGTTGGGTCTGGCGAGCCGGCTCGGCCGAGACTCCGGTGCCAGTGACCCACAGAAGCGGCACCGCCTTCACGGCTTCCCATGGCACGTCGTCGGCGCTCAGCGTAAGGTCAGGAGCAACGGGCAGGCGGTAGAAGAGCAGAGGCGGATCCTCGGGCGGGTTCAAGGCGCAGAACACCACCGGCGTGATCAGGTGGGGGGCGGTGCCGACATAGCGCGGATCGACACCGAAACCGGCGAGGGCATGGCGGACGTAGGTTCCGAAGTCGTCGGGTCCGACCTTGGTCAGCACCGCGGCCGAGCGCCCCAACCGGGCCGCGGCCACCGCCACGTTGGTTGCGGTGCCGCCGAGCGACTTGGCAAACGTGGCCACCTCCGCCAGCGCGACGCCGGACTGCTCGGGGTAGAGGTCGACGCCGACGCGACCCACGGTGAGGACCTCGATCGGCCGGATCGTCGCCTCGCTCATCGGTAGAGGCCGGGCTTGTCGGGCAGCGACATCGTTTGCCGGTCGCCGGATCCGAGGGCGCCAACGGCCACCTCGGCCGCCTTGGTGGCGACGAAGCCGTCCCAAGCGGTGGCGGCGGCGCCAGCGGTAGCACCGGCGCGGGTGGCTGCCACCCAATCCTGCAACTGTCGCCGGTAGGCCTCGGCGAAGCGGGGCCGCCAATCCGCGGGGACCGACCGGGCCTCGCTTCCGCCGGAGCGGAGGACGGTGGGTGGCGGGGCATCCAGCGACACGGTGCCGCTATCGGCGACCGCCTCGCAGCGCACGTCGTAGCCGTATCCGGCGCTGGCGAAGACCTCCACGTCAACCAGCACCCCGCTGGCCGATTCGAACACCAGGAACAGCGGATCCTGTGTTCCTCTGCTGTGGGTGCCGCGCCGGGGCTTGTGCACCGTCACCGCCACCAGCTCCTCGTCGAGGAGCCAGCGGGCGATGTCGATCTCATGGACCGCCGACTGCGAGATCAGCATCGTGTCGTGCGGTGGTTGCTCGCCGCCGGCGTTGCGGTGGGTGCAGTGCAACATCAGGGGGCGCCCGATCCGATCGGTGACCAGGGCATGCTTCATCGCCTCGTAGCCTGGATCGTAGCGACGCATGAACCCCACGCTCACCAGGCGACGACCGAGCTCAATCTCTGCGTCGACGATCCGGGCGCATCCAGCCAGATCAGGAGTGAGCGGCTTCTCGCACAACACCGGCTTGCCCGCCGCCAGGGCCGCCAGCACGAACGGCTCGTGGGTCTGATCGGAGGACGCGACCACCACGGCGTCGACCTCGTCGTCCTTGATCAACACCATCGGGTCGTCACCGACCTCAGCCCTGCTGGCAGCCGCCACCGTGGCGGCCCGTAGCGGGTCCACATCGAACACCGTCGCCACCACGGCGCCGGACACCTCGTGGCTCAACAGTCGGGCATGCTCGGCCCCCATGACGCCGACTCCGATGATGCCCACGCGCACTGGCATCGAGCTCCTCTCACCCATCAGGCTCAGCGGAGTGGCTTCGTTTGTTCGAGCAGCTCGTGGCTGACGCTGCTGGCCGCGCCACCATCGTCGCCTTCGCTCTCCAACTCGTGAGCGAGCTCTTCGAGCTCGGCCCCCCCGGCCATCAGACCGGTCAGCTCGGGCAACGTGATCTCGGATTTGGCGAAGTCGCCGAGGCTCTTGCCTCGCTTGAGCAACAAGAAGCGGTCACCGACCGGGTAGGCGTGGTTCGGGTTGTGGGTGATGAAGACGACGCCGAGACCCCGGTCCCGTGCCTGCAGGATGTACTTCAGCACCACGCCGGCCTGCTTCACACCGAGGGCGGACGTCGGCTCGTCCAGGATCAACAGTCTGGCGCCGAAGTACACGGCCCGAGCAATGGCCACCGATTGTCGCTCACCGCCGGAGAGGGTCCCCACCGGCTGGTCCGGATCGCGGATATCGATACCCATGTCCGCCATCTCCTTGCGGGTGATGTCCTTGGCCACGTCGGCATCGAAACGCTTGAACGGGCCCCAACCCTTGGTCGGCTCCATGCCGAGGAAGAAGTTGCGCCAGATGGACATGAGCGGAACCATGGCCAGATCCTGGAAGACCGTGGCGATGCCCGCCTCGAGGGCGGCCCGGGGCGTGGCAAAATGGACCGGAACGCCGTCGACGAGAAGCTCCCCCTGGTCGGGCCGGTACACCCCCGACAGGATCTTGATGAACGTCGACTTGCCTGCACCGTTGTCACCGAGAACGCAGGTCACCGCCCCGGCACGCACCGTCGTCGAGATCTCCGCCAGGGAGATGACACTGCCGAACATCTTGGTCATACCCCGGATCTCGAGGAGCGGGGCATCGTTGCCATCGGCCCCTGGCCGATCTGATGTTGTCTCTTCCGGCGTCTCGTCGTCAGCCATACCGCTACCTCCTGCTCCGCTCGGCCAAGCGCCGAACGAATTGATTGGTCAGCACGGCGAGAAGCAACATGGCGCCGACGAACAACTTGAACCAGTCGGAGTTCCAACCGGCGTACACGATGCCCTGCTCGGTCATGCCGAAGATGAGCGCCCCCACCGAGGCGCCGAATGCTGAGCCGTACCCACCTGTCAGCAGGCAGCCGCCGATCACGGCGGCGACGATGAAGATGAGCTCGTTGCCGATGCCCACCTGGGCCTGGATCGTGCCGAAGCGCACGATCTGGGTGTTGCCCACGAACCAGGCCGCGGCCGAGGTGGCCATGAAGAGCACGATGGAGGTGCGGTTGGTCGGGACGCCGACGTTCTTGCTCGAATAGGCATCGCCGCCGGTGGCGAAGATCCAGTTGCCAAAGCGGGTCTTCAACAACACATAGGACCCGGCCGCGGTGAACAGGATCCACCACAGGATGGCTATCTGGAACTTGGTCCCCCCGATCGAGATGGTGCTGCCGAGCACGTCCTTGAGGGGTTGGTAGCCGGGCACCAGATTGAGGTTCGAGACCTGAACCGTGTTGGTGACGTGCTTGGTGACGCCGAGGTTCACCCCCTGCAACCCCAGGAACATCCCCAGGGTGATGATGAAGCTGGGAAGGCCGGTCCGGGTCACGAGGTAGCCGTTGGTCAGCCCGATGAGCAGCATCAGGAGCAGCGAACAGGCCAGCGAGCCGTAGACGTTCAAGCCCCAGTAGGTGGTGGCGATACCGGTGGCCAGCCCCGCGGTACCGGTCTGCACCCCGGCGGACAGGTCGAAGTGACCGCCGATCATGAGCATGGCCACGGGCACGGCCATGATGCCGACCGTGGAGGAGGTGTCGAGCCAGTTCGCCACGCCCGCCCCCGAGCGGAACACGTCGGACTGCAGGGCGAAGAAGATGAAGACGACGACCGCACCGATGACCGCACCGAACTCGGGCTTGAGCAACTGGCGTCGCAACACGCTGATGTCGGCCACGCGTTCATCGGCGAGCGGAACGGTCTGGGTCGTCATCGGGTGCCTCCCGCGGCGAGCTTGATGATGGCGGCTGCGTTGGCCTTGGTGATCAGGGTCGGGCCTGTCAGCACCGGCATGCCGCCACCCAGGATGTTCAGGTTCGCCTTGTACAGCGTCAGCATCACCACGGCCAGATAGCCCTGCAGATACGGCTGCTGGTCGACGGCGAAGGTGATCTTGCCCGACTCCACCGCCTTGGCCACATCGGCGTTCAGGTCGAAGGTCGCCAGCTTCGCCGACGAGTTGGCATTGGCGATGGCGGTTTCGGCGACGGTTGCTTCCTGCGCTCCGAGGGTCACGATGCCGTCGATGGATTTGTCGGCCTGCAGCTTGGCCTGGATGGTCGAGCCCGCCGCCGGCAGGTTGTTCTCGTCGATCTGCAGGTTGTTGACCGTGCCCCCCAGGCTGGCCTGGACGCCGGCGCAGCGATCCTCGAGTGACACGTTGCCAGCCTCATGGATCACACAGATGACGTTCTTGGCTCCTTCTTCCTTGAGCTGGGTACCGACGGCCTGACCGGCGACCTTGTCGTCCGAGCCGATGTGGCTGAGGGCGCCGTACGCCTTCGATTCCGCCTCGCCGGCGTTGATGGTGATCACGGGGATGCCGGCAGCAACGGCCCGGCCGACGGATGCCTTCAACGCCTCGGGGTTCGCCATGGACACAACCAGGCCTGCTGGCTTCTGGTTCACCGCGGCATCGATGAGCTGCGACTGCGTCGTCGGGTCGCCACTGCTCTGGTAACTGATGCTGTCCCCCATGTCCTTGCCGGCCTTCTGCGCACCCACCTTGACCACGCTCCAGAAGGCGTCACCGGCACCTCCGTGCGTCACGACGGCGATCTTGTAGCCATACCCGCCGTGACCTCCACCGGACGCGGTGTGCACTCTGTTCACCGCGTTGGCCGAGCCGCACGCGGGCAAGGCGAGCAGCGGGACGAGCACGATGGCCAACGACCATCTCGGCATGCGACGGATCATGTCGTTCTCCTTTGTGGCAGTCGGATCTTCGTCTCAGGTGGCGGTGGGAAAGTGGTAGCTGGCATCACCGTCTTGGTGATGCTCGGGCCACCGGGAGGTGACGACCTTGGCGCGAGTGAAGAAGGAAACACCCTCGGGACCATGCATGTGCTTGTCCCCGAAGAGGGAGTCCTTCCAGCCGCCGAACGAGTAGTACGCCATGGGGGCGGGAACCGAGACGTTGATGCCGATCATCCCGACCTTCACCCCGCGCTGGAACGCCCGGGCCGCGGCACCGCTCGAGGTGAAGATGGATGTGCCGTTGCCATAGGGATTGGCGTTGATGAGCGCTATCGCCTCTCCGACGGTGTCGACCCGCAACACCGATAGGACCGGGCCGAAGATCTCTTCGCGGTACAGGTCCATCTCGCAGGTGACCCCGTCGAGGACGGTCGGCCCGACAAAGAAGCCGTCTTCGAGACCGTCGACGACCAGATGCCTTCCGTCGACGGTCAGCCGGGCGCCCTGACTCTCCCCGGTGCCGATGAGCCGGACGATTCGCTCCTTGGCCTCCGGCGAGACGACCGGGCCCATCTCACTGACGGGGTCGGTTCCTGAACCGACCTTGAGCGTCTCGGCCTTGGCGGTGACGGCGGCGACGACAGGATCGCCGGCGCGGCCGACTGCCACCGCAACTGAGACGGCCATGCACCGTTCGCCCGCCGATCCGAAGGCACCGGCCGCCAGGTGGGCCGCGGCGGACTCGATGTCGGCATCAGGAAGCACGACCGTGTGGTTCTTGGCCCCTCCCAGGGCCTGGACCCGCTTGCCGGTAGCCGAGGCGTGCTGGTGGATGTATTTGGCAATCGGGGTTGATCCCACGAACGACACAGCGGCCACCGTCGGGGATTCGAGCAGGGCGTCGACCGCTTCCTTGTCGCCCTGCACGACGTTGAACACGCCGTCGGGGAGACCGGCCTGTCGCCAGAGCTCGGCCACCAGCAAGGAGGCGGACGGGTCCCGTTCGCTCGGCTTGAGCACAAAGGCGTTGCCACAGGCAATGGCAACCGGGTGCATCCACATCGGGACCATCACCGGAAAGTTGAAGGGCGTGATCCCGGCAACGACCCCGAGCGGCTCGCGGAAGGAGAAGGTGTCGACGTTGCTCGACACCTGATCGGAGTACTCGCCCTTCACCAGATGGGGGATTCCGCAGGCGAACTCGACGACCTCGAGGCCCCGCTGGACCTCACCGGCGGCATCGGAGAGCACCTTCCCGTGCTCGGATGTGATCAGCTCGGACAGTCGGGGCGCTTTATCCTTCACCAGTTCACGAAAGGCGAACAGCACCTTCGAGCGCTGGCTCAACGAAACTTGGGACCAGGGTGCAAACGCCTCGTGGGCGACCCGTATCGCATGGTCCACGTCGGCGGCGGTGGCAAGGACCACCTGCGATTGCCTTGCACCGGTGGCGGGATTCCACACCGGCGCCGTCCGAGTGGAGGAACCGACCGTTCGCCCGCCGCCGATCCAGTGTCCGATGGTCTCCACTCAGACGTCCCTCCTGCGACTCCTAGGCCCATACAACCTCGCCGAGGTCACGCTGTCAAGATTTTGTCCTGACTAACGTACATTTACCTTGTCCTGTAAGCATGACATAATGAGGACATGTCACTACGGTCGGGTGCAGAGACCTCGCTCCCCCGCCCCATCACCGTGGAGCCGAGCTCGCCGGTGCCCCTCTACTACCAGATCGCCCAGCAGCTGGAGCGCTCGATCGAGGCCGGTGAGCTGACCCCCGGGATGCGGCTCACGAACGAGATGGATCTGGCCGACCTTCTCGGACTCTCCCGGCCCACGGTGCGAAAGGCCATGGAGTACCTCGTCGACAAGGGCCTGATCGTACGCCAACGCGGTGTGGGGACCCGAGTTGTCTCACCGAAGGTCCGGCGCCCCCTGGAGCTGACCAGCCTCTTCGATGACCTCGAGTCGAGCGGGCAGCGTCCGACGACCACCGTGCTGTCGAACGTGATCGAAGCGGTTTCGCCCCAGGTAGCCGAGGCCCTGGGAGTGACGGAGGGATCTCCGGTCGTGACGATCGTGCGACTCCGTCATGCCCTCGACCAACCGATTGCCCGCATGACGAACTATCTCCCCGCGGACCGACTCGCCATCGAGACCGCGGCGCTGGAAAAGGAAGGCCTCTACCTTCTCCTGCGGCGGGCCGGGATCCACCTGCACTCGGCGACGCAGGTGATCGGCGCCCGCAACGCCAGCGCCGCAGAAGGCCGTTCCCTCGGCGAGAGGAGGGGTGCGGCTCTGCTGACCATGCAACGCACCGCATACGACGATCACGGCGTCGGCGTCGAGTACGGCACCCACATCTACGCGGCGGCGCGCTACAGCTTCCAGATGACCCTGATGGCCTGACTCCACCGGCCCGGACTCCCTCAGCGAGGCGGCCGGCTCCCCTCCGCCCGTTCGGCTCGCAGCCCGTCGACCCGGGCCTGGACCTGGGCCAGGCGGGCCGTGGCCAGGGCATGGAGCCGCTCGGCCCGCTCGTAGAGGTCGGCGGCGGCCTCGATGCCGAGCTCTCCGGTGGCCAACGCCTCGGTGACGGTCTCCAACTCGGCCATGAGCTGCTCGAAGGTCATCTGGGACTCCTCGGCGGCGGGCTCCACCGCGGCGGAGTCGGAGCCCGGGATCGGCGCTGCTGGATCAACCATGGATGATCTCCTCGACTCGGGTGGCGACGGCGCCGGAGGCCAGGGTCACGAGGAGACGGTCGCCGGCCTCGAGGTCGCCGGCCCTGCGAACCACCCGACCCTCGGCGTCCCGGACGACGGCGTATCCCCGGTCCAGGACCCGGGTGGGAGCGAGAGCGCGAAGGTGACGGGCCTCCGCAGAGAGGCGACCGGCGGCCCGTCCGAGGGTCTCGCCCGTGGAACGGCGCCACTCGACCGAGCCCAACCTGAGACGGGCGGCGGCCAAGCGGCGGTCGGGGTGGGCATCGGTCAGACGTTGCCCGGACCCCTCGACACGGGATCGGGCCCGCTCCAGACCGGCCGTGACCGCCACCGATGCGTCGTGCCCGGCCAACCGGCGGGCACTGTGGTCGAACCGGGCGTCGAGGTCCTGGGCGGCCCGGGCGGCAAGGACATCGAGCAAGGCGGTGAGCTCCGTCCGCGACGGTACGACGGCGGCGGCGGCGATCGACGGCGTCCCGCAGCGCAGATCGGCGACGTCATCACACAGGGGGTGGTCGCCGTCGTGGCCAATGGCGGACACCACCGGCACGCCGCAGGCCGCTACCGCCCGGCACACCTCCTCGCTGCTCCAGGGCAGCAACGACGTCGGGTCGCCGCCGCCACGAGCGACGATGACGACCTGCACCCCGGGGCGGACTGCGATCCGGCCCAGCGCCGCGACGATCGCGCCCGGAGCGGACGGCCCCGACACCGTGGTCTCCTCGAAGCTCACCGGATAGCCGGGGAACCGGTCGGCGATCACCGACTCGATGTCCGCCCGAACGGCCGCGTCGGAGCCGCACACCACCCCGATGCGCTCGGGCAGCAGCGGCCACCGGCGTCGGGGCCGAGCCAGGAGCCCGGCATCGGCCAGGGTCCTGCGCGTCTCGGCCAGCAGGGCGGCGACGGCGCCGGCGCCGACCGGCACCACCTCGACGGCCACGAGATGGACCTGGCCGCGGTCTGCGGTCCATTCGACGGTCCCGGTGACGCGAACCCGTTCTCCACTGATCGCTCGGCACCTGGCCACGTGTTTGCGAGGCACCTTGACGTCCATCTGGGCGGCGCGGTCGCGCAGCACGAAGAACACCCAGCCTCCCCGGGAGGTGGTGGGACGGTGCACCTCACCCTCCACGGCCACCTGCCCGAGCTGGCCGAGGGACCGGGCCACCTCGCCGGCGAGGCGGATGAGGGTGACGGGCCGGGCCGGGGGCGGTCCGGGAACCTCCTCCCACAGCGGCAACGTCATCGGGCCCAGCGTACCGACAGCCACCGACAGCGACCGAGCTGAGGCTCAACCGCTGGCGTGGGCTAGGTGGCGCCTGAAGTAATCGCCCGGGATCCACCACTTGGCGGGCTGGGTTGGCAATCGTTGGTCATGGCGTTGGGTGTGGCTCCGAGACAGCAGCGGTTCGAGTGTCCGAGGGAGTTGCTGGG
>JBPCNZ010000108.1:0-86770 GCA_051000755.1 Acidimicrobiales bacterium | reverse complement strand
GTGGACCCATCTGTTGATCTCGTATTGCTGATCGATCTTGGCCTGACCCCAGGGGTTTTTTGGCGGAGGCTGGGGGTCGAAGCGGTGGATCGCCTTGGGGGCGGGGCGCCCCGCCTCCCTGGTCAATTCCAGCAGGGACCGGCACTCCTCGGGCGGGGCGATCCGAGGCATCGTGGCGGTGATCCTGGTGGGGCCGCGTTGGTCGGAGAGGTCACCGAAGGTGCCGAGCAGGCGAACCCGTTCGCGCCCATCTTGGACCACCGAGGCTTGAACGGTGGCGAACGATCGCCCCGCTTTGACGATGTCGGTGATGATCTCGACCGGGCCGACGCTCGGCGGGGACAGGTAGTGCGCCGTCACGCTCACCGCATGGGGGCGTTCGACCGATCCGCTCATGGCCCGGACGGCGACGGCCAGCAGATACCCGCCGTTGGGATTGGCCCCGATGTTCCACCGGTCGTGGAGGGTCGCACTCCAGCGACCGGCCCCCGCCGGGCGCACGGCGGTGTCGGCCCCAAACTCCGACGACCCCCCCGACCCCGACCCCGCGTCGGGCGACGCCCCCGGCGGCGAGGCGCCGGGCGACGAGGCGCCGGACGACGAGGCGCCGGGCGCCGCCTCAGACTGCGACGCGCCGGACGACGGTCCCCCCGGTGACGACGCGCTCACGATGACCGGCGCCGGAGGGTGGTCCCGTCGGGACCGTCCTCGACCACGTAGCCCTCGGCCGTGAGCTCGTCGCGGATGCGGTCGGCGGTCCCCCAATCGCGTTCCTTGCGAGCCCGGTCCCGCTCGGCCGCCCGCTCCCGGGCCGAGGTCGGGACCTCCGAGGTCTCGGAGCGGAGCGGGAGGCCGAGGGCCTCCTCGAACAGCTCGAAGACGGTGGCGGCCAGCGACTGGGCCCGGGCCCCGGACGCGGATCGCGCCGCCCGGGTCAGAGCGAAGAGGTCGGCGACCGCCTCGGAGGTGTTGAGGTCACTGTCCATGGCCGCCACGAAGGCGGCCTTGGCCGTGGGGTCAATCGGAGCCCCCCGGGCGTCGGCGAAATCCCGGGCGAAACCATCGAGGCCGTCGACAGCGCGGCTGGCGCTGGACAGGTTGGCCTCGGTGACGGTCATGGGCGAGCGGTAGTGGGACTGCAGGACCAGCAGCCGGAAGGCCCGGGGGTCCCACCTGCTCACCACGTCGGCCAGGGACATGGTGTTGCCGAGCGACTTGCTCATCTTTTCGCCCCCGTCGGCCACCACCATGGCGGAATGCACCCAGTGGCGGGCGAAGCCACGGCCGATGCCGATGGCCTGGGCCCGCTCGTTCTCGTGGTGGGGGAACGCCAGGTCCGTGCCGCCACCGTGCAGATCGAAGTCCTCACCCAACAGGTCGAGGGCCATCACCACGCACTCGGTATGCCATCCAGGGCGGCCATTGCCCCAAGGAGAAGTCCAACTCGGCTCGTTCTCCTTGGCCAGCTTCCACAGCACGAAGTCGACGGGGCTGCGCTTGCCCGCTTCCTCCGCGGTCTCCACCCGGGCCCCGGCCCGCAGGGACTCGAGGGGCTGGCGGGCCAGGAGACCGTAACCGTCGATGGTCTCGGACGCGAAGTAGACCCCGTCGCCGCCGACATAGGCGTGGCCCCGCTCGACCAGCTCGGCGATCAGGCGGACCATGTCCTCCACATAGGCGGTGGCGTGGGGGGACTCGTCGGGCCGGTCGACGCCGAGGGCGTCCATCAACTCCCACCAGCGGACCTCGTAGGCGGCGGCAACAGCGTGGGCGGGCCGCTCCTCCCAGATGGCCCGGGCGATGATCTTGTCCTCGACGTCGGTGATGTTGGACACGAACCGCACCGCCAGACCACTCCACGACACGTACCGGCGGAGCACGTCCCACACGGTCGTGAACCGGCCGTGGCCGATGTGGAAGTCCCCCGAGACGGTCGGCCCGCACACGTACATCGACAATCGCCCCCCGACCCGCGGCTCGACGGGCACGACGGCGCTCTTGGCGGTGTCGTAGAGGTGCAGCACGCCAGTACCGTAGCGGGACCATGTCCGGCACCGTCCCCGACCGCCCCTCCATCGACGGTCTCGAGCAGACCTGGGCCTCGCGCTGGGAGGCCGACGCCACCTACCGCTTCGACCGGACCTCGCCGCGCTCGGACGTCTACGCCATCGACACCCCCCCGCCGACGGTGAGCGGCTCCCTGCACGTGGGCCACGTGTTCTCCTACACCCACACCGACATCGCGGCCCGCTTCCAGAGGATGCGGGGCCGGTCGGTGTGGTACCCGATGGGTTGGGACGACAACGGCCTGCCCACCGAGCGACGGGTGCAGAAATACTTCGGCGTGCGCTGCGATCCGGCTCTGCCCTACACCGCCGACCTCACCCCCCCGGTCGAGGGGACGGCCCTCCCGAAGGGCCAGAACCCGGTGTCGGTGTCCCGGCCCAACTTCGTCGAGCTGTGCCATCGCCTGACCGAGACCGACGAGGCCGCCTTCGAGGACGTGTGGCGACGGCTGGGCCTTTCGGTCGACTGGTCGGCCACCTACACCACCATCGGCGAACGGGCCCAGCGGGTGTCGCAACGGGCCTTCTTGCGCCTCCTGGCCGCCGGCGAGGCCTACAACGCCGAGGCCCCCACCCTGTGGGACATCGATTTCCGCACGGCAGTAGCCCAGGCGGAGCTGGAGGATCGGGAACGACCGGGCCACTATTTCACGTTGGCCTTCCACCGCGGTCACGGCCTGGACGATGTCGTGATCGACACCACCCGCCCCGAGCTGCTCCCGGCGTGCGTGGCCCTCGTCGCCCATCCCGACGACGAGCGCTTCGCCTCGGTGGTGGGCACCACGGTGCGCACCCCGCTGTTCGGCGTGGAGATCCCCGTCGTCGCCCATCGGTTGGCCCAGCCCGACAAGGGCACCGGGATGGCCATGGTCTGCACCTTCGGCGACGTCACCGACGTCATCTGGTGGCGGGAGCTGGCTCTGCCCGTCCGCTCCGTCGTCGGTCGCGACGGGCGGCTGGTGACGGCGGCCCCCGACGCCATGGACACTGAGGCCGCCGGGGTCTACGAGTCGGAGCTGGGGGGCAGGACCGTCCGCCAGGCCCAGACCCGCATCGCCGAGCTCCTGGCCGCCAGCGGCGAGCTGATCGGCGAGGCCCGGCCGATCACCCACGCGGTGAAGTTCTACGAGCGGGGCGAACGTCCCCTCGAGATCGTGTCCAACCGCCAGTGGTTCATCCGCACCCTGGCTCACCGCGACGAGCTGCTCGAACGGGGCAGGCAGCTACGGTGGCACCCGCCCTTCATGCACGGCCGCTACCAGAGCTGGGTCGAGGGCCTCAACAGCGACTGGCTGGTCAGCCGGCAGCGGTTCTTCGGGGTGCCGTTCCCGATCTGGTACCCCCTCGACGCCGACGGCGAAGTCGTCCACGCCCAGCCTCTCGTCCCGGCCGAGGGCCGCCTGCCGGTCGATCCGACCACCGATGTCCCCGACGGCTACACCAACGATCAGCGCAACCAGCCGGGCGGCTTCGTAGCCGATCCTGACATCATGGACACTTGGGCAACGTCCTCGCTCAGCCCGCAGATCGCCGGCGGTTGGGAGGAGGACCCCGATCTCTGGTCCCGGCTGTGGCCCATGGATCTGCGACCGCAGGGCCACGACATCATCCGGACGTGGTTGTTCTCCACCATGGTGCGCGCCGATCTGCAGTTCGGCACCCTGCCGTGGAGTGACGTGGCCCTGTCGGGATGGATCCTCGACCCGGACCGCAAGAAGATGTCCAAGTCGAAGGGCAACGTCGTCACCCCGATGGACCTCCTCGTTGCCCACAGCTCCGACGCCGTCCGCTACTGGGCGGCATCGGCCCGGTTGGGCACCGACGCCACCTTCGACGAAGCCCAGATGAAGATCGGCCGGAAGATGGCGATCAAGCTGCTCAACGTGGCCAACTTCGTCCTCGGTGACCGTGGCCTGGGCCTGGTCGACCACGGCGCCCCGCTCGGCACCCCGGAATGGTCGGGCGCCTCCCCCTCCCAGGTCACCGAACCCATCGACCGGGCCATCCTCACCGCCCTGGGCCGGCTGGTCGATCAGGCCACCGCCGACCTCGACGGCTACGACCACGCCCGGGCCCTGGAGCGGACCGAGAGCTTCTTCTGGGCCTTCTGCGACAACTACGTGGAGCTGGTCAAGGCCCGGGCCTACGGCGAATCCGGCGACGACCGGGCCGCATCGGCCCGGGCCGCCCTCACCGTCACCCTCTCCACCCTCGTGCGCCTCCTGGCCCCATTCCTCCCCTTCGTCACCGAAGAGGTGTGGTCGTGGTGGGCTCCGAGCGGGTCGGTCCACCGGGCACCGTGGCCGACGCACAGCTCCCTCGGCGCCGACGACGCCAATGGCCAACCCGAGGTACTGATGGTGGCCAGCACGGTGCTGGCCCGGGCCCGGCGAGCCAAGACGGAGGCGGGGCGCAGCCTCAAGGCCAGGGTGGCCAGCCTGACCATGACCGACACTCCTGAGCGCATCGCCTGGGCGCGGGAGGCGGCCGGCGACATCGCCGCCGCCGGGGGGATCGATGACCTGCGATGGAAGGCCGCCGAGGACGGGCCGGCCGACATCACCGTGATCCTGGCTTCGGACTGATCCTCGCTCTTTCGCTACCGCAGGAGGAATCCCATGCACTACCAAGAGGCCGTCGATGCCTTCTTCACCCCGCGGCCGGAGGGGACCCCTGTTCCCGCCGTCGTCGCCGACCCGACCCCAGCCCGCAGGTTGCGGGACGCGGCAGAACCGATCGCCATGCACGCGGTGTGGTCCCGGCCGACGAATGAGGCCCTGGAACGCCTGGGCCTCGACTTCCTCGCCGCCTACGTCTGGGGGCGGGCCGCGGCCCTGGGCGACGCCTCCTCCCCGGTGGTGGCCGCCACCTTCGCCTGGTTCGAGCCGGCCATGATCGCTGCCATCGTGGACCCCGCCCGGGACGCGGTCGGCCGCACGGATCTGATGACCGCCCGGGACCTGGCCACCATCGCCAGTCTCGAAGCGGTCTTGGCCGACGAGGACGGCGCCGCCATCGAGGGTGTCGCCGACACCCTCCTCGCCGCCCTGGGCGCGGCCCAGCCGGCCGGCCGGCCCCTCTTCGCCGGGCTGCGGTCCCTCCCCGTGCCGTCGTCGCCGGCCGGCAAGCTGTGGCGGGCCTGCGACCTGCTGCGAGAGCTCCGGGGCGACAGCCACATCACCGCCGTGCTGGCCGCCGGCCTCGGGCCGATCGAGGCCAACATCCTCACCGAACGGTGGCTCGGGATGGATCTGGCCACCTACACGGGTACCCGGGGCTGGTCGGCCGAGGCCATGACGGCCGCCGTCGAAGGGCTGGGCGACGGCGGTCTCCTCGACGGTGACCAGCTGACCGAGCTGGGCCGAGCCGTCCGCGCCGCCATCGAGGCGTCCACCGACATCCAGGTCGAGCCCGTCATCGCCGCCCTGGGCGGCGGCCTCGACTCACTCTGTCGGGCCCTGGGCCACTGGTCGGAGCGTTGCATCGAGGCGGGGGCGTTCCCGGGGGACGAGCTGAAGCGGGCGGCGGGCTGAACCCCGGGGCGGGCCAGCGCCTCAGCCGCTCATGACCGGCGGCCATCCCGAGGACATAGATTCTCCACCCATGCCGATCAACCCAGACGCCGTTGGCCACGTCAGCGAACCAGGCACCCGTTCATGGACCTCGAAGGACTGTCTCCTCTACGCCCTCGGCGTTGGCGCGGGCGCCGCCGACCCGACGGGGGCCGAGCTGGAGTTCACCACCGAGAACACCAACGGGGTGACCCAACAGGTCCTCCCCACCTTTCCCGTGGTCCTGGGCGTCGGCACCGGCGGCTTCGAGGCGATCGGGGACTTCGACTTCTTCATGCTGGTCCACGGGGAACAGTCCGTGACCCTGCACCAGCCGCTACCCGTCACAGGCTCGGCCACGTCGACCACCACCATCACCGGGATCTACGACAAGGGTTCGGGGGCCGTCGTCGCCACCCAGAGCGACGCCAACGACGCCACCACCGGTGAGCCGTTGTGGACCACGACCAGCTCCGCCTTCATCCGCGGCGAGGGCGGCTTCGGCGGCGATCGGGGACCATCCGGTCGACTCGAGCCTCCCGATCGGGACCCCGATCATGTGGTTGCGTACCAGACCCGGCCGGACCAGGCCCTCCTCTACCGGTTGTCCGGCGACCATAACCCTCTGCACTCCGACCCGTCCTTCGCCGCCCTGGGAGGCTTCGACCGGCCCATTCTCCACGGGTTGTGCTCCTACGGTTTCACCGGCCGGGCCCTGCTCCACACGCTCTGCGGCTCCGACCCGGCCCGCTTCACGTCCATGGCCGGCCGATTCTCCAAGCCGGTGCTGCCCGGCGACAAGCTGACCGTGAAGATGTGGGAGCTGGGAGACGGGACCGCCCACTTCACCACCGCCACGGCGCAGGGCACGGTCATCGACGCCGGCCGCCTGACCTACGGCGGCGCCTGAGCAGGTCCTGATTCGACGCCCGGACGACACACGATGTCACCGCTGCGACCCCCGATCAGGCGATCAACCGGCTCAGTGCCGCGTCCGCGTCTCGGCATCGCCACCGGGGGACTCGACCGGTGCATCACTTGGCGGGGGGTGTCCGCTTCCTGACCGGGGCGACCGGTCGCTTCACCGGGGCGTCCGTCTCGCCACCGGTACCGACGCCTCGCCGGGAGGGAGCGCCTGCCTTCCGGGGTGAGGCCTTGCGCGGCAAGCGGCCCGAGCGGGTCCGGCCAGGCCCCCGGGCCGGCGCCGCCGGATTCGTGCCGGGCTCTTCGGTCGGTGCTGGGACCGCCTCCGCCGTCCAAGGCGCCGACGCGAGCTCTGGCGGGGGGTCAGCCGGCGAGGGCCCAACCGGCGCCTCGGGCTTCTGGTAAGGGCCGTACAGGGTGCCGTCCTCGCCCAATCCGACGGCATCGACGACCTCTCTGGCGACATAGATGTCCGCTCCGTAGGCCCGCAGGGCGACGGCAACCGCATCGGACGGACGGCACGCCAGTGTCCGCCGCTCCCCGTCCCGCTCCAACTCCAGGTTGGCGAAGAAATGGCGTTCCTCCAGCACGGAGGTTATGACGACGCGGTCGATGCGCCCCTCGAGAAGGGCCACGGCCGAGACGAACAGGTCCCAGGTCGACGGGCGGGCCGGGATGGCCCCCGCCCATGCCGCCTGGATGGCCCGAGCCTCGGGCTGGGCGATCACGATCCGCAACCGGCGACGGGGCTCGTCGACCTCGACCAGGACGACCATGCCCGCCTCCACGCCTGGACCGGCGGGAACGGCCACGTTGACCTCGGAGATCATCAACTTGACCAGATCGGGCGGCACCCGCCGACTCTAGAGGCTACGAGCGAACGACTGATCGCCCGACGAGCCCGCACGCCCTGGGCTCTCCCCTCCGCGCCGAGCCAGGACCAGCCCGGCGACCTCCTCGGCGCCGGCCGCCCGCAACGCCACCGCCACCTCCCGCAGCGAGCTCCCCTCGGTCAGCACATCGTCGACGACGAGGATCCGCCTCCCGACGACACGGCGCCGTTCGGGCACGACCAGTGCCGGGCGCAGCGCACCCTCGGCCAGGGCCACCCGCTCCCGCCGGGACCGTCCGCTCATAGGTGGCGTCTCGGTCGTCTTGGCGATGAGGCGGTCGTCGCAGTCCCATTCCGAGCCGATGAGAACGACCAGATCAGCGAAGAGGGACCCGACCGGGTCCCACGGCCGGCGAGCCCCTTCCCCCTGGTAGGCGGGCATGGGAACGACGAGGTCGTATTCCTCGAACCACGTCGGGTGAGCTCTCAGGTAACCAGCGAGGAGGCGGGCGAAGACCCCCGCCCACCACCGCTCACCTCGGTACTTGTAGCTGGCGATGCTGCGGCGCAGCGCCGCCTCGTGCAAACCCAGGGCGAAGACCGCAGACCAGCCGCGGTCGGCGCGGGCGCACAGTGGGTTGGCGCACGGCCGGTGGGAAGGGCCGGGGCGCCCGCATGCGCCGCACCTCGTCACGGGGGCAAGGGACTGACGAACCGGGGCGGCGTGCTCGAAGCACCCCAGACACACGTTGGGGGCGCCGACGTGGCGGTACGGGCAGTGACGGCACCCGGGAAACCCGAACGGTCGGGTGGCCGCCTCCGCCAACAGTGGGATCCGGTCCATCGTCCCTCCTCCCTCGGCTCAGGACTCAGCTCCACCCAACCATGACCGTGCGACACCGCCGCTCCGCCCTTTGGCATCCTGGAGGCGATGTCCTCCCTGGAACGAGCCCACGCCACCTCGTGGGCGCCAGCGGCGGCGGGGGAGACCTACGAACGGGGCCGACCCGACTACCCCCACGCCGCTGCCGATCTCCTCGCCGAGCATCTCGATCTCGGGCCCGGGAGCCGCCTCGCCGATGTGGGGGCCGGGACCGGGAAGCTCACCCGCCTGCTGGCCGGGATCGGCGCCGGCCAGGTCCTCGCCGTCGAGCCCATGGCCGGCATGCGCGCCCAGATCGTCCGGCGGGCGATGGGGGTACCGGTGGTCGCCGCCGGTGCCGAGCACCTTCCCCTGGTCACCGGATCGCTGGACGCGGTGACGGTGGCCCAGGCGTTCCACTGGTTCGACGTGCCCCGGGCCAGCGCCGAGTTGGCCCGGGTGCTCCGCCCCTGCGGGCGCCTGGCCCTCGTGACCAACCGACCCAACCACACCACGACGTGGCAGACGGACCTGTGGTCGACCCTTCGCCGCTACGAGACGTTGGCGCCCCGGCCGGCCTCCACCCGAGGGTGGCGTCAGGCCCTCGACGACACGGGCCACTTCGGTACCTTCGAGCGACTCGAGCTCCCCCATCGGCAGGTCTTTGCCACCCAGGACGAATTCGACGCCCGGTTCGGATCCATCAGCCATGTGCTGCTGCTCGATCCGGGGACCCGCCAGGCTCTCTTCGACGAGTTGCACACCATCGTCGCCGACGAGGACCCGGTCGTGATCGCCCTGAGCACCGTCATAGAAATCGCCTCCGTCGCCTGAGCGAAGGTCCTGAGCGCGGCGCCGGGGAGGCGCGAGGACCCGGGCTCTGCTACGAATCGTTGCCATGCAGATCGAGGTCGTCGTCGAGATCCCCAAGGGCACCCGCAACAAGTACGAGGCCGACGAAGCCGGTGCCATCTGGCTGGACCGGACCCTCTTCACTGCCACCCAGTACCCGGAGGACTACGGCTTCGTACCCCATACCCTGGCCGAGGACGGCGATCCCCTCGACGCCATGGTGCTGCTCCAGGAGCCAACCTTCCCCGGCTGCCACATCAAAGCCCGTCCCATCGGGGTGTTCCGGATGCGCGACGAGGAGGGGGTCGACGCCAAGGTCCTCTGCGTGCCCGCCACCGACCCTCGGAGCTCGAAGATCACCGAGCTCGACCACGTCGAGGAGTACATGCTCGACGAGATCGCCCACTTCTTCGCCATCTACAAGGCGCTCGAACCGGGCAAGAACACCGAGCCGGGCGGCTGGCAGCACCGCCATGCGGCCGAGCGAGCCATCGAAGAGGCTCGGCGCAAGTACGACGAGCGCCCCGCCCAGGGCGGAGGGTGACCCGCCGCGGCGCCAGACCGTCGGCCCGATCGATCGCCGTGGCCTCGGCCGCCGCCGTCACCGCTGCCGCCTACGTGGCCCGGGCCCGCCGGGCTCGTGGAGGCGAACCACCGAGTGAGGTCGCGCCGCTCGCCCCGCCGGCCGGTCCGGTGATGGCCACGGGCAGGGCCCGCCGGGGCCTGGAGATGGCCAGGGTGACGTCCCGGGTCGGCACCGGCTACGTGGCCGATGCGGCCCGGTCGGCGGTCTCCTCCCCCGAGCGCAGCGCCGAGCAGCGCAGCCAGCGCCAGCTGCGCACCACCGCCGAGGTGGTGGAGACCCTGGGGTCGATGAAGGGGGCGTTCATGAAGCTGGGCCAGATGGCCAGCTACCTCGACGCCGGCCTTCCCCCGGAGGTACGCAAGACCCTCGCCACCCTTCAGGCCGCCGCCCCCCCGATGACCGCCGAGCTGGCCGGGTCGGTCATCGCCGATGAGCTCGGCCAGCCCCCGGAGAAGGTCTTCGCCGAATGGGACCCGGTCCCCCTCGCCGCCGCCTCCATCGGCCAGGTCCACCGGGCGGTCACCCACGACGGCCAGCCCGTGGCGGTAAAGGTCCAGTACCCGGGCATCGACGAAGCCATCCGCTCCGACCTGGACAACTCGACGATGCTGATCAACCTCATCCGCATGGCCTTCCCGGGCCTGGACGCGCCGGCGCTGGTGACCGAGCTGCGCTCCCGGCTCATCGAGGAGCTCGACTACTCCCTGGAGGCCCGCAACCAGACGGTGTTCGCCGACCGTTTCTCCGGGCATCCGTTCATCCACATCCCTCGCGTCATCACGTCCCTGTCGGCCCGGCGGGTGCTGACCACCGAGCTGGCCACCGGGGCCCGCTACGACGAGGTCGTCGAATCGTGGTCCCAGCAGGAGCGGGACCTGGCCGGTGAGACCATCTTTCGTTTCGTGTTCGGCTGCCTCTATCGATTCCGGGTCTTCAATGGCGATCCCCATCCCGGCAACTACCTCTTCGCAGGGGACGGGCGGGTCAGCTTCTTGGACTTCGGCCTGGTCAAGTGGTTCTCCGACGATGACGTCACCAACCTCACCAGCATGGTTCGCACCATGGTCACCGAACCGGACCCGGCCGGCTTCCGCACGGCCATCGAGAAGGCCGGTTTCCTCCGCACCGGCACGGACCTGACCGACGCCGAGATCGTCGAATACTTCCGTCACTACTACGAGCTGGTGCTGTCGCGCGGCCCGAGCTCGTTCTCGCCGGAGTACGCGTCCGAGACCCTCCGCCACTTCTTCGATGCCAACAACCCGGTGATCAAAGCGGCCAACGTACCGGCCCCGTTCGTCATCCTCCAGCGGATCAACCTGGGCCTCTACGCGGTGCTGGCCGGTCTCGGGTCGGTGGCGGATTGGCGGGCGGTGGCCGACGAGATCTGGCCGTTCGTCGGGGCGCCGGCATCGACGAGGCTGGGCCGCCTGGAGGAGGAGTGGCGGACCAGCGGGGCCTGAGGGCAGGGGGCTCAGGGCAGCGTCGACTCCAACCCGTCTCGTAGGCAGTCGACCAGGACCCCGACGTCGGGCGTGGCCGCAGGATCGGCATGGACGCCGATGCGGGCGCTGCGCTCGTGGGACAGGAGGGTGACGTTCAGCCCGGCGCCGCTGCGCGGCCCGTAGGGGTACAGGGCCGTGACCCGGGCGGGGCCCAGCCACAGCGGCACCGGCGGGCCGGGGACGTTGGAGGCCAAGGCGTCGAGGGACCCGAGGGCGGCGCTCATGGCGGCCCGGGCCATGGGTAGGCGGTGGACGACCCCGGCGAGCGGGCCGATGATGTCGTGGGCGGGCTGGTGCCGCTCGCGAAGGATCAGACCGTGCACGGCAGCGATGCGCGCCGAGGGGTCGAGGATCTGCAGGGGCGCCGTGATCCGGGCCGGGGCAAAGGCGTTGGTGACGCTGGCATCGGTGTCGTCGGCCCGCAGGTTGATCGGCACCCCGATGCGAAGGGCCTCCGGTCGGTGGCCGTGGGCGGCGTGGTAGAGGCGTAGGCCTTCGAGGAGCCCGGCGACGAACACGTCGTTGATCGTTCCTCCCGCCTCCCGGCCGGCGGTCCCGGCCTGGTCGAGGTCCAGGTCGATGGCGCCCAGGTCCGAGGCCAGGGACCGCCCGGTCATGACCGGGCTGAGCGCCGCATCCCCCGGCGACGCCAGGCGGGCCACGGAACGCACCAGGTCGACGGTGGCCTGGGCCCGGGGATGGGGATCGCCGAACACCTCCCGGGCGGTGGCAGCCAGAGCCGGCAGGCGGTCACGGGCGGCACCCAACGACCGCCAGAAGGCATCGCCGACCGGCCCTGGTTGCGGGAGGTCGTCGACCGGCGGGGGCGGCGGTCCCGGCGGCGCAGCGCCGGGCGCCAGGTCGAAGAGCACGGCGGCCAGGCGCAGGGCGCCGACCCCGTCGGTGCACACATGGTGGAGGCGGATGACCAGTGCGGCGGCGCCGACAGCATCGATGTCTTCCACCAGGAGCATGTGCCACGGGGGCCGGGACCGGTCGAAGCCCTCGGTGGCAAGCGGTGCGGCCAGGGCCAGCACCCCGTCCAGACCGGAGGCGACGGGGGCTCGGACGACCCGGACATGCCAGGCCGGGTCGAAGTCGTCGTCGGAGACCCACCGAGGCTTGGACAGGGCGACCGGGCCCGCTTCGATGCGTTGGGCCAGGCGGGGCAGGTGGGCGGCGAGCAGCTGGGCCCGGGCCCGCAGGTGGTCGATCCCCGGTGAGGAGTCGAGCAGGGTCACCACCGTGATGGCGGCCCGCAGGCGCGGGTCGCTGCCCTCCAGGCTCCACAGGAGAGCCTCGAGATCACTCAGCGGTTCAGCTGACTTCAGACCCTCAGACGTCGATCAGGCCGAGGACGAGATCGAACGCCTGCCCGACGGTGACCAACTGGTCAGGATCGACGTCGGGGATCTTGATGGAGAAGGCGTCGTTGAGCGCCAGGGTGATCTCCACCACGGCCAAGCTGTCGGCGTCGAGATCTTCGCGCCACCGCGACTCGGGCTTGACCTCGCTGGGTCCGATGTCGAGGACCTCGGCCACGCATCCCTGGAACGTCGAAAATGCCTCGTCCCGATCCACTACGGCGACTCTCCGTGCTCTGTGTGCGTGCGGACCCCAGTGGTCCACCGGTTTGTAGGCCAAGACCGTACTCGTTCGCCGGAGGGCGTCGGGGCCGACCAGGTTTGTAGGGTGGCGACCATGTCAGGACTCCTCGAGGGCAAGCGCATCGTCGTCACCGGCGTGCTCACCGACGACTCACTCGCCTATGCCGTCGCCGATCTGGCCCAGCAGCAGGGAGCGGAGATCGTGCTGACCAGCGCCGGGCGGGCCCTGTCCCTCACCCGCCGGGTGGCCCGCCACCTGCCGTCGCCCCCCGACGTGCTCGAGCTCGACGTGACCGTCCCCGAACACGTGACGGCGGTGGCCGAGGACCTCACCGGCCGTTGGGGAGCGGTCGACGGCATCCTCCACTCCATCGCCTTCGCCCCACCGACCTGTCTGGGCGGCGGGTTCCTCGAGGCCCCCTGGGAGGACGTGCAGGTGGCGCTCGAGGTTTCGGCCTTCTCCCTCAAGGCGCTCACCGTCGGCCTCCTGCCCCTCCTGCGGGCTGCGGGGGGCGGGTCGGTGGTCGGCCTGGACTTCGACAACCGGGTGGCATGGCCCGGTTACGACTGGATGGGCGTGTCCAAGGCCGCCCTCGAGGCCACCTCGCGGTATCTGGCCCGGGATCTCGGCGCTGACGGCATCCGGGTGAACCTGGTGGCGGCCGGACCGGTCAAGACCATGGCGGCACGCAGCATCCCCGGCTTCTCCTTGTTCGAGGACGTCTGGGACGACCGGGCCCCCCTCGGCTGGAGCGTGACCGATCCCAAACCGGTGGCCCAGGCGTGCGTGGCCCTGCTGTCGGACTGGTTCCCGAAGACGACCGGCGAGATGGTCCACGTGGACGGCGGGTACCACGCCATGGGCGTTTGAGGTGAGCGAGCACGGACGGGTCGTCCTGGTCACCGGAGGCAACCGGGGCATCGGCCTGGCCATTGCCCAAGCGTTCAAAGCCAACGGAGATCGGGTGGCCGTCACCCACCGCAGCACACCCGTCGAGGGTTTCCTGTCGGTGTCCTGCGACGTGACCTCCTCCGAGGCCGTCGACGCCGCCTTCGATCAGGTGGAGGCGGAGCTGGGCATGGTGGAGATCCTGGTGTCCAACGCCGGCGCCAACAACGACAAGCTGTTGCTGGTCATGGACGAGGACGCCTTCGCCGGGGTCGTCGACACCAACCTCACCGGCGCCTTCCGGGTCGTGCGCCGGGCCGCCCCCAAGATGCTGCGGGCCCGCAAAGGGCGGATCATCCTGATCTCGTCGGTGGTGGCCATGACCGGATCTGCCGGCCAGAGCAACTATGCGGCGTCGAAAGCGGGGATGATCGGCTTCGCCCGTTCCCTGGCCCGGGAGATCGCCCGTCGCCACGTCACCGTCAACGTCGTCGCCCCCGGCTTCGTGAGCACCGACATGACCAACGACCTACCCGCCGAGCGCCAAGCCGACATCGTCGCCGCGGTGCCCCTCGCCCGCATGGCCGAACCGGCGGAGATCGCCGCCGCGGTGCGGTTCCTGGCCTCCGACGACGCCGCCTACATCACCGGGGCCGTGATCCCCGTGGACGGCGGACTGGGGATGGGTCATTGACCTCCACGCCTGACCGCCCGCTGCCCCGACCCGAGGACCTCCTGGCCCACCGGCCGCCGTTCCTCTTCGTCGACGAGGTCACCGCCCTGGTCCCCGCCCAATCGGCCAGCGGTCGGTGGCACCTGACCGGCGACGAGGCCTTCTTCGCCGGCCACTTCCCGGGACGCCCCACCCTTCCAGGGGTGCTGATGGTCGAGGCCATGGCCCAGCTGGGCGGGATCGCGGTCCTGGCCGACGAGCGCTACGCCGGCCGGCTGCCGCTCTTCGGGGGCATCGACAAGGCCCGCTTCCGCCGGCAGGTGGTGCCCGGTGACACCCTCGAGCTGACCGTGGCGCTCGACCAGCTGGGCTCCAGCGCCGGGAAGGGCCATGGCACCGCCAGCGTGGACGGCAAGGTCGCGGCCCAGGCCTCGCTGCTGTTCGTCATCGCCCGCCGGTGAGGACCGGTACTGCGCTCAGTGAGCGGCCCTGAACATCAGGGTGGCGTTGTGGCCCCCGAAGCCGAAGCTGTTGGTCATGGCCACCTCGATGGCCGTCGCCCGGGCCTCGTTGGGCACGTAGTCGAGGTCACAGGTCGGGTCGGGCGTGTCGTAGTTGACGGTCGGCGGCAGGATCCCCGTCAGGAGGGCCTGGATGCAGGCCAGCGACTCGATGGCACCCGCCGCTCCGAGGGTGTGGCCCGTCATGGACTTTGTTGATGACAATGGCGGGGCGTCATGGCCGAAGAGCCGGCGAACCGCCAGCGATTCCGTGCGGTCATTGGGTGGGGTCGACGTGCCATGGGCGTTGATGTAGCCGACCTCCGCCGGAGCGATGCCGGCGTCCTCACAGGCGGCCAGCATGGCCCGCATGGCGCCGGTGCCCTCCGGGTGGGGGGCGGTCATGTGGAACGCATCCGACGTGGCCCCGTAGCCGATCAGCTCGGCCAGGACCGGCGCCCCACGGCGGAGGGCGGACTCGCGCTCCTCGAGGATGAGTGTCGCCGCTCCCTCCCCCACCACAAAGCCGTCCCTGTCGGCATCGAAGGGCCGCGATGCCCGCTCCGGGTCATCGTTGTGGCTGGCCGACAGGGCCTTCATGGCCGAGAACCCGGCCACACCGACCCGGTTGACCGGGGCCTCGGAACCGCCGCAGACCATGGCGTCGGCCCGACCCAGGCGGATCAGGTCGAAGGCCTCCCCGATGGCCTGGGTGGCGGCCGCGCAGGCGGTGACGGTGCACGAGTTGTAGCCGTGGATCTTCCACTCCATGGCGATCTGGCCGGCGGCCATGTTCGGGATCATCATCGGGCAGGTGTAGGGGTTGACCCACTCCGGTCCCCTGCTGTTGAGGATGCCGACACCGTCCTCGAGGGTCCGCAGCCCGCCGATGCCGGTGCCGTAGACCACCCCGACCCGCCACGGGTCGGCGGCGATGTCGAGCTTGGAGCCCTCGATCGCCTCCCGGGTGGCCACCAGGGCGAACTGGACGAAACGGTCCAGGTGCCGGGCCCGCCGGCCTCCGAAGATGGCGGCCGGATCGAAGTCCTTGACCTCGGCGGCGATCCTGACGGGGAACTCCGCCGGATCGAACAGGCTGATGGGGGCCACCCCCGATCGCCCGGCGATCATCGCCGCCCACGTGCGCTCGGTGTCGTTGCCGAGAGCGGTGACGGCGCCCAGGCCGGTCACCACCACCCGTCGCCGTTCGGTTGAGACCATCGCCCCATCCTAGATTCTCCCCCAGGACCCAGGACGTTGCTAGACATCTGAGGGTGCCAGGCGCCCCGTCATCGACGACCCGGACGGCGCTGCCAGAAACGGCCGCGTACCGCCTGAAGCGGCGGCTCCTCGGCAAGCCCCTCGTCAGCGAACAGCTCTCCGGCGAGCGCCTGTCGTCGCCGGTCGCCCTGGGGGTGCTCTCGCCCGACTGCATCTCGTCGACGGCGTACGGCACCGAGGAGATGCTGACCATCCTGGTGCCGGCCGCCGGGGTGGCGGCGTTCGCCCTGGTCCTGCCCGTGACCATCGCCATCCTGGTGGTGCTGTTCTTCGTCACCCTGTCCTACCGCGAGGTCGTCACGACCTACACCAAGGCGGGTGGCTCCTACGTGGTGGCCCGGGACAACTTCGGGCTCAACGTGGCCCAGATCTCGGCCGTGGCCCTGCTCATCGACTACACGGTGACCGTCGCCGTCCAGGCCGCCGCCGGCACCAACGCCCTGACCTCGGCCATCCCGTCGCTGAGCTCCTACCAGGTGCCGATCACGGTGGGGGTGGTGATCCTGTTGGTCTTCGCCAACCTGCGCGGCCTGCGAGAAGCGGGTCGGGTGTTCGCGGTGCCGACCTACCTGTTCATCTTCACCATCGCCGCCGTCGTCGTCGTCGGCCTGGTTCGCGACGTCATCAGCGGCCTCCCCATGATCCATGCCGGCAACGGGGCCCTCACCGAGGCCCATGCCCATCCCCACACCGGGTTCCTGATGGGCATCTCCGTGTTCCTGATCCTCAAGGCCTTCGCCAACGGCGGTTCGTCGCTGACCGGCCTGGAGGCCATCTCCAACGGCGTCGGCGCCTTCCGGCCCCCTGAGGGACCCCACGCCCGGCGGGTCCTGGTGGTCATGGCCTCCATCCTCGGCTTCTTGGTCCTGGGCGTGTCGCTCCTGGCCCACATCACCCACGCCACTCCGTACGCCGGAGGTACGCCCACCGTCCTGTCCCAGGAGGCCAAGGCCATCTTCGGCTCGTCGGCCGGCGGCCAGGCTGTGTACTACATCGTCCAGGCCGTGACCCTGCTGATCCTCTACACCGGGGCCAACACCAGCTTCAACGGCTTCCCGTTCCTGGCCAGCTTCGTGGCCGAGGACCGGTTCCTCCCCTTCAAGCTGACCAAGCGAGGGCACCGCCTGGTGTTCTCCAACGGCATCCTGGTCCTCGCCGTCGTGTCCATCGCCCTGCTGGTGGTCACCCGGGCCAAGGTCGACTCGCTGGTGGCCGTCTACGCCATCGGGGTCTTCACCGGGTTCACCATGGCCGGCTTCGGCATGGCCAAGCACCACTACACCCACCGGGAGAGGGGCTGGCGGCGCAGGATCGGGCTCAACGGCTTCGCCGGGTTCCTGTCGTTCGCCGTGGTCCTCATCTTCGCCGTCACCAAGTTCACCGAGGGGGCCTGGGTCGTCGTCGTCCTCTTCCCGCTCTTGTGGCTCGCCCTCATCCGGCTCAACCGCCGATACCGGGAAGAAGCGTCGGTGCTGGGCGAGACCGCAGCCGAGGCGGCCGCCGAGGCCAAACCGCTGCGCCGCCAGGTCGCCCTGATCCTCGTCGACCGCCTCGACCTGGCGACGGCTCGGGCCATCCAGTACGCCCGGACCTTCAATGTCGACGAACTGCGTGCCGTCCACTTCGTGATCGACACCGCTCGGGCCAAGGTCCTGGCGGACCGCTGGGTCCGCCTGGGTCTCTCCCGCCTGCCCCTCCAGCAGGTCGAGTGCCCGGATCGCCGGGTGGTGCGGGCCTGCCTGGAGATGGCCGACGCCGAGGCGGCCGACGGCGAGACCGAGGTCAACGTCCTGCTCCCCCGCCGGTCCTACAAACGGGGGTGGAGCCGGTTCCTGCACAACTCCAACGGCGAGCGCATCGCCGCCACCCTCAGCCGGGTGCCCCACGTCAACGCCACCATCGTGCCCTTCGATGTCGACGCGGAGCTGGCCGACCGGCGGCGGGGCAACCACCAGGACCTGATCCCGGCCCGTGACGACGAGGACACCGAGGTCGACGACGAGGAGGCCCAGATCGACGAGGAGTACTTCGAGCCGGTGTCGGGATGCTCGACGATCGCGTCGCTGCAGAACCGGGAGCGGGCCCGGGTGGCGGGGCGGATCCGGTCGGTGACCATGCAGCCCTGGGGCAGTGTCCCGACCCTCGAGTGCGACCTCACCGACGATCACCACAGCCTGACGGTTGCCTTCCTCGGACGGCGCCAGGTGGCTGGCCTGGAGCCGGGCAGCCGGGTCGTCGTCGACGGTACGGTGGGCATGCGCCGAGGCCGGCTGGTGATGATCAACCCCGACTACGAGCTCCTCCCTCCCCCCGACTCCTGAGGTCCGTGGTCCCGGCCCGACGCCAGGTCGGTGATCTTGAGAACGGTACGCCAGTTGCGGGCCGTCGCCGGTCCGACCAGGCGCTCCACCTGCGCGCCCGAGAGGCGGGCGCCTCTGACGCCATCCGGCAGCCATGCATACACGTGGCGCCCGATCACCCGGAGGCGGTCGGGACCCACGTCCCGGCTCTCTACCTCGACCACCCGTTCCGGGTCAGGGCTCGTACCCAGGAAGCTGACGTTCAAGAAGGCCGCATCGAGATCGGCGAACGGGTTGGCATCCACCATGGCCACCCATTGCGCAGCGGTGCGCAGCACCAGGCGCGAGTCGACCCCGCAGGCCTGGCGCACGGCCTCCTCCAGGCGGGCCCCGAGCACGGCCGGATCGGTCTCGGCGTGGTCGAGCACCACGTTGCCGCTCTGGATGTAGGTGACCACCGACGAGCACCCGGCATCCGCGTAGGCGGCTCGGAGCGTCGCCATGGGCACCTTCTGATGGCCGCCGACGTTGATGCCCCGCAGCAGCGCCACCCAGGTCTGAGCCACGGTTCCATCATGGCTCACCGCGGTGCATCCCACCGAGGTAGGCGCCGGGGTATGGGAAGCTCAAGCTTGTGCCACCGGTGCTGCACCGCCAGCGCAACGACCCCCGCCAGTACGACGATCTCGCAGGCGAATGGTGGGATCCCCGCGGCACCTTCGCCATGCTGCACTGGATCGCCGAGGCCCGCGCCGCCCTGGTGCCCAAGGCCCGGCGCCCAGGCGCGGTGCTGGTCGACCTGGGTTGCGGGGCCGGGCTCCTCGGCCCCCATGTGGCCACCAGGGGCTACCACCACGTCGGTGTGGACCTGACGGCCAGCGCCCTGGTCCAGGCCCGGGATCACGGGGTGACCGCCGTGCGGGGCAGCGTGATGGCCGTACCGTTGGCCGACGGCGTGGCGGATGTCGTGTGCGCCGGGGAGATCCTCGAGCACGTGACCGACCTGGCCGCCACCGTGGCCGAGGCGTGCCGGGTGTTGGCCCCCGGTGGGACGTTGGTCATCGACACCATCGCCGCCACCCGCCTGGCCGCCATGATCGTCGTCACCCTGGCCGAACGGATTCCCGGCGCCGCTCCCCCCGGCCTGCACGACCCGGCCCTGTTCGTGGACCGAGAGGCGCTGACGGCCGCCTGCGCCCGCCACGGCGTCCACCTCCGGCTCCAGGGTCTGCGGCCGTCGTTCACCGCCGCCCTGGCGTGGAAGGCGGGGCGCCGACCTGCGGCCCAGATGCGCCCCACCTGGTCCACGGCGGTGCTGTTCCAGGGTCATGGCGTCAAGGAGGCGCGGTGAACGGCGCCACCCGGGCGGTCATCACCGGGGCGGGCCAGGCCTGCCCACCGTCGCGCCGCCAGGAAGAGTTGTGGGAAAGCTTCTTCGCCAAGCACTTCGCCTCCGGGAAGCATGATCGATGGCTGAAGCGGGCCTTCTTCTCCACCGGCGTGCACCAGCGCCATTGCGCCGTGGATCCGGCCCTCGAGGACCTGTCCGCCTGGTCCACCGGTCGGCGCATGGCCCGCTACGTCGATGAGGCGGTCCCCCTCGGGGCCCGGGCGGTCAGCGATGCCCTCGAGGCTGCCGGTGTCGCCGCCGGGGACGTGGGCCTGCTCGCCGTGGTCTCCTGCACCGGCTACGCCACACCCGGGGTCGACATCCGCCTGGCCGCCGACCTGGGCTTCGCCGACTCGGTCCAGCGCCTGCTCATCGGCCACATGGGCTGCTACGGGGCCCTTCCCGGTCTCAGCGCGGTGAGTGATCATGTCGTGGCCAGGGGCCGGCCCGCCGTGCTCCTGTGCGTCGAGCTGGCCAGCCTGCACATCCAACCCCCCACCGAAGACTTGGAGCAGGTCGTCGCCCATTCGCTGTTCTCCGATGCGGCGGCCGCGGTCGTGGTGGAGCCGGGATCGTCATCGGGGGGTGACGGGTGGGAGATCGTCGATGTGGCCGCCCGCACCGACGTCAGCACCGCGGCGTTGATGACCTGGGACGTGACGGACCTCGGGTTTCGCATGGGCCTGTCGAGGAGGGTCCCCGACGTCCTGGCCGTGCACGTCGCCTCCCTGGTCGAAGACCTCCTGGCCCGCAACGGCGTACCCGTCGACGATGTGCAAGCCTGGGCCGTCCACCCGGGCGGTCCCCGCATCCTCGACGTCGTCGCCGAACAGCTCCACCTGGCCGACGACGCTCTCGGCGCGTCCCGGCTGGTGCTGGCCCAGCACGGCAACTGCTCGTCGGCCACCACCCTGCTCGTCCTCGACGAGATCCGCCGCTGGCCCCTGAGGCCCGGCGGTCATGTGGTGACCCTGGCGTTCGGTCCCGGCCTCACCCTGTACGGGGCGCTCCTGCGGGTGCCCTGAAGGTTGGACCGCCCTCAGGCGCCCGGGGCGGGTCGGCGGCGCCGGCCAAGGTCCGGGCCGGCCACTGGTTGCGGTGCAGGATGGTCTCCAGGCTGCCGCGACGAACCTCGAGGATGGTGCCGTTGCCGACCATCTCCCACCGAGGTGTCGACTGCTCCCAGCCGCTGGAGGCCACGATCACCTCCGCCGGCCCGGGGCGGAACCCCAGGACGTTGGAGTCGACGTCACCATCCTGGGCGGCGATGACCTCCTCGCCGTAACACGCGAAGGCGTACACCGCCTCATGGGTGAGCAGCAATGAGTTCAGGGAGATGACCTCGCCCACCGCGGCGGTGCGCGCCGCCGCTCGGGCGAAAGCGACGACGGGTCCGGCGTGGCGCAACTCGGCGAGCACCAGACCGACACATCAGGTCCATCTTTCATCGGGAGGGGAGTCGGCCCGCACGGGCCGGCACCCGGTTCCAGGTCGTCAGGTGAAGGCGCTGAAGCCGGTGATCTCCCGCCCCACGATGAGGGTGTTGATCTGCCGGGTGCCCTCGTAGGAGTAGAGAACCTCGGCGTCGTTGAAGAACCGGCCGACCTTATGGTCGATCAGGATGCCGTTACCGCCCAGGACCTCCCGGGCCCAACCCACGACCTCGCGCATGCGGGCCGAGCAGTAGGCCTTGGCCAGGGCGGCATGGGAGTCGGAGACCTCTCCGCCGTCCTGGAGCTGAGCCAGGCGCACGGCCATGCCCAACGACGCCGTCACGTTGCCCAGCATGCCGACGAGGAGATCCTGGATCATCTGAAAGCTGGCGATGGGGCGCCCGAACTGCTCCCGTTCGCCGGCGTACGCCAGGGCCAGCTCGTAGGCGGCCATCATCGTCCCCACCGAGGCCCAGGCGGCCCCGCTCCGGGTGCGGGCCAGGACGTCGCTGATGGCCGAGAAGTTGTCCACATGGTGGAGACGATTGGCTTCGGGGACCCGGCAGTCCGTGAGGATGATCTCGGCGTTCTGGGTCATGCGCAAACCGAGTTTGCCCTCCATCTTCTTGGCCTCGAACCCGGCGGTGCCTTTCTCGACCACGAACCCGTGGATGGTGTCGCCGTCGGCGACCCGGGCCCAGATGATCACCAGATCGGCGAAGGTGGCGCTGCCGATCCACCGCTTGGCCCCGTTGAGGATCCAGTCATCACCGTCGCGCCGGGCCGTGGTCTCCAGACCGCCGGCCACGTCGGAGCCGCCGTGGGGCTCGGTGAGCCCGAACGCCCCGAGCTTGTCGAGGGTGGCCATGGCCGGCAGCCACCGCTGGCGCTGCTCGTCGTCGCCACCCACGTCGATGCTCCCCATGGCCAGACCGGCCTGGACGCCGATGAAGCTGTTGAGCGACGGGTCGCAGTGGGCCAGCTCGAGAGCCAGGAAACCGATGAGCAGCCGGCTGGCCGTCGGACCCGGGGCACCCTCCCGTTGGATCCCGACGATGTCGAGCTCGGCCAGGCCGGGGACGAGCTCGTGGGGGAACTCGCCGCGCATCCAGTAGTCGTCGACGATGGGGGCGGCCTTGTCGGTGAGGAAGGACCGGACCTGCAGGAGCTTGGCCTGCTCCTCGTCGCTCAGCAGGGTCTGATAGCCGTAGAAGTCCCCGCCCAGAAGGTCGAGCGCCTCACGCTGATGTGCAGTCATGCCCCGTCCCTACCCGGCGGCAATCCTCGACGACCATGGGCCTGCCAGACTTCTCCTCTTGCGTCCCTCGCCTCCATCCCGCACCACCGGACGGCCCCGGACATGACGGTGCCCCTCGCCGTCTACGGCAGCCTGCGCCGCGGCCTGGCCCTCCCGTATCAGCCGGCCGACTTCGACCGGTTGTTGGCCGACCGGGTCCCGTGTGTGATCGCCGGCCGCCTGGTGGACCTCGGCGCCTACCCCGGGTTGCTCGAAGGCGAGGGCCGGGTCGTCGCCGACCTGTGCCGCCTCGCCGATGAAGGGAGCCTGGCCCTCTTCGACGACTACGAGGGCTACGACCGGCACCACCTGGACACCTCGCGCTACCTCAGGATCATGGTCCGCCTGGTCGAACCGAGGGTGGACGCTTGGACCTACCTCTACAACCAGGCGTGGACACCGGAGATGCTCGTCGGCTCCGGGGACTGGCACCATCACCTGTCCACCCGGCCACCCGGGTAGGGGCGGCATGACGGAGGGCGGCGTCGGCATCATCGGCGCCGGGATCATCGGCTTGGCGGTGGCCCGGCGCCTGTTGGAGGTGGCGCCGGGCACGCCGGTGGTCGTCGTCGACAAGGAGCCCTCGGTGGGCGCCCATCAGACCGGCCACAACAGCGGGGTCGTCCACGCCGGGCTGTACTACGCACCCGGCTCCCTCAAGGCGCAGCTGTGCGGGAGCGGCCGCACCCAGATGCGGGCCTACTGCGAGGAGCGGGGCCTGCGCTACGTCGAGTGCGGCAAGCTGGTGATCGCCCGAGGCGACGGGGAGATCGGGCGACTCCGGGAGATCGAGCGGCGAGCCCGGTTGAACGGGGTCCCGGGTCTCTCCTGGGTCAGTGCCGCGGGGATTGCGGCGATCGAGCCGCACGCCACCGGCGTGGCCGCCCTCCACTCGCCGCACACCGCGATCGTCGACTTCGCCGGGGTGGCGCGATCGTTTGCCGACGATGTGCGCCGGGCGGGCGGGTCGGTGGAGCTGAGCCGGCCCGTCACCGCCATCGAACGCCGCGGAGAGCGCGTCGCCCTGCGGGCGGGAGGCGACGAATGGACCTTCGACCACCTCGTCGTGTGCGCCGGCCTGCAGTCGGATCGCGTGGCCCGCCTGGCCGGCGACAGCGTCGACCCCGTGATCGTGCCCTTCCGCGGCGAGTACTTTCGCCTGGTGCCGTCCCGCACCGACCTGGTCCGAGGGCTGATCTATCCCGTGCCCGACCCGGCGTACCCGTTCCTGGGCGTGCACTTCACCCGGCGGGTTGACGGTGGCGTCGACATCGGTCCGAACGCGGTGCTGGCGCTGGCCCGGGAGGGGTATCGCCGCTGGCAGGTGCATGCCGCCGACGTGTGGAGCATCGTCGGATCTCGCGGCTTCCGGCGCCTGGCCAGGCGCCATTGGCGAACGGGAGCGCGCGAGATGCTCGGTTCGGTGTCGACCCGGGCGTTCCTCCGCTCGGCCCGCAGCTTCGTCCCGGAGCTTTCGACAGCCGACGTCGAGCGGGCTCCGGCCGGGGTGCGGGCCCAGGCGGTCCAACCCGACGGCTCGTTGCTCGACGACTTCTGCATCGGCCGGGTGGGACCCGTGGTCACCGTCCGCAACGCCCCGTCCCCGGCGGCCACGTCGTCGATGGCCATCGCTGACCGCATCGTCGCCGAGTGGCTCGAGGTCCGATGATATTTCCACGCACCCCGGCCGCGGACATTGGGGTCGTAGGAGAGGAGGTCTCCCCGGCGCCACGCTGCTGGTCGACACAGGCGGCCAGGGCATCGGCTCCCGGCCAGAGAGCAGGCCAGGGAGGATCGCGAGCTCCTCGATGCCCGCCGGGCCGGCGCCAGCAGCCCGCCCCGGAAGGCCAAGAGGGAGTCGACCAGGCGGTCCTGGCCCTGAGCTGTCAACCCAACACGGCGCAGCACTTCGCTGGTGGCGGTCACCAAGGCCAACCTGGCCCAGATGGGCAGCTTCCTCTACAAGAGCAGCGGTTGCTGACGGCTCGCAGGGGGCGGCAGGGTCATGGGATCATCCGAGCCCAGCGGCCGCTGCCGCAGATCCCCGGTCGTCGTAACGGCGAATCTCGACGATGTGGCCGTCGTCAACGAGGTAGACCTGGTAGATGTCGCGATCTCCTGGTCGCTCCCCTCCGGGGGGCCATTGCACGCTGAGGGCGCACAGGATGCCTTCCCTGCCGGTCACCAACTCGGTGACGGCGCCGTCCACGCCGTCCTCCATGAGGCGAGCGAAGGTGGCGACGACGTCGGCTCGACTCCGACATCCTCGGGGGTGATCGTCGTCGCCCCAGCGAACATCGTCGCTGAGCAGGACCGCAAAGGCCTCGAGGTCATGGGTCGAGAACGCCTGGCCCAGTCGCTCGGCCAGTGAGCCGGCGTCAGGGGCGAGTCGCGACATGCCCGCATTCTTCCACCATGGCCGCCGATACGGGCAAGCTGGGCGGGCGTGGGCGTCCACGGCTTCGGCGAGTCGCGACATGCCCGCATTCTTCCACCATGGCGGGGTCCTCGCCCCTGGTAGCTAGAAAGGCGCCCATCGGGCCTCTGCGGCCGGATGGGAAGTGTCAATCGAGTCAGTCGATCGGGGAATGATGCGATCAGAGGGCGGAGGACACCTGGTGGCGGTGTCCAACACGTTCGCTCCGACACTGCGTCCCGTGGGCCTCGGCAACCACATCGTGCAACCCGGTCCCGGCCACACCGAACTGTCCCGCCAGTGGGCCCGCCCCGCCCACGACCCACGACCAGAGCTCATCGAGAAGCCCTACGCCTGGACCCGGGCACAACCGGAGATCGAGATCGGGTCTCCTGCGGAGGTCGCTCCCGCCGTCGCCGCCGTCATCGAGAACCCTGACCCGCCACCGGCGGCGCAGACCTCGACAGCGGCGACGGCTTGGGTGTCCCGGGCTCGGCGCAACCCCACCCGACGCTCGAAACGAGCCGGGTAGGGGGTGGATCGAGCTGTGCATCTCGGCCTCTGCCTCCCCCAACTCGGACCGCACTGCGACGGCGGGCGGGTCGGGTCGTTCGCCCGATCAGCTGAGGATCTCGGCTACCACTCGCTGTGGGTCGGTGACCGGCTCCTGACCCCCGAAAAACCGGTTGACCTCTACCCTGGGGGCGGCACCGATGAGCGGCCCTACCCGCCAGAGTTCACGGCGGCCCTCGATCCTTTGGTCGTGCTCACCGCCGCCGCCGTGAGCACCACCTCGGTCCGGTTGGGATCGGGCACCCTCAACGCCACCTGGCACAACCCTGTGTTGCTGGGCCGATCGCTGACCAGTCTCGACGCCGTGTCCGGCGGCCGGCTCGACGCCGGCTTCGGCATGGGCTGGTCGCGAGACGAATACACCGCCGTCGGCGTGCCCTGGGCCGAGCG
The DNA here is from genome assembly GCA_051000755.1 of Acidimicrobiales bacterium. Classification (GTDB taxonomy): domain Bacteria; phylum Actinomycetota; class Acidimicrobiia; order Acidimicrobiales; family Palsa-688; genus JALZAH01. The sequence goes on along the minus strand of JBPCNZ010000108.1, from coordinate 60,843 downwards.
AGGAGCACGACTGGAGGAGACACTCGATGTGCTCGCCGCCCTGTGGACGGACAACCCGGTCGAGCATCACGGGCAACACTTCGACATGGTCCGTTCCGTCGTCGACCTTCGACCGGTCCAGATCGGAGGTCCCCCCGTCCTTCTCGGCGGCTACGGCAAGGTCGCTTTGGAACGCGTCGGTCGCCGGGCAGCCGGGTGGCTGCCGGTGTGGGGGTTGCCGACGGAGTACCTGGACAGCCTCTGGCAGATCGCCCGCGCCGCCGCCGAGACCGCCGGGCGCGATCCCGACACCCTGCGCCGGGAGATGCGGGTCAACGCCGTCCCCGGCCAGACCGTCGATGAGCTGGCCGCGATCTGCGGGCAGATAGACCGGCTCGGGATCGACGGCGCCTACATCGACCTCACCTTCTCGACCGGTTCGGTGGACGAATCCCTTGACGTGGCGGGAGCGCTGATCGGCAGGCTCGCTTGACCACTCTTGTGTTGTCTCGCATTGTCGGGCCGGCCGCCAACCAGTGTGCAAGCATCACTCTCATGGCCCCGGGCCGCGGCTCGCAGAACGCCCGGGACCGATCGCGGCCGAGCGTGGACTGCCTCATCGAGGAGGGCACGGTCGGGTCGGCCAAGGCAGCGACGAAGACCGCCGCGGCGGCGGCGTCAGCCACGTGGTCGAGGTAGTCCAGGCACAGGGGTCGGGCTTTGGGGGCTGGATGATTGACCGCGCCCCAGGCCAGGGCCGTGCGGATCGTCGGGTCGAGCGTCGAGCGCTCAGCGGCCGGCAGCGGTGTCCGGGACACCAGGTCGTTGATGACCTCATGCAACTTCACGTCCGTCACGGTCTAACGTTACGGCCGTCACCGCATACGGAACCATCGTTTTCGGGACGCCACGATTCGTCCCGTACAACCATCAACAGGGATACAAAGGCCCTCGTCAGATGTCCAAGCCCCCGCCCCCGTAGCTCAGAGGATAGAGCGTCGGTTTCCTAAACCGTGCGTCGCAGGTTCGAGTCCTGCCGGGGGCACCAACCAAACCGAACATGCGGACGCGCTCAGTCGGCTGCCGCTCGATTCTTCGCCCGAGCCTGAAACCCGGCAATGAGGTAGTCAAGACCCCGGTCGAAACGATCCTGCGGACCGGGGTAGCCGGCGGCGGCGAGGTAGGACAGCATCTCCTGGTTGGGCGAGGCGCGTTCCGCGTTGGGGGGATCCGGCGGCCGCGCCGCCTCGGCTTGGCTGTCCGCCATCCACATACCCGGGATGCGCTACCAGGACTATCTGCTTCCCGGGCTCATCGGCCAGGGCCTGGCGTTCGGGGTGATCGGGTCGGGTGTGGCCACCGCCACGGACTTCTCCAGCGGGTGATCGACCGGTTCCGTTCACTGCCGGTGACTCGCCTCTCGGTCATCTCCGCCCAGGTCATCGGCCAGATCATCGAACAGATCCTCGGCATGCTCCTGATCATCGTCATCGGCCTGGGCCTGGGCTGGCGCCCACACCTCAGTGTCGGCGGCTTCTTCGAGCTGACCGCCCTGATCCTCCTCGGTCTGTTCGCCTTCACCTGGTTCGGGGTCCTCATGGGCATGCTCGTGCGCAGCTCCGACGCCATGCAGGGAATCGGCTTCGCCATCGTGTTCCCCCTGTCGTTCCTGGCCGGAACATTCGTGCCGATCTCCGGCATGAAGGAGGTCCCTCGGGCCATCGGGGACTGGGACCCCCTCTCCGCCCTGGTCGCCGCCGTCCGACACGTCAGCCAGGGGGACCCAGTCCCACGGCTCCTGGCAACTCGAACACCCCGTGCCGGCCATGGTCGGCTGGTGCCTGTTGATCATCGCCGTCTGCGTGTCGCTTGCCAGGTCTATGGGACCACCCTGTTGCCACAAGGTGGGGACCGCCTCGGGGTCCTTGAGCCGATCGGAATCATCTTCTCTGCGAGATGACCGGGTGTCAACTGGAGGCGGTTGCGGTGCTGGTCGGGCTGTGGGTCGTGTGCCGCTTGTTCTGTGGGCAACCCGTAGGGAGGAGGGTGGGCGCAGCGCAGGCAAGCGATCACGATCCCGGTGGCATACTCGCCACCGTGAGGTTCCGCACCGTGGTTGAACTGGGCGGCAAGACGGCCACAGGGCTGGCTGTCCCCAAGGACATCGTCGCTGGCCTCGGTCCGGGCAAACGTCCAGCGGTTCTGGTCACCATTGGTGACCATCGCTACCGGACGACCGTGGCGCCGCGGGGTGGCCGATTCCTCGTGCCGCTCAGCGCTGACAACCGTGCCGCAGCAGGAGTCGCCGCTGACGACGAGGTAGACGTCGATATTGAGCCTGACACGGCCGCCCGTGAAGTGACGGTGCCAGCTGACCTCGCCGCTGCGCTGGCCGAGGATGACCGCGCCCGGACATTCTTTGCCAGTCTTTCGCCTACCCACCGCAAGGAGTGGGTGCGTTGGATCGAGGAGGCCAAAAGGCCCGAGACTCGGGTTGCGCGTGTTGCCAGGACGGTCACGGCGCTGAGGGCCGGCAACCGTACCCACTGAAGCGAGTTGGAGGGTGGGGATGCAGGACTGGACGGCCACGTCCGTTCCACCCTGAGCAGGGCGGCGGCCTTGGCGAAGCCGATGGTCGGGTCGATCCAATGGAACGCGGTTGCCGAGAAGACCAGGTCGAAGGACCGGGCCGGACCTCGAAGGCGCCTTCCCGGACGGTGACGTTAGGCCAGGAGGCGAGGTTCTGGCGGGCTCGGGCCGCGAGACGCCCTCCGAGCTCCACGCACCGGACCTCGCCGGCCGTCGTAGCCTTGAGCGATCAGCGCGACGCGTAGTGAGCCGGCGCCGCCGCCCGGCGCCGGCGCAGCAGCAACCACCCCGGGAGGTCGGCCCCGTAGAGCAGGAGGAACAGCAGCTCGGCCGTCCCCGGCCGGATCACCCACGCCAGGGCCCCGGGGAGGACGAACAACGCCGGCGCGGTGATGGACCGGGCGCGGCCCATCACCGCCTCCCGCTCGCCCGTCATCGATGGGGCCGCCCCCGCGCGCTCGGCCCCGCTCGACAGCCAGGTGAGGGCCAGGCTGATCAGCAGCAGGTTGGCTGAGAACAAGGCCACCGGTAAGGGGTTCTCGCTGGTCTGGCCCAGCAGCCGGGTGGTGAACGGCAGGATGCTGATGCCGAAGAGGAACCAGAAGTTCCGCCCCGCCAGGGAGTCCTCGTGGCGGGTGACCCTCCGGAACACCCGGTGATGCAGGAGCCAGAACCGGGCGATCACCCAGAAGGCGATGAAGAAGGCGACGAACCGGTCCTGTTGGTGGCCCAACGACCGCCACAGGATGGCAGCCGAGCTGCCCTGGTAGTCGACGCTGAGGTCCAGGACCAACAGGGTCATGGAGATGGCGACGACGCCGTCGGTGAGGGTCAGGATCCGATCGGGTGAGGCGACCGGCGCACCGGCGGCCGGACCATCCCCCACGGTCGGGCCAGTCCCGGCCGGACGCCCACTGCCCCCGCGTCCTATCCCTCTGGCCGGTCGAGCCCGTCGCACAGTGAACAGTGTTCCAGAGCCAGAGACACCCTGATGACGTTCGCCGAAGCTACGACGAACGTCCCAACGACACCGCTGCTTCGCGATGCAGCCGACCGAAGTTGTAGTAGGCCGCGCACGCTCCCTCGGAAGAGACCATGCAGGTGCCGATCGGCGTCTCGGGGGTGCATGCGGTGCCGAACACCTTGCACTCCCACGGCTTGATGACTCCCTTGAGCACCTCGCCGCACTGGCAGGCCTTGGGGTCGGCCACCCGGACACCGGGCACCGAGAAACGCAGCTCGGCGTCGAAGTCCGAGAAGGCGGGCGCCAGCTTGAGGGCGCTCTGGGAGATGAAGCCCAGGCCCCGCCACTCGAAGTGGGGCCGCAACTCGAACACCTCGCTCAGGATGGCAAGGGCCCGGGGGTTGCCTTCGTCGCGAACGACCCGCTTGTACTGGTTCTCGATCTCGCAGCGGCCCTGGCTGATCTGAGTGAGGAGCATGGCCACCGCCTCGAGGATGTCGAGCGGCTCGAAGCCGGCGGTGACGAGGGGCTTGTGGTAGTGCTCGGTCACGAACCGGTATGGGCGGTTGCCGACCACCGTCGAGACATGCCCTGGGCCGAGGAACCCGTTGAGGCGTAGATCCGGGGACTCCAGGATGGCTTTGATGGGCGGGACGATGGTCACGTGGTTGCAGAACACGGTGAAGTTGGTGACGCCGAGCTGGCGGGCCCGCAGGACCGTGAGGGCAGTGGAAGGTGCCGTGGTCTCGAAGCCGACCGCGAAGAAGACGACCTCGCGGTCGGGGTTGTCCTGGGCCAGGCGCAGGGCGTCAAGCGGCGAGTACACGAAGCGGACGTCCGCCCCGCGAGCCTTGGCCTGCAACAGGCTGCCGTTGCCGCCGGGTACGCGCATCATGTCGCCGAAGGAGGTGAAGATGATCCCCGGTGTCTCGGCCACGGCGATGGCGTCATCGACCCGGCCCATCGGGATCACGCAGACCGGGCAACCCGGTCCGTGGACCAACTCGACGTTGGCCGGGAGGAGATGCTCGATGCCGTGCCGGTAGATCGTGTGGGTGTGCCCGCCACACACCTCCATGAACTTGACATGCTCGTCGTCGGCCAGGCGGGTGATCTGGCTGACAAGCGCCCGCGCCGCGGCGGGGTCACGGTATTCGTCGACGAACCTCACGCCAGCCCCCCGGGAGCGGCGGCGTGCTCCGGGGCCGACATCCCGTCAGTGGTCACGATGGATGCGTCAAGAGCGTCTACCTCATCGGCGTAGGCCTGCCCCATAAGCTGGAGTCCCTCGAGGGCCATCTGGGCTTCGGCCTCGTCGATCTTCGACATGGCAAAGCCCACATGGATCAGCACCCAGTCACCGATCTGGAGGTTCTCATCCTCCAGCAGGCCGATGTTGATCATGCGGGTGACTCCGGTGACGTTGACCCGAGCCAGATGCTCGTGGCCAGCCCTTAACTCGACGATCTCGCCAGGTATGCCGAGGCACATGACGCGCCTCCCTTCGTTCGGTTGTTCGGTCTTCGATTGGTGCCAGCTGAGCGTCGGGCGCCTGCAGAAAAACCAAGTCCTGCAGCGCCCGAGCTCGGGATTCGGCTACATGCTCCGGATCTTGAGATAGCGGGCCAGATCGGGTGCCGACTTGTAGGCAGCCCCTCCCACCGTCCCAAGGAACAACACCAGCGTAAAGAATCGCTTCATCAGCCTGTCTCCTTCTTGATTTCGGTTTCGGCCATCAACTCATCCAACAGTTCGTCCACCACGTGGACAGCTTGTTCCACGGCGTCGGCCACGGGCGAGGAAAGGCCCATGGTCTCGCTGATCACCGCGGGCTGACACCCCACGACCAACACTCTACGGACCTCGCCGCCGAGGTTGTCGAGCATTCCCAGCACCGCTTCGGGATTCATCGTATGGGCGTCAAGGGACGGCGCATCGGTGGCGCTGCGGTCGGGCTCGACCACGGCCACCGTGCCCGGCGGCTCACCGATGGAGATGGCGTCGATCAGGACCAGGGTGTCGTAGCCGTCCAGGAGCTCGTAGGCAAGGTGGAGGCTGCGGATGCCGAACTCGACGACGCGCACCCCGCTCCGAGGGGGCCGGGCCTTGAGCCGGTTGGCCACCTCGACACCGAAGCCGTCGTCACCGAAGAAGATGTTGCCGATCCCGGCCACGAGCACGTCCGGGCGGGGATGCTCCGTCGCCTCGACGGCGGTCACCGCTCCTCCCCGTCGTCATTCACCGGAATGACCTCGTCGGGCGCGAAATACATGAACCGACCCTGCAAGGCATACATGTCCTTGGCCGGGTCGTCGTCGAGGATGACCGCCACGTGCTGGTCACCGTCGACGTCGTTGAACACGCCCGCCACCGTCGCCACGCGGCCGGCGCTGAACAGATCGTGCGCATCGGCTCGGCGGTTGGGAGCCAGGCGAACCTTCGTCCCCTTGGATACCTCGACACCGAGGACCATGAGGGTGTCGGTCCAGGGATTGACGGCGCCGTCCACGCCCGGGTCCCACCAGGGCGCCTCACCGCCCTCGTTGACGGTGGGCTCACCAACGGCGGGCGTGCCCCACTCCAGGGACGCCGGCAGGTCGAAGGACGAGGGCAGATCGAGGGAGGACATGTGGAGGCCCACGATGTCGTCGAAGTCGCTCGTGACCGCCGGGTCCAACTCCTCCCCGATGGGGCGGAACGTGCCGTGCAACAGCGACCAGGCGTCGGGGGTCATGGAGTCGCACCGGTCAATGATCGCCGCCGATCGGGGATCGGTAGCCCGGGCTTCGGACTTCTCCTCGTCGGTGAGCGTCAGAACCCGCAGGGCCAGGATCTCGTCGATCTCCGTGGCGTCGCAGAGGTCCCCTTCGCTCTCGGGGGCGATGGCCGGATGGTCGTAGAGGATGATCGGCGAGGCCAGGACCAACCTTTCCGACTGGCTGGACGACATCCCGCCGACGAGCACCGGGAAGGTGCCTTCGTTGGTGCAGTCGGCCACGGCCTGGCGATGCTCCTCGGGCGGGTCGACGGAGGAGATGAAGGTGCCATCGTCGATGGCGAGAAGGGTGTGGGCAGCGACCAGCGAGTAGCGCATGACCGTCTCGCGGGCACCACTCTGCTCTCCGCCGGCGGGCGGCCACGGCGTCAGGTTGGCCACTTTCACCGAGACCCGCAGGGCACCGGCCGGCCCGTCTCCCGACCTCGGCCCGCCTTCGGGGCCCGGCTCGGCGGTGACCCAGGTGGCCTCGAGGACCACGGAGCCGCTCACCGCTTCGGCGTGGCGGCGGACCCGCCCGACCGTGGCCCCGGCGGCGTCGCGCAGCAACTCGCTGCCATCGCTGTCCGCCAACTCGATAGGGACTGTGAGCGGTTTGCCGACGAGCGAGCGCAGGGCCACCCCGCTCACATCGATCTCGTGGTCCAGGGCCTCGTCCCATGCGCTCAGGGGTGTCCCGTCGACCACCACCGACTCGGCGGCGACGAACCCGCCGTCGGAGACCGACGCCTCCACCGAACGCCGCTGGACCTGCAGGCAGCGCACCCTCACGTCCAGGGTCGGCTCGGAACCGGGAGCGACGATGACCTCGGTGCGGTTGAAGGCCCGCTCCGGACCGTCGACATCGGCGCACGGCAGGGGCACGAGGACGCCGAACTGCCATCGGAGCTGGTTCTTGCGCGCTGACGCCCGATACGGATAGAGGACATAGCCCTCGTAGAGGACGGTGTCGGCCACAGAACGGGCCGCGGCGAAAGGCTCGCGTCGCGTGTCGGCACCGGGGGTCAGATCCGGTTGCATGGTCACGTATCCTGCCCCGCTTCTTTCAGCAGCTGCTCGAAGGCGTCCTCCCAGGTATGGAAAGCGCGGGTCACCTTGTAGTGCTGGAGGGCGTCGATCGTCTGGCGGTTGAGCCGCAGCCATCCCCCGCCGGGGAAATAGTGGTCCATGACGTCCCGCCAGGTCTGCACCGACAGGCGGAACGAGGCGTCCTCGTTCCAGGCCACCGGCTCGGCGGTGAAGCCGGCGCTGCCCTTGGTGAACATCGTCCCCGCGAACAGCAGGTTCAGGAAGATCTCGCCACCGTCGAGGGAATGGAGGAACTTGGCCCCCGCCACCTCGAAGTCGTAGGTGCAGGTAACCGGCAGGTCGATCTCCGTCTGCCCGGTGAAGCCGCTGACGGTGGCGGAGGCGTGGGTCCAGAGGAAGGGCCGAAGGGTCTCACCCCACCGGGGGGTCTCGCCGAACATCTCGACCAGGCGCTCCTCCTCGGCAGGCTGGTAGACGCGCCGTTGAGGTTCGATCATGATCTGGCAGCGCAGGACCAGCGCGTGCACCGGACGCCCATCGGCCTCGGTGATGCGCAGGCGCAGCATCAGGGTGGGGACGGCGGCGTAGGGCTCGAGCCGGGCGCCGATCGGTTCAAAGGACAGCGCGGTCATCCGACCCGGTCACCCCACTCGAAGTCCGAGACCCCGGAAGGAGAAGCGTCGCCCGGTCGGGCCGGGCGGGCCTTTGCGGCCACCTCCTCGAAGAACTCGTCGAGCGCCGCACGGGCCTCGCTGCCTCCGTCAAAGCCACGCCACAACTTCCGGAGGCGGCCTACCAGGTCGTAACAGGCGTCGATCGGGACCAGATAGCACTCGGGCCTACCGGCCCCGGCCGAGGTACCCGACGACGTCACCGCACCCGGGCCGTTGCCGACCCGGACGAGAAAAGCCTCCACGTCGGGCTCGAGTGTGGCCAAGGTGGGCTGGGCCGCCACGATCTCGTTCCATGTCTCGAGCGACAGGAGCGACTCGGTGGCACCGGCCGGACCGGGATAGAAGGCTGCCACCCGATCAAGCTCGGAGTTGAGAAAGAAGAACGCCACCCCCACCGGGATCTGCAGTGCGTCCCATCGGGCCGGCGTCAGGTCAAAATCGGGAAAGGCAAGGTAGCGGTCGGGCACGGTGCGGAAGTGACCCCCTCCGGCACCGGGCGTGGTGAAGAGCATGGAGCACCCGTAGCAGGCGCACTTCAGGGTCCGGCTGACGACGTCCACCAGATGGCTGTGGGTGTCGCTGATGGGCTCCGCGCAGAGGTCGCAGACCTCACTCTCGGTCGATGGGACCGGAGCCGGCCGCCCGGCTCTGATGCGTTGCAGGACGGCCAGCGGATCGGTCACGACACGGACTCCTGGGCCGACTCAGACGGGCAGGAGTCATAGACGGGCTTGGTGCCGAGGAGGATCGGCGTACCGGGGGTCTCCACCGGCTCGGGCAACTCCACATCCAAGACGACGATCTCGGGTGCATATTGGGCGAGAGCGACCTCGATGGCCCCCTTGAGGGTCGCCGAGGACGAGGGGCAGCCGTCGCAGCTACCGAGGAGCCGCAGTTGCACAGCCCCCGCCCCCTCGTCGATCCCGAGCAGCTCCACGTCGCCTCCGTGCTGGCCGAGCATCGGCCGCACGGAGTCGAGGGCGGCGTTGACCCGGACCGACAGGCCGTCGGGGTGCAGATCGTGCAGCGACAGCAGACCCGACACCAGATCGTCGTCGACAAGTTGGCGCATCACCTCGGGGGCGACCTCCGACGTGATCTCCACGATCCGGGCCAAGCCCGAACCGTAGAGGTCACTGACAGCACGGAGGAGCTCCTCGGCGAAATCCCGGGCAGGGCTTTCCCCGGTCGCCGCCAACTGATCGAGCAGCTGCTCGATCCGCTCACCAGCGGTGGTTGGACGTATCACCTCGTCAGCCGAGTGGGTCGCTGAGCCCGGTGGGCGAGTGCATCTTCTTGAGCACCTTGCCCTTGCCGAGGTACATGTGGACGCCGCAGGGCAGGCACGGATCGAAGCTGCGGACCGTGCGCATGATGTCGATGCCCTTGAAGTTGTCCAGGGTGTTCTCCTCGAAGATGGGGCAGCCCTGGACGGCGTCCTCGTAGGGCCCGGGTGTCCCGTAGATGTCGCGCGGGTTGGCGTTCCACGGGTTCGGCGGGTACGGGTGGTAGTTGGCGATCTTGCCCCCCTTGATCACCATGTGATGGGAGAGCACGCCCCGCACAGCCTCGGTGAAACCGCAACCGATGCCTTCGTCGGGGACCTCGAACGGCTCCCACGTCTTGGTGTGGCCCGCTCGCACCTCGGCCAGTGCCACCTCGATGAAGTCGAGAGCGGCGGCCGCCGCGTAGGCCTGGAAGTAGGTGCGGGCCCGGTTCCGCTCGATGGTGTTGGCCCACTGCGGAATCTTCCACTCCATCGTCACCGCCGGCTTCAGGGCCGACTTGGGCAGATTGAAGATGACGCTGTTGCCCGTGGCCTTGACGTGGTCGGTGTTGACCAGGCCCGACAGGGCGGTCGACCACAGGCGGGCCAGGGGACCGCCACCGGTGTCGAGGGCCAGATGATCCTGGCCGTCGAACCACCGGGGCGACATGACCCAGCTGTACTTGTCGTCGAAGTCCCGCTTCTGGGGCTGGGGGATGGTGTGCTGGTTCCAGGGGTGGTTGCGGTCCACCGGGTTGCCGAGGGGGTCGTGGGTGACGAACATCTCCCGGCCCTCCCAGCTGTCGTAGTACGAGCTGCCGAGCAGGATCCGGATCCCCAGGTTGATGTCGACGAGGTCGTTGGTGACGAGCTTGCCGTCGACGACGACGCCGGGGGTCACGCCCATGGCCCGACCCCAGCGCGTCATGTCCCCGTACTTGAAGTTGCACACGTCGGGGTCCTGGAAGGCACCCCAGCACCCGAGGAGGATGCGGCGGTTGCCCACCTCTTCGTAGCCGGGCATGGCCTCGTAGAAGAAGTCGAACAGGTCGTCGTGCATCGGCACGACCCGCTTCATGAACTCGACGTAGCGCATGAGGCGGGTGTAGTAGTCGGTGAACAGCTGGATGGTCGCGGTCGTCCCGACCCCGCCCGGATAGAGCGTGGAGGGGTGGACGTGGCGGCCCTCCATCAGGCAGAACATCTCCCGGGTGTACCGGCTGACCTGCAGGGCCTCCCGGTAGAACTCACCTGTGAACGGGTTCAGGGTCCGCATGATGTCGCCGATGGTCCGGTAGCCGTGGTCTGCCGCGTGCGGCGCTTCGGTCCGGTTGGCCTGCTCGAGCACGCCGGGGTTGGTCTCGGCAACCATCTTCTCGCAGTAGTCGACCCCGACCAGGTTCTCCTGGAAGATGTTGTGGTCGAACATGAACTCGGCGGCCTCGCCGAGGTTGACGATCGTCTCGCCCAGGGCCGGCGGGCGCACGCCGTAGGCCATGTTCTGCGCGTAGCAGGAGCACGTGGCGTGGTTGTCACCGCAGATGCCGCAGATCCGGCTGGTGATGAAGTGGGCGTCGCGGGGATCCTTGCCCTTCATGAAGATGCTGTAGCCGCGGAAGATCGAAGAGGTGCTGTGACACTCCTCGACCCTCCCTCGCCCGAAGTCGATCTTGGTATAGATACCAAGGCTTCCGACGATGCGGGTGATCGGGTCCCACGCCATCTCGACCAGTCCGTTTGCATCGGTGGTCGCTCTGCTGGGGCTCGTCTTGGTCGCCATCGTGCTCTACCTCCACTCGCTCTTGTAGGTGGTCATCAGCTTCCGGCCCGGACTGCGCCACTTGGGTTCCTTGTCCAGGGTCTTGCCGGTCACCGACCGCAGGCCGCGAATGGCCTTGCCGTAGGCACCGCTCGCCAGGGTCGACACAGTCGCCCCCGGCGGCTCGTCCATGAAAGGCATGAACTTGTCGGGGAAGCCGGGCATGGTGCACCCGATGCAGATGCCCCCGACGTTGGGGCAACCCCCGATACCGTTGAGCCAGCCCCGCTTGGGCACGTTGCACTTGACCACCGGGCCCCAGCAGCCGAGCTTCACGATGCACTTCGGCGACCCGTACTCGGTGGCGAAGTCACCCTGCTCGTAGTAGCCGGCCCGGTCGCAGCCCTCGTGGACCGTCTTACCGAACAGCCACTGGGGTCGCAGGGCGTCATCCAGCGGGATCATCGGAGCTTGGCCCGTGGCCTGGTACAGCAGGTACAGGATCGTCTCGCTCAGGTTGTCCGGCTGCACCGGGCAGCCCGGGACGCAGACGATGGGCAGGCCGGCCTTGGACTTCCAGTCCCAGCCCAGGTAGTCGGGGACGCCCATGGCGCCCGTTGGGTTGCCCTGCATGGCGTGGATCCCGCCGTAGGTGGCGCAGGTCCCGGCGGCCAGGATGGCGAGCGCCTTGGGTGCCAGGCGGTCGAGCCACTCGCTGGTGGTCATGGGCTGGCCGGTGGCCGGGTCGTTACCGAACCCGCACCAGTAACCCTCGCTCTTGATCTTCTCGTTGGGGATGGATCCCTCTACGATCAGCACGAAGGGGTCGAGCTCACCCCGGTCGGCCTTGAAGAACCACTCCAGGAAGTCGTCAGCACCCCCGTTGGGGCCGCACTCGAAATCGATGAGCGGCCAGTGGACCGCGATCTTGGGCAGACCCGGAAGCGCGCCAAGGGCGATCTCCTCGATGCTCGGCTGGGTAGCTGCGGTCAGAGCGACGGAGTCGCCATCGCAGCTGAGACCAGCGTTGATCCACAAGACGTGGACCAGGGTCTCCTCCGCTTGGGTCTGTAGTTGGGTGGACACGTTTGTACAACCTCCCGTAGGCAGCCCCCCGGCGCCTTGTCCCCTCAATCTTGTCGTCTCGGCGGCCACTCGTAAATGAGTGGCTTTTTCCACTATGTCCCGCGGGCCGCCTCCGGAGGCTCTTCAACAAGCGTCTGACGGGCCGCCGCGACAGCGGCCTGGCCGATGCTGATCCCGCCATCGTTGGGGGGCAACGCTTCGTGGACAAGCAACTGTAGACCCCTTCCCACCAGCTCTTTTGTCACGATCTCGGTCAGCCTTGCGTTCTGGAACACCCCGCCGGAGAGGGCGACCGTGTCGAGCCCGGCCCCCGACGCCAGGTCGGCGGCGGCCGTCGCCGCGGCCCGACCCACACCTTCGTGGAATCCGCTGGCGACGACCTCGGGGGCGACCCCTCGGTCCCGCTCGGCCACCACGGCGGCGACGAGAGGACTCGGGTCGAGGACCAGGATCCCGTTTTCGCGGCGGAGCTCCACCGGGTATCTCGGGGCGTTGACCCTCGGCACCCGGCGGGCCAGGGCCTCCAGCTCGATGGCGGCCTGGCCCTCGTAGGTGATGCGCCGGCGCACCCCGACGAGGGCGGCCACCGCGTCGAAGAGCCGTCCCATGCTGGTCGTCACCGCCACGGCCGAGGACCCGGCCTCCACCCGCGACCCGGCCTCCACCGGGGACCCGGCCTCCACCAGCGACAGGACGGCAGCCCAGCGCTCGTCGAGGCCGCGGCCGACCCGGGCGGCGACCTCCGGGCCGAGAGCCCGGTGCACCCAGGACACCGCCATGCGCCACGGTTCGCGAATGGCGGTGGCGCCCCCCGGCAGGGCCGCCGTCAGCAGGTGCCCTGCTCTGCGGTAGCCGGTCAGGTCGGCAATGAGGAGCTCGCCGCCCCACAGGACCCCGTCGGGGCCCATGCCGAGGCCATCGAAGATCAGGCCCAGGACCGGTCCGGTGTGGGCGTGCTCGGTGAGGCAGGCAGCCAGGTGGGCGTGGTGATGCTGCACTTCGCAGGTGTCCAGGCCGAGGTCGTAGGCGAACTTGGTCGAGAGATACTCGGGATGGAGGTCGTGGGCGACCACGGCGGGAGTCACGGCGTAGAGGTGGCACAGGTGGTCGACGGCCTGACGGAACGACTGGTAGGTCGCCAGGTGCTCCAGGTCGCCGAGATGATGGCTGGCCACCACCAGGTCGCCCTTGGCCACCGCCACGGTGTTCTTCAGCTCGGCGCCCACGGCGAGGATGTGACCGGACGCGGGGATGGCCAGGCGCAACGGGGCTGGGGCGTAGCCGCGGGAGCGCCGCACCATCTGGAGCCGCCCTCCCGCAACCCGAGCCACGGAGTCGTCGCAGCGAATGTGGATCCCGCGGTCGTGGCTCACCACCCCGTCGACCAGGTCACCGAGGCGCTCGAGGACGTCCGTGTCGCTCTGGGCGATGGGCTCGTCGCTGCGGTTGGCACTGGTCATGACCAGGGGCCGCCCCACGCCCTCGAGCAGCAGGTGATGGAGAGGGGTGTACGGCAGGAGCAGGCCGATCTCGCCCAGGCCCGGGGCCACCCCGCCGGCGATCCGGCCGATCCCGTCCTCGGGCGCCGGCCCGGGGCTCTCCGGCGGGGCCTTGGGCACGAGCACGATGGGCCGGCGGTGGGAGGTCAGGGCGCTGGCGGCCACCGCATCGATCTCCCCCACCTCCGCAGCGGCGGCCAGGTCGGCCACCATGACCGCGAACGGCTTGTCGTCGCGCACCTTGCGACGGCGCAGCTCGGCCACCGCGGTGGCGTTGGTGGCGTCGACGGCCAGATGGAAGCCTCCGAGACCCTTGACGGCCAGGATGGCGCCCCGCCGCAGGGCGTCGATCGCCGCGTCTAGAGCGTCTGGGCCAAGGGGGTCTGCGCCGCTGGGGTCTGTGCCAAGAGGGTCTGCGCCGGGAGGGTCTGCGCCGGGGGTCGGGCCGGCCCTGGTGAGGTCACGGAATGACAGCGTCGGTCCGCACGCCGGGCAGGCGTTGGGTTGGGCGTGGAACCTCCGGTCGCCGGGGTCCTCGTACTCGCTCCGGCAGGACGGGCACATCTCGAAGGCCGCCATGGTCGTGGCCGGCCGGTCATAGGGGATGGACCTCACGATCGTGTAGCGCGGCCCGCAGTTGGTGCAGTTGGTGAACGGGTAGCGATACCGGTGGTCGGCGGGATCGCCCATCTCGGCCAGGCAGTCCTCGCACGTGGCGGTATCCACGCTGACGGGGGTGGCGGCGTCACCGATCTCGTCGCTGGAAAGGATGGTGAATGTCCTCCCCGCTTGGCCAGAGCCGGCCATGGGCGAGACCTCGATGCCCGAGACCACGGCCAGGGGTGGCGGCTCCTCGGTCAGCAACCGGCACAGCTCGTCGATACCGGCGCTCGAACCCTCCACCTCGATCAGGACTCCGGCATTGTCGTTGAGGACGAAGCCGGTCAGGGCCAGCGCCCGGGCGTGGCGGTACACGAAGGGCCGGAACCCCACACCCTGCACCGTTCCCCGCACCCGGATGCTCACACGGGCGGTCGGCTCCGCTCCGATGGCCACCGCTCAGCGCCCCCGCCGGAACAACGTCAGCGAAAGAGAGGGCGGCGGCACTCAGCAGATCCTGGGCAACGGGTCGCCGACGAGCATGTCGACGATCCTGGTCCCCCCGAAGCTCGTGAGCAGGACAACGATGCCGGGTGGGTCCTCGTTGATCTGGCCGATGCGGACGGCACCCGCGCCGAGGGGGTGGGAACGCAGAGCCGCCAGGGCGGCCTCCTCCTCCTCGGGACCGACGATGGCGACGAACTTCCCCTCGTTGGCCACGTAGAGCGGGTCGATGCCGAGCATGTCACAGGCTCCGTTGACCGCCGGGTCGATAGGCAGTCGGGCCTCGTCCAGCACGACCGCGACACCTGCGTCGCGAGCCAGCTCGTTGCACACCGTGCCGACGCCACCTCGGGTCGGGTCCCGCAACCACCGGGTCCCGGGAGCGGCGGAGAAGAGCAGTTCGACCAGTTCGCCCAACGGGGCCGTGTCGGAACGGATGTCGGCTTCCAGATTGAGGTCTCCCCTCGCCAGCATGACCGCCATGCCGTGATCGGCGATGGTCCCGGACACGATGACCACGTCACCGGGACGGACCCGGTCCGGCGACAGGGTGCGACCCGCAGGGACCACGCCCACACCGGCCGTGGTCACGTAGAGCCCGTCGGCTGCGCCCCGGTTGACGACCTTGGTGTCGCCGGTCACGACCCGGACGCCAGCCTTCCCGGCGGCCGTCCCCATGTCGGCGGCGATCACCCGCAGCTCGTCGATGGCGAAACCCTCCTCGAGGACGAAGGCGGCCGACAGCCAAGCCGGCTTGGCGCCCATCATGGCCAGGTCGTTGACCGTGCCATTGACCGCCAGGTCACCGATGGATCCTCCCGGGAACGTGAGGGGCTTGACAACGAAGGAGTCGGTGCTGAACGCCAACCGCTCACCCGAAGGCAGCTCCATCAGGGCCCCGTCGTTGAGCGGCATGTCCACCACGGCCCCGGACTCGTCCAGATCGGCGAACACGGGCCGGAAGACCTCGTCGATCAGCGCCGCCGAGGACTTGCCGCCGGCGCCATGGGCCAGGGTGACGATCGTGTCGCGCAGGCGGGACCGCCGGCGCCGGAACCTCTCGATCCGCTCCAACACGGCCGACTCCCGCGCCTCCGCGTCTGCGCCGTTGCCCCGACTGTCCGGCAACCCCGCCCGCTTCCTTGCCCGGGGCAGGTCGGTCCCCGGGTCTGCGCCATCGGGCGCGCTGGTCCCCGGGTCGGTGACATCGGGGGCCGGGTTGGCCGCATCGGGCGGGTGGGTCCCGGAGGGGCCGGGATCGGTGTCGGTCATGCGTTGCCTTTCGGGCGGCGGGCCGCCTGCACCCGCCGCCACAGGTCGAAGACCAGGAACGCCTGTGTCTCCTGGATGCGATGCACGCTGTCGGAGCCCACGACGAAGCAGTGGTCGAGATCGGAGCGAGCCATCTGGCCTCCGTCGTAGCCGACCAGGCCGAGGGTGAGCACCTCCCGGCGAGTGGCCTCCTCGAGGGCCAGGACCACGTTTCTGGAGTTGCCGCTGGTGGACACCCCGAGCGCCATGTCGCCGGGGTGGGCATGGGCGATCATCTGCCGGGAGAAGACGAGGTCGAAACCGACATCGTTGCCCAGGGCGGTGAGGATGGCTTCGTCGCAGGCCAGCGTGAGGGCAGGAAGGGGCGTGCCGTCCGGCGGGCTGGCGAACAGGTCGGCCACGGTGGCGGCGTCGGTCGAGCTTCCCCCGTTGCCGAAGGTGAACAGCCGGCCGCCGGCGTTGAATCGGGCCGCCATGGCCTCCGCCGCCTCCTGGAGTTGATCGGCGGTGGCGGCCAGGGTCTTGGTGCGCAGCCGGAGGCTCTCCACGGCTTTGGCCTCAGCCGAGGCGGCCAGATCCGTCAGCAGGGAACGCGAGTCCCGCTCGCCGCCTTCGATGAAGGGATACAGGAAGTCTGTCTGCTCAGGCGCCATGTGACGGTCCTCTCGCCCAGCCCCTTGCCCGGGCGGCAGCGGCCGGCGCGGTCGGACGGGCGGCAGTCACGAATCCTCCCCGAGACGGGAGATGGCTGTGCCTGCGTGAAGAAGGACGACGTCCCCGGGGCCCACCGGCCCGACCAAGGTGACGTCCGCCTCCTCCAGCTGGCCGGCGGCCCGCACGACAGCTGAGTCGGGCCCGACGCTCACGACCTCGGCCACCCGGCCCTCGTCGGAGCAGGTGATGCAGGTCCCTGCCTCTGGATCGACGGCACAGGCGGCTTCGTCGAGTCGACTCTCGAGCAGCCCGGGGTGCTCGAAGCACACGTGGGTCAGCTCCCACAGGACGTGGTAGAGCAGGACCAGCTCGCCAGTGTGGGGGGCTCGGTCCCCGGCATCGTCGAGCCACAGGAGGTGGTCGGCGGCGCCGCTCGGGGGCCGGGGGCCGGCGCCGATCCAGATGGTCTCGAGGCCCCAAGCCGGGGCGCGGAGCATGGTGTCGGCCACCGTCGGATCGGTGGCGTCGGCCACCGCGAGGAGCACATCACCCGGCCGGCTCAACACCCGCAGGGATCCCACCGGCTCGTGGGCGGGAACCACCACCGCGGGAAGGGCCCGCTTGCCAACGATGACCGGATGGACGAACTCCACCGCCACGTGGTGGGCGTGGGCCGGCCACTGGGGCGCGTGACACCACAGGGTGGCCCCGGCGGCGTAATGGGTGGCCAGCGCCAAGGCGGCATCGGCCAGATCGGCGGACAGCCCGCCGAGGACGTCGGGCGTGGCAGGGACCGTCGACGGTTCGCCGGAGGTCTTCGTTGGCATCATCGTTCCTCCCCGAGCATGACATCGAAGCGCTTGAGCACCGACTCCAGAGCGTCGCGCTCTTCGGCCACGACGGCCATCCACCCTCGGAGAGCGACCATGCCGGCATCGGTGACGCCGTAGACGTGGCGAGGCGAGCCTGCCGTTGCCGGGGCCCGCCACGACTGGAGGAACTGATCTGTCTCCATCTCCGAAAGGGCCCGGTACACGCTGGCCCTATCCACCGGACCGAATCCGAGGGAGAGGAGCGCGTCCAGCAACCGATACCCGTGCCTGGCCTCTTCGCCCAGCAAAAGCAGGATGGCCGGATAGAGAAAGTTGCGCGGGGCCGCGAGATTGAAATGAGAGGTCGGCCGGCAAGGTTCGGTTGGAGTGTCGCCTTCTCCGCCGCGCGCCATCTTTCTGATTTCCCCCCTGTCTTGAGGTCGGCTCGTCGACCTCACTTTTGACCCTAGGCTTCGGAACGAATTGGTACAAGCCGATCACTGCGGGAAGCGTCCCGGTCCGTGCCACGTTCCACGGGCGGGCGGCCCATTCCACTGCCTGGGGCGCCTGGAGCGGGTGCCGGCGGCGGGGTCGGCGTGAACCGCTTGCACCGGGGGTGCGACATGAGTGCGCTTGGTGAGGAGCCGGCATGAACCGCTTGTACCGGTTCTTTCCCGCTCGCGAACCGAATGTACTGTCAGACAGCATCTTTGGTTCACGACCGGCCTCAGATCGGTGTGTTCGGTTCACGGCGCCGGCGACGGGCACCGCCGGCACCCACCGACCACGATCAGCGGAAGCCGGCCACCCGGTGGGGCTGGTACGCCTTCTCCAGGGATTCGATCTCCGAGTCGTCCAGCCTGACGTCGACAGCGGCGACGGCGTCATCGAGATGGTGCGATCGGGTCGCGCCGACGATCGGAGCGTCGACGACGGGCTTGGCCAGCAGCCACGCCAACGCCCCTGGGCGGGGGCGATCCCCCGCTTGTCGGCCACATCGATCACCGCGTCCACGATCGACCGGTCGTCCTCGCTGTAGAGGGAGCGACCGAACTCGTCGGTTTCAGACCGTGACGTCTGCTCCGCCCATGGCCGGGCCAGGCGGCCGCGGGCCAGCGGGCTCCAAGGGATGGAACCGACGCCTTGGTCGGCACACAGGGGGAGCATCTCCCGCTCCTCCTCCCGGTAGAGGAGGTTGTAGTGGTTCTGCATGCTGACGAAACGGGTCCACCCGTTGAGGTCGGCGGTGTAAAGAGCCTGGGCGAACTGCCAGGAGTGCATCGACGACGCTCCGATGTAGCGGGCCTTGCCGGCCTTGACCACATCATGAAGGGCCTCGAGGGTCTCCTCGATCGGCGTGTCATAGTCCCAGCGATGGATCTGGTACAGGTCCACGTAGTCCGTGCCCAGCCGGGAAAGGCTGTTGTCGATCTCGCTGAGGATGGCCCGGCGGGACAGACCCTGGCCATTGGGCCCCGGACGCATCCGCCCATGGACCTTGGTGGCGATGACCACCTCGTCGCGGGGCACCATCGACAACAGGACGTGCCCGGTGATCTCCTCGCTGCTGCCTGCCGAATAGACGTTGGCCGTATCGAAGAAGTTGATGCCCGCGTCGAGCGCCTGGCGAAAGAACGGCTCGGCCGTCTCCTTGCCGAGTGACCACGGATGATTGCCGCGATCGGGTTCGCCGTAGCTCATGCAGCCGAGGCAGATCCTCGAGACCTGAAGTCCGGTGGTACCGAGAGATACGTAGTCCATGATCCACGTCTACCAGACCGTGCCGAGATGTGCGGGCGGCCCGACTCGTCCCAGGCCGGGGCGGCGGCGAGTTGCCGACGGTGGCCTCAGGCGGGGGAAGGCGTAGGCTGATCGGTCGAGTTCGACGTAAGGGAGAGCCGGTCCCCATGCTGTACATGTTCGGTTTCCAACAGATCGGTGTGGTGGTCAGCGATCTGTATTTTGTCGACCCCGCCCCGGATGAGGGTCAGGAGGGCGCCGAGCGCGGCGTTCGCCTCGAGGTCCGCCTCCTCGAGGCGGGTTCAGCGGACGGCTCCGTCTACGCCGCCCGTCCCATCTCCGTGGACCGGCCAGTGTGGCGGGCCGATCTGCTCGAGACGGCCGACGGCCCGCCCGGGTCGTTCGACCGGACCCACCACCACCCGGCGTTTCGGGGCTGGGAGCCCGGCAAGCGGTCATTCGATCCCGCCCTGTCAGCCCAGCCGGTGGCGTGGTTGGGTGAAGCCCTCGCTGATCTGCCGAAGCTGCTCGACCAGGCCCAGCTCGACCCGGCCAGCGTGGGGCCCGACGACGCCCGCCAGTTGCGCGACGCAGTCCCGGAGATCCTCGACGCAGTGAGTCGGCTGCTGGCACGGGTCCATGCCGGAGAATTGGCAACCGGACCCGGGGACGAGGTCGAAGCCGCCCGGCTCAGCTGGTTGTAGCACCGTTCTGAAATCATTGACGCTCAAGGAGACGGCCTCCTCACCCCTGGGGGGTCTGTCTCAGGTTGATCCCAGGCGGCTCACAGGGAAGACCCAGGATCAGCGTCTCTACTTCGTGGCATGCCGATAACCAGTTCTCGGGTTCACCGACCTCGTTGCGGCCGTATGGGCTCCCTGGCCCTCGCCGCTGTCACCCTGGCCAGCCTGACCGCTGCGTGCGGGGGCTCCACCAAGGTGTCGGCCACGGCCACGACGGTGAAAGGCCAGACCGCGTTCGTGTCGTGCATGGAGAAGCAGGGCATCCCCGCGTCGGCTGCCACCCGCCTCGGAGGTCGGCGAAGCGGAACGGGCGGACCTGGCGGACCTGGGGGCCCAGGCGCCAGCGGTTCGCCGCCGGCTGGGAGTGGCGCCCCTGGCCGGGCCACGCCTTCGTCCCTTCCGGCCGGCGTGACCCAGACCCAGGTTCGAGCTGGCCTGCGGGCATGCCGGGGCCTGCTGCCGGCTGGGACCGGCTTCGGCGGCGGAAACCGGATCACCAGCCCGGCGGCGGCCGCTTACCGCAACTGTCTCGAGCTGCACGGTGTGACACTGCCCACGCCAGGGAGCCGGACCACGACGACGACCGCCGTCGGCTCATCGACCACCGTCCCGCCCCCAACCGCACCGTCGTCGACGAGCACCGGCTCCGCCGGACCGGGCTACGGGGGCCGAGGTCTGGGGGGCCTCGACCGGTCGAACCCAACCGTCAATGCCGCACTGACCGCCTGCGCCTCGCTGCGACCGGCCCCGGGCGGCGCCACCACCACCACGTCGACGACCGGGGCTTCGTCATGACCGCCCAGGTCGGCACGATCGAGGAGTCGGCGTGCGACGGCCCGACGGGCCACGGGCGGACCTGGTGAGTCGGCTGCACGACCGGCGGTTCATGGCGATCAACGGTGCGCTGGTGGTCGTTGTCGTCGTCCTGGTCCTCCTCGGCCTGCAGACGGTCTTCCACCAGGCTTCGGCCCGCACAGCGACCCGTACGGTCACGGCCGCGACGGGCACGGTGCAATCGTCGGTGACCGCGACCGGGAACGTGGCCTCGGCCCAGACATCGTCGTTCGGGTTCGCCACCAGCGGCACGGTGAGCGAGGTGGACGCCGGTGTCGGCCAGCAGGTGCCTGCCGGCGCCGTCCTGGCCAAGCTCGATCCAGCCGCCGCCCAAGCCAACCTCACCGTGGCCCAGGACAACCTGACGGCCGCCCAGGACAACCTGAGCGTGGCCCAGTCGGGCAACGAGACACCGCCCCAGAAGGCCCAGGACGCGGCGACCCTCGATCAAGCCGAGAACGCAGTGGCTTCTGCCCAGACGGGCCTGAACAATGCGGCCGGGAGCAACAACGCCCAGGGAGTGACGAGTGCGCAGAACGCCCTGGCCCAGGCAGAGAACGCGCTGAACGACGATCAACTCTCCATCGCCACCAAGCAATACGTCAGTCCCGCCTCCCTGGCCCAGGATCAGGCCGCCATCACCCAGGACCAGATGACGGTGGCGACCGATCAGACCGCACTGAACAACGCCACCCTCACGGCGCCGTTCGCCGGCACCCTCACAGCCGTCAACACCTCGGTCGGCCAGACCGTGACCGGAGGCTCGACCGCATCTTCATCGACCGGGACCGGTTCGTCCGGGTCCGCAGGAACATCGGGCAGCACGGCATCAAGCGGCACCGCCGGCGGCGGTACCCCATCGACCTCGGGCGGCGCCGCGGGGTCGACCGGAGCGTCGTCGGGGTCGACCGGAGCGTCGTCGGGGTCGAACGGAGCGTCGTCGGGGTCGACCGGAGCGTCGTCGGGGTCGACCGGAGCGTCGTCGGGGTCCACCGGAGCGTCGTCGGGATCGACAGCAGCCAGTGGGAGCTCGACGACGTCGAGCACCGCGTCGACCCTGTTCACCCTGACCAACCAGGGCAACCTCGAAGTGGTGGCCGGATATGCGGAGGCGGACGCCTCCAAGCTGGCCATCCACCAGAACGCCACCATCACCCTCGATGCCCTGCCGAACACCACCGTGACCGGCACGGTCACAGCGGTGAGCCCGACCGCCACCGTGGTGAGCAACGTCGTCACCTATGACGCCACGATCAGCCTCGTCAATCCTCCGGCCACGGTGAAAGTCGGCATGACGGCATCGGCGGCCGTCGTGGTGGCCTCGAAGGCGAACGTGATCGTCCTTCCGACCGCCGCCATCACCACGGCGGGCCGGTCATCGACGGTCCAGGTGCTGGCCAATGGGCGCCAGACGACCAGATCCGTCACTCTGGGACTCGTGGGCGACTCTACGACCGAGGTCACCTCCAGTCTGCGCGCCGGCGAGGTGGTCGTCGAGCCGGCCGCCCGGGCCACCGCGTCGACCGGCACCACGGGCACGGCAGGAACCACCCGAACCGGCGGCCTCGGAGCCGGAGGCCTCGGAGGTGGCGGAGGAGGCCTCGGAGGTGGTGGAGGAGGCCTCGGTGGCGGAGGCCTCGGAGGCAGCGGAGGCGGGGGCGGCTTCGGCGGCGCCACCACCCGAGGATCAGGCGGCTGATGACGTCCGAGCCCACGACCAACGGGCGGGGTCCCGCCGAGGTCATCGCCCTGCGCCACGTGGCCAAGAACTACCGGGTCGGCGGCACCGACGTGCACGCCCTCACCAACATCTCGCTCGTCGTGCGCCGGGGTGACTTCGTTGCCGTGATGGGGGCGTCAGGGTCGGGGAAGTCCACCCTGATGAACATCATCGGCTGCCTCGATGTCCCCTCCCGCGGCCGTTACTGGCTGGACGGGGTCGACGTGCGCAATCTCGAGGACGCGACCCTCGCCCGGATCAGAAACCGCAAGATCGGGTTCGTCTTCCAGAGCTTCAACCTGATACCGCGGACCTCGGCCCTCGCCAATGTGGAGCTGCCCCTTGCCTACGCAGGCATCAAGGTCAAGGAGCGGCGCCGGCGGGCCCTCGAAGCTTTGGACGACGTCGGCCTCGGCGACCGCCTCGACCATCTCCCCAACGAGATGTCCGGAGGACAGCAGCAGCGGGTGGCGGTGGCCCGCGCCATGGTCACCAACCCGTCGCTGATCCTCGCCGACGAACCGACCGGCAACCTCGACACCAGGGCCAGCGCCGACATCATGGCCACCTTGGCCCGTCTCCATGACGCGGGGCGAACCATCGTGCTGATCACCCACGAGAATGACCTCGCCGCCTACACGCAGCGCACCATCCGCCTCCGGGACGGGGAGATCATCGCCGACGGGGCGTCCGTGGCGCAGACCGGCCGGGACCAGCCCGCTGGTGTCCCAGCGTGAACAGCGTCCCTACATGAACTGGGTGGAGAACCTGCGTGTCTCCCTGCGAGGCCTGGCCGCCAACAAGCTGCGCTCGGCGCTGACCGTCCTCGGCATCCTCATCGGGGTGGGCTCTGTCATTCTCCTCGTGGCAGTCGGCAACGGCTCCTCCCAGGCCGTGCAGTCCCGCATCAAGACTCTGGGCACCAACACCATCACGGTGATCAACCGGGGGCGATTCGGGCGGGGTCCGGCAACGACGGGCACCCAATCCCGAGCCTCGACCATCACCCAGGCCGACATCACCAAGCTGACCGACAGGTCCCAGTCCCCCGACATCCTGAGCGCGTCGCCGGTGATCACCTCCTCGGTCACCGCTGCCCTGGGCGCGGCGACGACCACCGCGTCGGTCACGGGGACGACACCCACCTATTTGGCCGCCGAGGACTATCAGGTGCAGGCTGGGCGCAACATCTCCGGCGCCGACGTCTCCAGCCACCTGCCGGTCGTCGTCATCGGCCAGACCCTGGTCTCCGATCTGTTCGAACCCGGCGCCGACCCCCTCGGTCAGCAGGTCCAGTTCGGCTCGGCCCGGTTCCAGGTCGTCGGGGTGTTGGCCTCCAAGGGTTCGAGCGCTGGGGCCAATCAGGACGATGTCGCCATCGCCCCCTACACCTCCACCGAGGATCAGCTGACCGGCTATCCGGCATCGTTCACCGAGCTCATCGTCCAGGCCACCTCCTCGTCGACCCTCAACGCGGCGGAGAGCGAGACGGCTTCGGTGCTGGCATCGGCCAACGACACGACGGTCGCCAACCTCCCCTTCACCATTGTCAACCAGGGCAGCCTGCTGGCCACGTCGCAGTCCACCACGGCCACCTTCACCGTCCTGCTGGGCGCAGTAGCCGCCATCTCTCTGCTCGTCGGCGGCATCGGGATCATGAACATCATGCTCGTCACCGTCACCGAACGGACTCGGGAGATCGGGATCCGTAAGGCGATCGGAGCCCCGAAGTCGGCCATCCTCGGGCAATTCCTCACCGAGGCGGTGCTTCTGTCGCTCCTGGGAGGGATCACCGGAGTGGCCATCGGCCTGATCGGTAGCCGGTTCCGCATCGCCGGGGTCCACCCCGCAGTGTCGCCGGCGTCGATCGTCGAGGCGTTCGCGGTGGCCGTGGCCGTCGGCGTGTTCTTCGGCTTCTACCCGGCCAACCGGGCGGCCTCGCTCCGGCCCATCGACGCCCTCCGCTACGAATGAGCTCCGAGGAGACAGCCATGTCCGACTCCGAGCCAACCCAACCGGTGCCTGCCGGCGACAACCGGACGGCCGCACCTCGATCCGGCATCGGCTCCGGTGAACCGACCGCAGAGATCCCCTCCGCCGAGGTCCACAATGGCGTCGTCGATGACGACCGAGGCGCCGACATCCACCCTGAGGACCCCGACGACGAGTGGGCCAGCCGCCCGGTGCGCCGAGGCATGCGCCTGGCGGTGCCGACGGCCGTACTGGCCGCTCTGGTCGTGTTGGCGGCCGGCTTCTGGGGTGGAGCCATGGCCGAGAAGCACCACAACCCGTCGAGCTCGTCCCAGTTGGCCTCGCTGGCCAGCCGATTCGCCTCGGCACGCGGCGCCGGCGGCTTCGGCCGGACGGGCAGCGCCGGCGGAGCCGCGGCCGCCGGCGGGGCCGGGGGCGCCTCGGTCCGGTCGGCCGCGGCCAGCGGGATCGTCACGGCCGTGCAGGGCCAGACGCTGTATCTGACCGGCTCGGACGGCTCCCTGATCAAGGTGACCCTCGGCCCCTCGGCCACCGTCGAGCAGACGGCATCGTCCACGCTCGGTGGCCTGCGGACCGGCAACACCGCCGTGGTCCAGGGCACCAAGAACCCCGACGGCAGCGTCACCGCCACCGCCATCGTCTCCAGCCCGGCAACCAGCCCGTCGGGTTCGGGCACCGGCAGGGCCCCGGCCGGAGGTGCCTCCCCCGGCGGCTGAGCACCCGACTCCCCGGAGGCTGCCGGGGCGGAGGGGCAGGCTGAACGGGACGGATCCAACGCCCCGCTCACGATCTTGACTGGGTCACAAAACCGTACTCATAGGCGAGGACGAGCTGGACGCGGTCCCAGACGCCGAGTTTGGTGAGGAGGCGGCTCACGTGGGTCTTGATGGTGCCATCGACACGAACAGCCCGCGATCTGTCGGGTCGCGTGCAGCCCGTCCACGCCGGGCATCACGACGACCGTTCATCCCTGACTCTGAGCAACCGGGCCAGGGCCGCCGGGTCGTCGACCGGGGAGGACGGTCTTGAACGCTCAACGGGTGAGCCACGAGGCGATGGCGGCGCCGATCTGGTCACCGGAGTCCTCCTGGATGAAATGGATGCCGGGGACGGTCACCTCCTCCTGGTTCGGCCAGGAGCGACACCACTCCCGCTGGCGGCCGGTGAGGATCGCCCCCGGTTCGGCGTTGATGAAGAGCTTGCGCACCTCCGTCGCCGAGCCGAGCCACGCTCCGTAGTTGTCGACGATCTCGACAACGTCGGACGGCTCCCCTTCCAACGGAACCTGGCGAGGCCAGGCCAGGGTGGGCCGGCGATCCTCGCCTGCGTTTCGAAACGGTCGGCGGTATTCGATCATCTCATCGTCGCGGAGTCGCCGATGGATGCTGCCTGGAAGGACGGCCTCCACGAACAGGTTGCGCTCGAGCACCAGCTCCTCGCCGGCGGGAGACCGGAAGGCCCGGAAGATGTCCCGGGCCGCAACGGGCCAGTCCTCCCACGTCATTGGGCAGACGATGGCCTCCATATAGGCAATCGCGCGCACGGCGCCGGGATGGCGCGCCGCCCAGTCGAAGCCAAGGGCCGAGCCCCAGTCGTGGAGGATCAAGGTCACCTCTTCGGTGGCCCCCACGGCGTCGAACCATGCATCGAGGTAGCGGCGATGCTCCACGAAGCGATAGGAGTCCGGCCCGGAGTCGGGCAGCTTGTCGGAGTCCCCCATTCCGATCAGGTCCGGCGCCAGGCACCTCCCGAGTCTCTCCAGGTGGGGGATGACCGACCGCCAAAGGTACGACGACGTCGGGTTGCCGTGCAGCAGAACGATTGGCGGGCCCGAGCCTCGCTCGACCGTTGCCATCTGCCGACCCAAGACCTCGATGATGCGCTTGTCCATCGCTTGGTACCTCCGTCGTCGTCGTCCCCGACCGTCTTATCAGGCCAACACCCGTTCTGAACTTGACAGTCCACTCCTCGACTGGTGTAGTTAGTGGACCAGTTAGTCCACTTCTATCCCGAGGAGACCCGTGCCCCGACTCGAGAACGGTCAGCCCTTCCCACCACTCCATCTGGCGCTCGTCGGAGGCGGGACGCTGTCCCTACCCGACGACGTGGGCGGCGACTTCGGCGTTGTCTCATCTACCGCGGCGCGTGGTGCCCCTACTGCAATGCCCAGCTGTCGGCCTTCTCGCGCGCCAAGGAGAGCCTCGACGCCGCCGGGATCAAGGTCGTCGCCTTCTCCGTGGACGACGAGGACACCTCGGCCGCCCTGGTCGACAAGCTGGCCCTGGGCTTCCCGGTGGCCCACAGCGCCGACGCCGACAAGGTGGCCGAGTCCGTCGGGGCTTACGTGAACCCCGAACCGCACCACCTCCAGTCGGCCGGGTTCGTGTTGGCGCCTGATGGTTCTGTCGTCACCGCCGTCTACTCGTCGGGTGCCATCGGCCGGCTGGTGCCCGACGACGTGGTCGGCCTGGTCCGCCACCTCCAACAGCATCGTTGATCCGGCGACCCCGAAGGAGCTGTCATTGGACCCGCACGGTCGTTCCATCCTGCTCACAGGAGGCGGCAGCGGCATCGGACGCAGCCTGGCCCTTCTCCTTGCCGACCGGCAGCCTCGGCTGACTCTGGTCGGGCGCCGCGTCGATCCCATGGACGAAGTCGCAGCGCTCGTGCGCGCCCAGGGGGGCCAGACCCTCGTCGTAGGCGCCGATCTCACCGCGCCGGGCGCGCCGGGCGCGGTCGTCGCCGCTGCGCAGGAACGCTTCGGCGGGATCGACGTGGTGGTCAACAATGCTGGCAACGTGCGAGCCGGGCGGTTGGACACCGTCCAAGAGTCCGAGGTCATTGCCCAGATCGCCTTGAATCTCACTGCTCCCATTTTGCTCACGCGGGCAGCGCTCCCGGCCCTGCGAGCCAGCGGCGACGGGCTGGTGGTGAACATTGCGTCGGCCATCGCCCTGGTCGGCTTGCCGTTCTATACGACCTATGCAGCGGTGAAGGCCGGCGTCGCCAACTTCGGTGACGCCCTCCGCCGCGAGTTGTTCGGTGAAGGCGTCCACGTGCTCAACATCTTCCCCGGAGCGACCAGCACTCCGATGATGGAGAGCTCCAATGCCGGCCCCGGATCGCCCTCAACCGCGACGACCCCGAACAGCTGGACCGGATGCTGGCCGACCGCTGTCAAGACCGAGCTCGAGAAGGCGGTGGCCGGCCACTCCAGCCTCTGACCAGAACCTGGCGCCAACGTCAAGGACGAGATAGCCCCTTACAATCTCCCCAACCTTCGACGCCGGTGCTTGTCCTGCCGACGACTTGGGGCTAGACAGGCATCGGTCGGCCGGACCCGGCCCCGTCCGGCACCGACGAACGTACAGAGAGGGCTCATGGGATGACTGGATTGGCGGCGACGATACGGCGCCGGCTGCGGGACGGGCATCAGCCGCCGCGGGAGATCTCGAGGTCCGAGGAGGAGTGGCGGGAGCAGCTCAGCGCCGCCCAGTACCGGGTGCTGCGGGCAAAGGGCACCGAGCGCCCCTTCAGCGGAGCCAACATCCACCCCTCGGACCAGGAGATGACCTTCTCGTGCGCCGGGTGTGGCGCGGAGCTGTTCCGGTCGGAGGATCAATTCGACTCGGGGACCGGTTGGCCGTCGTTCGCCGACGCCGTCGAAGGCGCCGTCGAGGTCAGCCGGGACTTCAGCCTGGGTCTGCCTCGGACCGAGGCCCTCTGCCGGCGTTGTGGCGGCCACCTTGGGCACCGCTTCAACGACGGCCCCCGGCCCACCGGCATGCGCTACTGCATCAACTCGGCCGCCCTCACCAGCACCGAGACCGACGAGCTGTGACCGAGCAGCAGCAGAAGACCCGGACGGACAAGGGCGGCGCGCGGTCGAGGGAGGCACGGGAGGAGGTCTGGGAGCGCCTGTATGCCCCGTTCCGCCGGCCCCCGCGCGGCCCGTTCCGTCCCAGCACCTGGCGGAGTCCGCTGCGGGGGCCGTGGCTGACGTCGGTGTTCGGGTCGCTGCTGCTGGTCGGGATCCCGATCATGTTCGTCACCGGACTGGTGTCCTATGCCGCCTACAACCCGCGCCTGCCAGGCAACGACCCCACCCCCACCCACGGTGTGCTGGGTTTCTACCTGTTCAACTGGATCACCAGTCCCAGCTGGATCTATCGGGTCAGCCAGGGCATCCACGTGCTCCTGGGCTTCGCCCTGACCCCGATCGTGCTGGCCAAGCTGTGGTCGGTGATGCCCAAGTTCTTCTCCTGGCCGCCGGTCCGCTCGATGGCGATGCTCCTCGAGCGGCTCAGCGTGGCCCTGCTGGTCGGCGGCGTCATCTTCGAGCTCTTCACCGGCATCTTCGACGTCGACTACTTCTACTTCTGGAAGTTCTCGTTCTACGACGCCCACTTCTACGGGGCGTGGGCGTTCATGGCCGGCTTCACCATCCACGTCGGGCTGAAGTTTCCCACGATGGTCCGTTCCCTGCGGTCCCGGCGCCTTCGTGACGAGCTGCGTTGCCCCCTGGCTCAGACCCGTTCCGAGCCGGCCGACGAATTCGGCCTGGTGGCCGCCAGTCCCGCCGCCCCGACACTGTCCCGGCGGGGCCTGCTGGGCTTGGTGGCCGGCACGTCGGTGGCCGCCATCGTCTTCACTGCGGGGGAGAACATCGGCGGTTGGACCCGCTCGGTGGCCCTGCTCGCCCCCCGGGGGCGGTCCTATGGTAGCGGGCCCACCGAGTTTCAGATCAACAAGCCCGCAGCCTCCGTCGGGGTCACCGAGGCCAAGGCGGCCAGCTGGACCCTGGAGATCGTCGGATCCAAGCGTGTGTTGTTGTCCCGACAGGACCTCATGAAGCTGCCCCAGTCAACCCAGCGCCTGGCGATCGCGTGCGTCGAGGGGTGGGCCACCGAGCAGACCTGGACGGGCATCCCCCTCGCTGCCCTGGCCCGCATGGCCGGTGTCGAGCACCCGGCCGGGGTCCGGGTCGACTCCCTCCAGGGACCCGGGGGGTTCGGCACCACCCAGCTCAACGCGGCCCAGGTTCTCGACTCTCGTTCGCTGCTGGCTCTTAAGGTCAACGGCGTCGACCTGTCCCTCGACCACGGATTCCCGGCCCGCAACATCATCCCCGCCGCCCCCGGGGTCCACAACACGAAGTGGGTCAACAAGCTCACGTTCGCCAAGGCCTGAGATGACCACTCCCGAGACATCCTCGAAAAAGGGCCCGCTGGGATTCATGATCCGGCACTACGGCGCCGGGCCGCTGCACCTCCTGGCCCTTCTCGCCTCGTTCGCCTTCGCCGGCTATGTCGTGGACCGAGTGACGACGGTCAACGACCCCATCGGCATCGCCATCTGGTTCGCGGCCACGCTGGTGGCCCACGACCTGGTGCTGTTCCCCCTGTACTCCCTCGCCGACCGCTCCCTCGGGTTCCGGGCCCGCCGCCACCCCGAACGCCTCCCACGCGTCCCGTGGATCAACTACCTCCGGATACCCGTCCTCGTCTCAGGAATCCTCCTGCTGATGAGCTTCCCTTTGGTGTTCAAGCTCGACGTCAAGGACTACCACAGCGCCACCGGCCTCAACCCCGACCCCTACCTGGCCCGATGGCTGCTCATCACCGCCGCCCTCTTCGTCGTCTCCGCCGTCCTCTACGCCCTCCGCCTCGGGCGGGCCGGCCGTGGGGGCCGTTCCGGCACGGGCCGCTCCGAGGCCGGTGCCGGCGCCAAGGCCCGGCCCGACCTCAACCGTGAATGACCGCGTCGGATCTGACCCACCGGCATGGGTGATGGCGCACCAATCTCGGCGCCCAACGCTGTGACCCGCCCCCGATCAGCAACGACGTGGCTGACATCACCGGCGATCCTGCTCGTCGGTGCCGGGATCTACGCCGTGGCGGAGGGCCCTGGCGGGGTCACGTTCTACCTCACGCCGCTGGCCGTCGGCGTCATCGCCGCCATTGCCGGCATCGTGGGCGCCCACCGCCACCTGGTGCCCGCAGGGCTGGGCATCGCCGGTTGGGGCGTCGCCGTCGCCCTGGTTCACTTCGACATCATCCCCGCGACTCGCACCACCCCGGCCTACATGATCGGGGTGGGGTTCGGAGTGCTGCTCACGAGCTACATCGCGCCGAGAGCCGAGCGGGGTGCATGGACCCATTCCGCCATCGTCGCCGTCGTCGCCGCGGCCGTCTTCTTCTTCGTCGAGTTCGGCGTCCCGTCACTCGGGCGATGGCCGGCCTGGGCCATCTCCCTGGTCATCTGGGCGGCCTGGGAGACCCTGCAGCCGCTTGTCCGGCCGTCACCGTTGGCAGAGACCGCGGCCGACGCAACGACATGACCCGTACCCGACCTTGGCGGTGATTGACCCGTTCATAGACGACCCCGCGGGCGCGACATGGCGGCCGATCGGCGATTATGGGTTGTTGTCCGACTGTCAGTCAGCGGCGCTGATAAGCATCGCCGGCTCCGTTGACTGGTTGTGCTTCCCCCGGTTCGATTCGCCCGCGGTGTTTGGGCGGCTGCTCGATATCGACGCAGGTCACTGGTCAATACGACCCGAGGCGCCGTTCCGGTCCAGGCGGCGCTATGTGGAGGACTCGTTGGTCCTGGAGACCACCTTCGTGACCGCCCAGGGTACGGCGACCCTCTCCGATGCGCTGATCTTCGATCACTCCGAGCGTGGCCACGACATCGGTCGGACGGTCCCCCACGCCATGGCCCGGATCGTGGAGGTCACGGAAGGCCTCATCGACATGATCGTAGAGTTCCGGCCCCGCCCCGAATACGGCATCGTGCGTCCCAGGATGGAGTACTCCGAGCGGGTTCTGGTATCACGTGGCGGGGCGGATGTGTTGTGGTTGGACGGCCCCTCCCCTGACGAGATCGAGGAAGGGACCGCCTCTTGGATGCTCCCCCTCGAGATCGGCAACCAGGTCGCCTTCGCCCTGCATCACAGTCGGCGATGGTCCCCTGAGCCCGAACACTGGTCGGACCGCAAGATTCGTCATCGCCTGGCGGACACGGTCAGGGCCTGGCAGTCGTGGGCCGAGCTCCATCAGCGCTATGACGGCCCGGCCCAAGCCCAAGTTCGCCACAGCGGGCGGATCCTCCAAGGGCTGACCTACCAGCCGACCGGCGCCGTCGTGGCCGCGCCAACCACCTCCCTTCCCGAAGAGGTGGGTGGGTCCCGGAACTGGGACTATCGCTACTCCTGGATCCGTGATGCCAGCTTCACCCTCAAGGCGTTGTGGATAGCAGCGTGCCCAGAAGAAGCCGGCCGGTTTCTCTCCTGGATCATCGAGACAGTCGGAACCTCCCTGCACCAGGCGGACAAGCTGCAGATCATGTACGGCGTCGGCGGCGAACACGATCTCTCAGAACGCGAGCTCCCCCACCTCTCCGGATGGCGGGACAGTCGGCCGGTGCGGGTCGGCAACGGGGCGTGGGACCAAACCCAGACCGACATCTACGGTGAGCTCCTTGACGCGGTCCTCGTCTACCGCTCCAAGCTTGACGCTCCGTCGCCGACCACCTGCCGGTTCCTGACCGATGTGGCGGAACGGGCGGTCGTCGCTTGGCAGGACCCAGACGCTGGCATCTGGGAGATGCGCGGGAAGTCCCGCCACCACCTGTACTCCAAGCTCATGTGCTGGGTCGCCGTGGACCGGGCCATCCAACTCGCCGACTGGCTCCAGGCAACCCATCGAGTCCCAGACTGGGAAGCCAGCCGATCCCGGATCCGCCACGCCATCGAACAGCGGGGATGGAACGAGCAGATCGGCTCGTTCACCCAGAGCTTCAACAGCGACCAGCTCGACGCCGCCGTTCTGATGTTGGCCATCACCGGGTTCCTTCCCGCCGACGACCCCCGGATGAGCGCCACCATCGACGCCGTGGCCACGGGTCTGGAGGCACCGAACGGGCTCATCTACCGCTACACCAACGATGACGCTCTGGCCGGGAGTGAAGGCACGTTTCTGCTGTGCAGCTACTGGCTGGTCGAATGCCTCGCCGCACGGGGCGACGTGGATGAGGCCGCCGAGCTCTTCGACCGAGCCAATGCCTGCGCCAACGATCTGGGTCTGCTCAGCGAAGAGACCGACACCCGAACGGGTGAGCTGACAGGCAACTTCCCCCAGGCGTTCAGCCACGTCGGGTTGGTCAACGCCGCCGCCGCCCTCTCCCGCAGCCGAGGTTTCCCACAGGACGACGCTGGTCTGCCGAGCTGAGACTGACCGGGTTTGGGGAGCCGGTCAGGGCGGGCCAAGAGCCAGGAGCGCCTGCTCGACGACCTCGCTCAGGGCAGGGTGGATGTAGAGGACGCCGGTAGCGACCTCATCGACGGTGTTGTCCAGACACATCCCTTGGAGGAGGGGTTGGATGAGCGTGGACGCTTGGGGTCCGATGATGTGAGCGCCCAGCAGGAGCCGGGTGGCGGGGTCGGCGAGGACCTTGACGAAACTGGAGGTGTCCTCGAGCGCCCAACCGTAAGCGGCGGCCGAGTAGTTGCTGGAAGCGACCAAATGCGGACGGCCCTCCGCGCGGAGTTGGCGTTCCGTGGCGCCCACCGCCGCCACCTGGGGATCCGCGAACACCGCAGCGGGAACGAGCCGGAACGGAGTCTGGATGGGCTGATCGGCGTGGATCAGGTTATAGCGAACCATCCGAGCTTCAGCGTTGGCCATGTGCTTGAGCTGAAAGTGGTTGGTGACGTCACCGAGCGCCCACACGCCGGGCACGGCCGTGGCGTAGCTGGCGTCGGTGACCAGGTGGCCGTGGTCGTCGACGTCCAGGCCGCCGGCCGCGGCGTCGATTCGGTCGGTGTTGGGCGTCCGGCCGACAGCCAGGAGCATGACGTCGGCCTCCACCCGTTCGGACCGCCCTCCGACGGTCAGGTCGACGGCGACCCCGCTGCCGGTGGGTGAGACTGCTTCAATCGTGGCCGCCAGTCTCAGGTCGAAGCGCTCCTCGTAGGTTTGGGTGAATCTGGCGCTGATGTCGTGGTCCTGGCTTTCGAGCAGCGCCGGGCCGCGCCCCACGATCGTCACCCGCACGCCGAGAGCGCCGAAGACGTGGCCCATCTCGGCCGCGATGTATCCGCCTCCGATGATCACCAGCGACGACGGGAGGTCATCGAGGCGCATGATCGTGTCGGAGGTGTGATAGCTGACCGACTCCAGCCCGGGGAGCTCGGGTATGACGGGCCGGGACCCGGCCGATATCACGAACCGCTCCCCATGAACTCGCTCGCCGGCGACGTCGAGCACCTTGGGCCCCACGAAGCGAGCCTCGCCCTGAAACACGTCAATGCCCTGACCACGTCGGTAGGACAACGCGGACTCGTGGAGCGGATCGATCCGATCGAAGATCCGGTCCCTGATCGCCGGCCAGTCAACGCCGGCGAGCTCGGCATTGATCCCGAACCGTCCGGCCCTACGCACTGTCTCGGCCACATCCGCCGTGTAGACGAGCATCTTCGATGGTATGCACCCTCGGTTGAGACACGTACCTCCGAAACGGTCGCTCTCGACGATGGCGATCTTCCAGTCCCCCAACGTCTCGTCCGGAACCACGTTGCCGCTGCCGGCGCCGAGGATCACCAAGTCGTAGTCCGCCACCCTGCACCTCCCATCATCGGCTTCTGTTGTCTTGCGAGGCGTTGGCCGTCCGTAAGACTACGTGGGGGATTGCTGGAAAGTTGGGCATATCCTCTCCGCCGAGCACACGGTTAGGATCGCGTCATGGGCGATGCGGACATCAACTTCTATTTCGACCCGGTCTGCCCGTTCGCCTGGATGACCAGCAAGTGGGTCCGCAAGGTCACCGCCCAACGGGACTACAGCGTCGAGTGGCGCTTCGTCTCGCTTCGGCTGATCAACGCCAAGGTCGACTACGACAGCCAGTTCCCGGAGGACTACGAGGCCGGGCACACCGCTGGTCTCAAGCTGCTTCGAGTCGCCGCCAAGGTGAGGGCCGAGCACGGCCCGGAGGCAGTTGGCCCGCTCTATGAGGCGTTCGGTGCTCGCATCTTCGACACCGAGCCGGAACCGGGCGTGACCCAAGGAAACCTGGCCCCTCCCACCCGGGAGCTTGTTGAGCCGATCCTGGCCCGATGCGGCCTGCCATCGGTGCTTGCCGACGCGCTTGACGACGTCTCCC
Source organism: Acidimicrobiales bacterium (assembly GCA_051000755.1). Lineage (GTDB taxonomy): Bacteria > Actinomycetota > Acidimicrobiia > Acidimicrobiales > Palsa-688 > JALZAH01. The sequence goes on along the minus strand of JBPCNZ010000108.1, from coordinate 26,189 downwards.
TCGACGCGGAGATCCGTTCCGAGACCGACGAAGCGCTCGCCCTCACCGGTAAGGACGTGGGCACGCCGATCATCCACTTTCAGCCTCCCACAGGCGTCGCCTTCTTCGGTCCCGTCATCAGCCGGCTGCCCAGCGACGACGAGGCAGTCTCGTTGTGGGACCACGTGATCGGCCTGGCCGGCTTTCCGGGGTTCGCGGAGATGAAGCGCAGTATGCGGGAGTTGCCGCAGTTGCGGGCGTTGGGTGTCGCCGAAGACGAGGTGGGGACGCAGCAGGATTGGCACGGGGGCAGCCGGCGGCAGAAGAAATAGCATGGGCTGGATCCGTCCCACGGTTACCCGGCGCGGAGGAATTGCAAGCTGCCGGCGTCCGTCGAGCCGGTGACCACCAGTTCGCCGGTGACCTGGTCAACCGCGACCGTGTTGGGCTGACGGACGGTGGCGTAGGTAGCCCGATGGGTGACCCTCGTGCCCGAGAACGTCAGGCCGAGGAGCTGATTGGTACCGGTGAGCGTGACCCAGAGGGTGTGGCGACGAGAGTCGTAGGCGGCGCCGTAGGGCTTTGTCCCCGCGCCCGTGGGGATGGTAGCGACCTGTTTGGGGCCATGGGCGGTGAGGGTGAAACCCAAGACGGCGTCGCCGTTTGTGTCGTTGACCCAGTAGAGGCCGTCGCTTCCGGTGCTCACATGGGTGGGGCCAGCACCACAGTTGGCGCTGCCGATACGGTCCCCGTTGGCGCGGTACTCCGTGATCTGCCGTCCCCGGACACCGACGCCGACCACGAGCTTGCCGTCAGGCGAGGCGGCTCCGCCGCCGGGCTGGAGCGGGGCCGAGATGACTCGGTCGACTTTGCCGTGGCGCACGATGTGGAAGGTGCTGGCGAGCTCGTCGGCCACATAGTAGGTGTCGGGCCCGACCACGAACGCCTCATGGGGTTGACGGCCGACGGTCACCGAGTCGAGAACTCGCCCATCGGGGAGCGCAACTCGGAGGAACCGGTCGTCGGACTCGTCGGCCACCAACGCCGGACCGTTGGGTCCGCCCAGGGTCAGGTGCCGGGCCGAACCGCCGAGCGGCACAAATCGGCGAGCCGATGGGGCTCCGGCGGAAGCGACGGGAAAGACAAGCACGCCGTCGGGGCCGCGCACATTGACCGCCACGGTCCCGGTATCGGTCACCGCCACCCCCTCGGGACCGCCGGCCACCGCCACGACGGTCCCGGGTAGGCCGCCGAGGGCCGGTGGAGAGACAGCCGGCTCGGGTGCCGCGCTCAGAGGAGTCGCAGGTGCCGGCGTGACCACCCCGCTCGACCCGCACGACGCCAGACCGAACGCGACACAAGCCGCGGTCACGACTGCCCGACGGCGACTCGATCGGGTCGGACGATCACCACATCCTGTTGGCAAGGTGGACCTCCACCGATTGATGGTCGCAAGCTGGCTGTCAGCCATGGAAGGCGTAGAGGGTTCCGTTGTCCGAGCCGATGACCAAGGTGCCGTTGGCGGTCATGGCCGGATAGGACGCCACGATCGCCCCAGTGTCCTCGTCGAAGAGCTTGGCCCCGGTGAAGGAGTAGCCCACGATGTGGCCCGAGGCGGTCCCGAAGTACACGTCATGGTGGGCGTCGACGAGCGGGGACGTCCAGACCCCGATGCCGTTGGGGGAGAGCGGTGTCGTGGTCGCTTTGTAACGACCCAGCTCTCTGCCGCTCTTGGCCTCGACGACGTCGACCGAGCCGTCGTTGTCGCCGAAGTAGGCCAAGCCGTCGGCGGTCGCCGCCGGCGTGGAGTAGGAGAACACCTGGCGCGGGTAGCGCCAGGCGGCCGTCCCGGCCGGGGTGATGCCGTACTCGAAGGCATCGTTGGTCCCCAGGATGACCGTGCCGTCGGGCGCCACCGACGGCGAGACCTCGATGTCGGACTGCGCCGAGAACCGCCACTTGACGGTGGCATGGTTGCCGGCGTCGGCCAGGGCCACCAGGTTGCGGTCGGCGGTGGCGTAGACGGTCCCGTCGGGACCGACCGCCGGGCTGCCGAACGACGCCTTACCGACGCTGGTCGACCACAGGCGCTCGACGCCGGCTGCGGTGGCGTGGAAGGCGGCAACGTCGCCGACGGAGTCGCTGACGTAGAGCTTGTCGCCCGGGCCCTGTGCGGGGGAGAGCACCATTCCTGCCAGCTTCTGTTGCCAGACGAGCTTTCCGGCGGCACTGACTCCGTCGAGGGTGCCGTTCGGCCCCGGCCAGACGATCGTTCCGTCGCTGAGAATCGCGGCGCTGGTCGACAGATCCTGGTTGCTGGCGATCGACCCTCCCCCGTTGAAGGTCCACTTGTCGGCGCCGGTCGCCGGATCGAGGGCGTGGAGAACTCCATCGTTGGCCGATTCGTAGATGGTCCCGTCGGCGGCCACCACCGCACCTGCTGTGATGGGGGCCCCCAGCTTCCGAGTCCACACCTTGGCGCCGGTGGCGGGGCCGATCGCAACGGAGCCTCCCGAATGGAAGCTGTCGTGCAGTGAGGCCGGCCATGGCATGGATGCCTGGGCCCCAGCCGCCGCTGTCGGGATGGGCCCCGCGGGGGCGCCGGTCGCCGGGGGTCCCGTGGGAGACGACGTCTGCGCTGTGGGTGCAGGCCTGGATGCCGACGACGCCCCACACCCGACCGCGAGCACGGCAAGAGCCGCGGCTCCGAGGACGGCCGAACCGGGACCGCGACACCAGTACCTCGTCATGGCAACTCCTTGAGATTCGGCGTGGCGCCAAATTCGGCCACGGTCGGCAGCATGGCGGGCTGCGCCGTTCCCGTCCCGGTTTCGGACCTGAGTTCACCGAAGCGTTAGGAGAAGAAGTGAGTCCTCGGCCGATCCAGGGGTTTGCCGTCGACGAAGATGTCGACCTTCTCGTTGTAGAAGCACAGCATCCCGGTGACGGCCAGAAGCTGGCGGGTCGGGAAGTCGTACGACCAGACCAGATCGCGGTGCAGGCGCCCGCCGATGTCGATCGACCAGTAGTTGCTCGTCGTCCCCTTGTAGGGGCACTCCGTGACGGTGTCGCTCGGGACCAGGTGGCTGACGTCGACCTCGGTCCGGTTGAGGTAGTAGCGGGTCGGTAGGCCGGTCTCGAAGACCATCACCGGTGACGACGACTCGGCCAGGCCGACGCCGTCGACCTCGACCCTCACCCTCCGGGTAGACCGCAGGGCATCGACCCGGACGTAGGGGCTGCGGGGATGAACGAAGACCCGCTCGTCCTCCTCGTACCAGGCGTCGAGCGCCGTCCACTCGAAGCGGACCATGCCTTCGAGGCCGGCCACGGTTGACGTCTTCAGCACCATGGCCGCGCCGGGCCGGTAGACGTCACCCACCGCCAGACCGTGGACCTCGACCGGTCCCCGGGGTGTCTGCCGGGTGTCCCCCTCGGGCTCGAGGGCGCCGGGGAGGATGTCGGCCAGGGGCACGTAGTACTGGGGATAGAAAGGCCACTCCCAGACGTAGCGGGCCCGCGTGGTGTCGAAGACGGTGGCCCCCGCCACCACCGCCCGGATGCGTCGGGGCACGGCCTCGACGTGGTTTAGGGGGGTGATCGCCCCCGGGTAGTCGGTCACTGCGTTAGCGGCGGTACTCGGGGCTCGACCAATCGAAACGCTCCCCGGCGTCCCACGCGGCCCGTTGGTTGCCGTGGGCGGCGATCCCGCCGGCATCGGCGAGCAGGCGGGCCAGGTGCATGAGGTTCCAGGTCATGAACGTGGTGTTTCGGTTGGTGAAGTCATTGTCCGGTCCCCCGGAGCCAGGGTCCAGATACGAAGGGCCCGGGCCTGCCTCGCCGATCCATCCGGCGTCGGCTTGGGGCGGGATGGTGTAGCCCAGGTGCTGCAGGGAGTAGAGGACGTTCATGGCGCAATGCTTGATGCCGTCCTCGTTGCCCGTGATCAGGCACCCCGCCACCCGCCCGTAGTAGCGGTACTGGCCGTGGTCGTTGAGCAGGTGGGAGTTGGCGTAGAGCCGTTCGATGCAACGCTTCATCACCGAGCTGTTGTCCCCGAGCCAGATGGGACCGGCCAGGACCAGGATGTCAGAGGCGAAGACCTGATCCTGGATGCCGGGCCAGTCGTCGCGGTCCCACCCTTTGGTGGTCATGTCCGGGTCGACGCCGGTTGCGATGTCGTGATCGACCAGCCGCACGCTGGCCGTGGCCACGCCGTGGCCGTCCATGATCGACCGGCTGGCATCGACGAGGGCCTGGGTGTTGGACGTCTCGGGCGACCGCTTCAGGGTGCAGTTGATGAACAGGGCCCGCAGCGACGTGAAGTCCAGGGACGTGGTCACCGTCCGTGGACTCAACCACCGCTATGATGGACTGTCAAGTCCAATCTGTGTGGGGACGCAAACCATGGCCTTGCAGCCGACGACGGAGAAAGGGCGGAGGACCCGGGATCGCATCGTGCGGGCGGCCACGGACCTGGTCGCCGAGCGGGGGGCGCTGGCCACCAGCCTCGACGACGTCGGACAGCGAGCCCCGGCGTCGAGGAGCCAGCTCTATCATTACTTCGACGACAAGGCGGACCTGCTGCGGGCCGTGGTCCGCAGCACCAACGACGATGTGCTGGGCGGCCAGGCCGACCTCTTTGCCCACCTGGGCAGCTGGGAGGGACTCCGCCGCTGGGCGGACGCCCTCGTCGCCCACCAGGTCCACTGCCAGGCCAGCGGTGGCTGCCCCATGGGCTCGCTCGTTCCCCAGCTGGCGGAGCACGACGCTGCCGCCCGGGCGGCCCTGGCCGAAGGCTTCGACCGCTGGGAGGCGGCCCTGCGGGCCGGGCTGGAGGAGATGCGCCACGGGGGGCTCCTGGCCGCCGACAGCGATCCGGCCTGGCTGGCGACCGTGGTCCTGGCCGGGGTCCAGGGCGGGCTGGTGCTCACCCAGGCCCGGCGGGACCCCGACCAGCTCCGGCGAGCCCTCGACGGAGCCCTGGCCCTGCTCGAGGCTCACCGGGCCGTGTGACCTGCCCGATCTGGGCATGACTTCATGTGACATAGTTCATTGACGAGTCGTGCGAGGCCATGGGAAGCTGGAGGCAAGACCCGCAGGAAGGGACCCACCATGGCTGTTACGACCGCCGATCGCCCCCCGCACACCGCCGCCGCCAGCGGCAGGAAGCGCAGCTTCCCGTCGTTGCTGGCCCAGCTCAGCCGGCAGTCCGTCGACAAGCACTACGACGCCTTCGGCGATGTGGCGTGGGACAGCGAGGAGATGGCCCTCGACCCGGGCGACCCCCGCTTGGCCCTGCCCGCCTTCGACGGGTTGGCCCAGACCGAGTGGTACCAGGCCCAGAGCCCCGAGGTCAAGGCCCGCGTCGGGGCCCACCGGGTGGCGGCCATGATGAAGACGGGCTGGCACTTCGAGAACCTGTTGCAACAGGGCCTGCTCAAGTACGCCTTCCGTCTGCCCAACGGCTCTCCGCAATTTCGCTATCTGCATCATGAGATCGCCGAGGAGAGCCAGCACACGATGATGTTCCAGGAGTTCGTGGACCGGACCGGGCTGCCGGTCACGGGGATGCCCCGGACCATGGTCAAGCTCTTCGAGTGGGGCCTGTCGGCCATCACCCGCTTCCGCCCGGCCGCCTTCTTCATGGCCGTCCTGGCCGGCGAGGAACCGGTCGACTACGTGCAGAAGCTCAACCTGCGCTCGGAGACCATCCATCCCCTGGTGGAGCGCATCATGCGCATCCACGTGGTGGAAGAGGCCCGCCACGTGTCCTACGCCCGGGGCCTGGTCAAGGAGTTGGTCCCCGGTCTCAACCGGGTGCAGACGTTCTTCCTCAGTGTCACGGTGCCGGTCATGTTCGGCATCCTCACCCCGCTGATGGTCAGTCCCCCCATGCAGCTCGAGGCCAGCGGCGTGCCCCGCTCGGTGATCCGCGAGGCGCAGCGCAGCGAGGCCAATCGCGCCCTGGTGCGCGATTCGGCGGCCAAGCCCAAGCGCCTGGCCGAGGAGCTGGGCCTGATGAATCGCGTCAGCCGGCGCCTGTGGGCCCGGTTCGGTCTGTAGGCGACCGCTACTGGAGCAGGGAACGGATCCGGTCGGACATGGCCGTGCGGAACAGGGCCTGGACCACGTCGGTGGCGATCAGCTCCAACCGTTCGACCTCGGCGCCGAGGGCGTCGGCGTCCACCTCGGGGCCGTGGGTGACCTGCTCGATCAGGTGATCGGTGGCCAGGTTGATGAACGCCTCGGCGGTGTCGATCGCGGCCTGGCGGGCCACGGCCACCGCCTCGAGCTGGGCCTCGACCGGGATGCCCATGGACACCAGCTCCTCGGCCCGGCGTAGCACGGTCGGGCTGAGGACCACGATGGTATCGGGATCGAGGACCTCGATCAGCTCGAGCTCCTCGGCTCGTTTGGTGACGGCGTCGGAGTCCTCGGCCTTGAACCGGCCGTCGAGCTCGCCGAGCGACACCTCGTAGGGCTCCTCGGGACTGAACTGTTGGAGCACCATGGCCGAGAACGATCCCTCGGAGGCGATGACCCGGGAGATGGTGGCGAGATTCATGCCCTGCTCCTGGAGCCGGCGGACCAGTTCGAGGCGCTCGATGTGCGACGGCCCGTAGTAGCCGGTCCGGCCCCGCAGCTCGGGGGGCTGAAGGAGGCCCTTGGCCTGATAGGCCCTGATGTTGCGCGTCGTCATGCGCAGGTGGGCGGCGAGCTCGTCGATGGTGAGCTCCGTGTGCGCCACGACTGTTCAGGGTAGCGGCGGAGCCCGATGGTGAAAGGAACATCGGGGCGGATCTTCGTAATAGGGGCAGTGCCGGCAACCGGAATCGCAGCACCTGCCCCGCTCCCAGAGGAACCGGGCCGTGAGCACAGTCCAGCCCGTCGACGGATCGACATAGTTGGTCCGCCCCGCGGCTACCGCCCGGCGGTGAGCGGCGAGGACCGATGCGCAGTCGGGGCGGCCCCGGTCGAGGCGATGGGGGTGGGGGTCGACGAGATGGTCGGGCAAAGACAACGGCGGGACCGGCCCGTCCGCCCCGCTGACGTTCAGGGAACGAGGGGGCGACATTGCCCAGACCTCATGGCCGCGCTGGGCGGAGGGTGTCGGAACCGAGGTACGGGATGAGGGCGTCGGGGACGGCCACGGTGCCGTCGGGGCGCTGCCCGTGCTCGACGATGGCGGCCCACACCCGGGGGGTGGCCAGGCCCGAGGCGTTGAGGGAATGGACCAGCTCCACCTTGTTGCCCTCGGTGCGGCGCAGCCGGATCCCGCCCCGGCGGGCCTGGAAATCGGTGACCAGGCTGACGGAGCTGACCTCCAGCCACCGGTCGACACCCGGGGCGTAGACCTCCAGGTCGTAGACCCGTGCTGCGGAGAACGTGAGGTCGGCGGTGCACAGCTCGACCACCCGGTACGGCAACCCCAGGGCGATGATGGACTTCTCGGCGTCGGCCAGCAGCGCCGCCAGCTCCGCCTCGGAGTCCTCGGGTGCGCACAGCTCGACCAGCTCCACCTTGTGGAACTCGTGGAGGCGCTGCATCCCCCGGGTGTCCTTGCCGGCCGCCCCCGCCTCCCGGCGCCAGCACACGGTGTAGGCCATGGTGCGCGCCGGCAGGTCGGCCTCGACGAGGATCTCTCCCTGGTACATGCCCATGAGGGCCACCTCGGCGGTAGGGACCAGCCACAGGTCGTCGTCACGGAGACGGTAGGCCTGCGACTCGAACTTGGTCAGGTGCCCGGTCCTGGTGATGATCTCTTCGCGCACCACGTGGGGCGGGGCCACCTCGACATAGCGGTCCCGGTGGAGGTCGAGGGCGAAGTCGACCAGGGCTCGCAGCAGGCGGGCCCCGTCGCCTCGCAGCAGCGAGAACATCGTCCCGCTCAGCTTGGCGGCCCGGGCCGGATCGAAGATGCCGAGGCGCTCGGCCACGTCCCAGTGGGTCTCCCAGGTCCGCCCTTCGTAATCGGCCGGGTCGTAACCCTCGGTGCGGACCACCACGTTGTCGGCCTCACCGGCGCCGTCAGGGGCGATGTCGGCGGGCAGGTTGGGCAGGCGGGAGACCACGTCGTCGAGCTCGGCCTCGGTGATCCGCAGCTCGACTTCGAGGGCGTCGAGAGCGCCGCGGGCCCGAGCCATCGCCGCCTTCGCCTCATCCGCCTCCGCAGCCCGGCCCTCCCGCATCAGCCTGCCGATGGCCGAGGCCCCGACGTTGGCCTCCCGCCGGGCGTCGTCGACGGCGTGGACCCGGGACCGCCGGAGGACGGCGAGGTCGCGGGCGGAGCTGACCAGCGCAGGGTCGACCCGCTTGCGGGACAGGCGGCGGGCGGTGTCGTCGAAATCGTCGAGGAGGAGGCGGACGTCGATCATGGGGGGAGGTTTGGGGAATGGGGCGACCGGGTCGGCCCGAGCCCCGGCCGGAGCCTACCGGCCGGGGCGGGGACAGGGTTCTGGGCTAGGCGACGCCGAGGAGGTCCACGACGAACACGAGGGTCTCGCCCCCCTTGATGACCCCGCCGGCGCCCCCGTCGCCGTACCCCAGGTGCGGGGGGATGGTGAGCCGCCGGCGGCCGCCGACCTTCATGCCGACCACACCCTCGTCCCAGCCGGTGATGACCTGGCCGGACCCCAGCCCGAAGGCGAAGGGCTCGTTGCGGTCCCACGAGGCGTCGAACTGCCGGCCCGTCGACCACGACACCCCCACATAGTGGACCGACACGGGCTTGCCGGCCATCGCTTCGGGTCCGTCGCCGACCTCGAGGTCCTCTTTGACCAGGTCGGCGGGGGGCTCGGTTTCGGGAATGGTGACCTCGGGCTTGGGCACAAGCGGCTCCTTCATGGGTGGGACGGACACTTCTGTCTACCCGGCTACGGTCGGAGCGACTCCCCGGGAGGTACGGGCCGACCGCTACGGCAGCAACGGCCCGGCCGGCACGGTTGCCCTCAGGCGGTCGGGTCGGGTGGCGCCTTGCGGGCGGCGATGGCCCGGGCCCCCGCCCGTTCCACCCGCTCGAAAAGCAGCTCGGCCAGAGGAAGGGCCCCGAACACCACGGCGACGATGCCGAGGACGGACAGGGCGACGGTCGTGGCCAGGCCCACCACCACCAGGGCGACGCCGGCCGCGACGAGGACGGCGCCGACCCAAGTCCGGTGCGACCGCTGGCCGAGGGCGGTGATGACCCGCCTCAGCTTGTGCTCGAAGCGGAACAACAGCGACGCGCCGAGAGACGGGTCGTCCGCTATCGCCTGTGCTTCGATCCGGGCGAACGCAGCCCTCTCTTCTGCTGAGAGCGTCGCCTCATCACGAGTGCTCATGGCCAGATCCCCTGTTCCCTACTCGTCCGGCGTCGCCGCCGGGATCCATGGGCCGCTTCGGCCTCACTTGCATTCTCTACCCACAACACCGGTTCCGACCACTCATGATCGCGCATCCGCCTACGCTGAGCCATGCCTCGTTGGACAGCTGCCCACATCGGCGATCGAACCGGGACGGTGGCGGTCGTCACCGGGGCCAACAGCGGACTCGGCCTGCACACCTCCCTGGCCCTCGCGGCCCACGGCGCCCAGGTCATCCTGGCCTGCCGCAGCCCTGAGCGGGCCTCCGTGGCGGCCGAGAAGGTGGCCGCGGTGGCCACCGGGACCGCCCCCGTGGTCGTGCCTCTCGACCTGGCCGACCTGACGTCGGTCGAGACCTTCGCCAAGGACCTGGCCGACCGGGTCGACCGGGTGGACACCCTGGTCAACAACGCCGGCGTCATGGCCATCCCCCGGATGCTCACCGCCGACGGCTTCGAGATGCAGCTGGGGACCAACCACCTCGGCCATTTCGCCCTCACCCTGCGCCTGTGGCCCCTCCTGATCGCCCGGTCCGGAGCCCGGGTGGTCACCCTCAGCAGCGGGATGGCGGCCACGGGCCGGATGCACTTCGACGACCTCCAAGGTGAGCACGGCTACCACCCCTGGGGGGCGTACGGCCAGGCCAAGCTGGCCAACCTGCTGTTCGCCTTCGAGCTGGACCGCATCATCCGCCGGCGGGGCATCGACGTGACCAGCGTGGCCGCCCACCCCGGCTTCTCGTCCACCGAGCTGATCAGCAACGGTCCCCTGGCCACCTCCACCTGGAGCGACCGGACGTTCCTGGCCGTCACCAAGGCCCTTGTGGCCCAGTCCGCGGCGGCCGGAGCCCTGCCCACCTTGTACGCCGCCACTGCCCCCGGCGTGGAAGGCGGGCAGTACTTCGGTCCGCGGGGCCCCGTTCATCTCCGGGGGCTGCCGACCAGGGTCCGCCCGCCACGCGCCGCCACCCGCCAGGACCAGGCCCGGCGCCTGTGGGAGGTCTCCGAGGAGCTGACCGGCTCCCACCTCAGCGTCCATTAGCGAGGGACCGCCTGGCACTGCTGCCCCAACGGGCGGTCGGTCAGCCCCATGGTGCGTGACATCCGCAGATAGCCTCACCCTCTGAGGTCACGTCCGCCGCCAACCGCCAAGGGGCTGCACATGGGAGCGCAGAAGGGGCCGTCGGCTCCGCGGGAGCAACAGGCGGCGGGGACGGACCGATCCTCGGCGCCGCAGCGACCGGCGGAGACGCCGTCGCCCGGTCCCCGGCCTGGGCGGGCGATGTCGCCCGGCCAGCTGATCCACCTGCAGCGGAGCGTGGGCAACCGGGGAGCCACTCGCGCCGTGAGGGCGCAGGGCGGGCGTCCGGGGCCTGCAGCCGGGCCCCTGACGGTCCAGCGCAAGAAGGGCGAGACCAAGGCCAGCTTGGCCAAGATCACCGGGTCGGGCCTCGGCGTGAAGAACGCACCGGGCAACCAGGGTCAGCTCGGCCACGCCATGGACGTGTGGGTCCAGATCGACGCCGGCTCGCACCCGGTGACCCCCGCCGGGGCCCCGCCCAACTCCGTCTACGGCCTCGAGCTCGAGTATTGGGAGCACGTCAAGGTCGCCCGCGACAACCAGGGGGCCAAGGGGGAGAAGCCCTGGAACGACATCCACGCCATGAAACCGGACGCATCGACGTTCGAGGCGGCGGCGGACGGCTGCGCCCTGACCTGGAAGGAGGCGGTGGCCCAAGCGGCGGCGGGGACGCTGAAGGGAAAGAAGAAGGTCGGCTTCCGGGACATCCCCGGCCTGTTCGAGCGGGCGGGCCGCAACGTGTCTCGCACGCTCGACTTCCGGATCATCTTCGACGACGGCACCGACCGCCGGGTGCAGACCTTCGCCACGCAGGTCCTCGAGGTGAAGAACGGACGCCTGTCCCGTAGCGCCTATCGGGACTCCACCGGCAACAACCTGGCGTCAGGGGGCTTCGCAGGCGGGGACGCCGTTGGCACCCCGAGCGATCGAACACTCGGTGACGACGCACTGCCCACGATGCAGGGGATCACCAACTCCGTGCCCCGAGAGGCGAGGGATGCGCTCGACGCCTTCCTGGCCGAGGCGGTAGGACCGACCGCAGCGCCCTACGTTGACCTGGAGCTGCCGCAGTTCCTGGCCACCGTGGCCAAGGACAAGCAGAGCGCAGCGGCCCAGGCGTGGTTGGACGGCATCGCCCATGGCGCCCGGGGGGACGTCGCGGGCGGCGTCGCCGCCGGCCAGTTCCTCATCCCGAGCATCGCCGGCACCAAGGCGGTCCAGAAGAAGCTGCCCTCCGGGGGCCTGCTCGTGGCCCTGGTGACCCAGAACCGGGTCCGGCGGGTCTACTACACGTCCAACCGGGCCCGGACGATCGACATGAAGGCCATCAAGAACCTCGAGAACAAGACAGAGAAGATCAGACTCCGGTCGTTCGCCGAGATCCCGGTCGAGCGATCGGTCGAGGCGCCCAAGGCGCCGAAGGTCGTCGCTCTCTCCGAGGAGGTCAACGCCACCTTCCTGCGGAAGTTCGAGGCGCAGGGCCGCAACCACGCGGTCAAGGTCGACGCCAAGACCGGGAAGCGGATCAAGCCGGGTCAGAACGTGTCGGTCCTCCAGCCCGAGCAGCGCGACGTCACGGGGGAATGGGTGAAAGCGGAGTTCGCCGGCACGACCGGGTTCATCCGGGCCGCCAAGCTGACCGAGGCCCGCAGCGCCGAGGGGTGGAACCGCGCCGAGCGGGGGGACGCCCGGGCGGCCACCGGGGCGGAGAGCATGAGGGCGTACTTCGAGGACCAGTTCCGCGCCCAAGGCGCGGGTTACAAGGTGTACTCGAAGCTCCTGGCCAGCTTCCCGGGTCTCGAGACGGACCTGGCCGCCACCCACACCAAGGTGTTCGGTGAGGCGGAGTCCCTGAAGATGGAGCTCGACCGGGAGACGGCTGCCAACACTGGCGAGCGCCAGCAGCTGCGGAGCATGGCCCGGCGGGCCGCCACCACCAGCGAGCCGCAGAAGGCCATGGTCCGCCGGGTGGCCCGCTACGTCAAGGCCAGACCGGGCCAGGGCGACATGCTCGAGAGCACCTACAACCAGCACGTCCCGCCCCTCGGCCTCGCCGTCCCCGCCACACTCGGCGAGATCATCCACCAGCCTTCATGGACATGTTCCGCAAGAACGGGGACGGCCACGCCGTCTACGACCGCCTGGCGACGGACTTCCCAGACTTCACCTACCGCCTCAAGCCCGCGTACCGGCAGATCCACGGCGAGGACACGTTGCAGGGGATGCTGAAGGACAAGCAGCAGGCGGAGGCGGCCAACGATCCGTCGGACTCAATCGGCAACCTCACCGACTTCCTCGACTTCTACACGCACGGGCCGTTCTCCCTTACCGACTTCACCAGCGGGAAGAACGGCAAGTTCGACGTCGCCTACGACCCGGCGACTGACGCGCTCGACGTGACCGTGCGCGTCTTCTACGACTTCAAGGACTCGTCGGACGCCAACTTCGCCCCGTCGCCGACGGCCGGATCGGACGTCGCCCTCGGCCTGGGCCAGGAGTTCGCCAGCAACCGTTGGACCGACCAGGAGCGGGACGACTGGAAAGCCGCCTACCCGGGCGAGGGCCACGGGTCCGTTCAACAACAGCGGGCACACGATCAGCTGCCTCAGGCCCGGGTGGGAGACCATCAAGGCGGTCCCCCGGTTCCATGTCCGAGAGGTGCCGAAGGGTCAGCACTTCATCGTCGAGGCCGCCAAGTCGGTGGTGACCGAGTCGGGGGGCGGCCCCAAGAAGCTGAAGTCCGGCGGCAGCTCCGGGCTCGGCGGTGACTACTCCGGCGGCGGGAACATCCCGATCATGTTCCTGCAGCAGCACGACCTCTACGAGAAGCTCCAGGACCCGCGCCTGCACGGCTACTTGCACGACGCCGAGAAGACCCAGAACATCGAGCCCGCCTACGAGCTCGACCATCGGCGCCTGACCCAGCTCGTGACCAGGCTCGGCGCCATCCCCCACGGAGGGGACAAGGCGACCCGTGACGCCGCCATTCGCAACCTGGCGGACGGCCTCAAGCGCCTCGAGATTCCGAGCTCGCTGGCCGCGCTCCACCCCCTCGCGCTCGACGGGGGATCGGCCGACGAAGTCGTCGCCGCGCTGACGCTGCAGGGCGTCAAGAACCCCATGGAGGCGGTCAACGCGGGCGCCCCGGGCGCGGTGGCCGTGAGCGCCAAGGCCACCGACCCGGTCATCAAGCAGACCTACGTCGACAACTGGACCCGTTTCACCGCCGCCCACGAGTTCGGCCACATGGTCGGCCTCATCGACGAGTACTACATGGCGTCCTCCGCCGAGACCGTGAAAGGGATGATCAGCGCCGACCTGCTACCCCCCGACACTCGGTCCGACCACCTGCGGCTGGACGCCTCCCCGACGGCGAAGGAGCACGCCAAGGAGAAGGTCGGTCAGGCCCACACCCAGGACCTGCTGCAGCGCGCCGGCCTCGAGTCCCCCGACTTCGCCCTGAACGCCCCGAACAAGGGCATGTCGAAGACCACCAGCATCATGACTGGCGGCTTCGACGTCACCCAGGTGCACATGTCCACGGCGTGGGAGGCACTCGTCGAGATGACCAAGCCCCACGTCGACGAGAAGTACTGGCGCTTCAGCTAGGCACCGCTAGCGGGCCGAGAGCCAGCCCTTGGCCTGGGCCAGGCGCACCGCATCCACCCGGTTGCGCGCCGCCAGCTTGCCGATGACCACCGACAGGTGGTTGCGCACCGTTCCCTGCGACAGGTGCAGGGCCCGGGCCATGTCGGCCACGGTGGCCTCGTCCCGGGCCGCCTCGAGCACCTCCAGCTCCCGGGGGGTCAACGGGTTGGCCCCGTCGGACAGGGCGGTGGCGGCCAGCACCGGGTCGACGACCCGCTCACCGTTGAGGGTCCGGCGGATGGCCGCGGCCAGCTCCGCCGCAGGGGCGTCCTTGAGGAGGAAGCCGGCGGCGCCATTCTCCAAGGCCAGGCGCAGAAAGCCGGGGCGGCCGAACGTGGTCAGGATCAGCACCTTGACGTCGGGCAGTTCGCGGGCCACGCGACCCGCCGCCGTCAGCCCGTCACCGCCGGGCATCTCGATGTCGAGGAGGGCCACATCCACCGCCGCGTCCCGGGCCGCGCCCACCACTGCGTCACCCCCCGACACCTGGGCGACGACCTCGATGTCGGGCTCCAGATCGAGGAGCATGGCCAGGGCCTGGCGGACCATCACCTGATCCTCGGCGATCAGGACCCTGATCACCCGGCGTTGCGCCCCCGGGCCGCGCCCAGCATCCGCCCGATCGGGCCGTCCCCGAAGCCTCCGCTGGCCGGCGGGCCCGCCGTGGCCGGCGCCAGCGGGGTCGGCAGCGCGTGCTGCGGAACGCGGTGGTCGACCTGCACGGGGACCGACACCACCAGGCGGTAGCCCCCGCCCTGTCGGGGACCGGCCTCCAGGATCCCGGAGGCCGCGGCGACCCGTTCGCCCAGGCCTCGCAGCCCGTTGCCCTCGCCGGCCGACCCGTTCTTTGCCGCAGCGCCCGTCCCGTCGTCGGCGATGGTCATGGTGGCCGTCGTGTCATCAACATCCAGGGCGAGGGTGCAGGTGGCGGCGTGGCTGTGACGGATCACGTTGGTCACCCCCTCGCGTACCGTCCAGGCCAGCACCGCCTCGACCGGCTGGGGCAGGGAGAGATCGGGATCGACCTCCTCCGCCCAGGAGATGTGGGCAGCGGCCAGGGCGGTGCGGGAGCCGGCCAGCTCCACCGCGAGCGTGGCCTGGCGGTACCCGCTGGCCGCTTCTCGCACCTCCTTGAGGGCCCGGCGGGCGACCTGCTCGATCTCGGACACCTCGGTCCCGGCCCGGGCGGCGTCGACGACCATCAGACGGCCGGCCAGCTCGCTCTTCAGGGTGATCACCGACAGGCTGTGGCCAAGCAGGTCGTGGAGGTCCCGGGCGAAGCGAAGCCGTTCCTCCGCCACCGCCACCCGGGCCTTCTCCTCCTGGGCCCCTTCGAGGGCGGCGTTGGCCGCGATCAGGCGGCCGAAGCCCAACCAACCGGCACCGCTGCCCAGGACCACGCCGATGGGGATGATCAGCTCGGAGCCCCGAAGGCCGCCGGCGAAGGCCGCGAGCCCCGTCAACAGCCCCAGGATCAGGACGGAGCGGTACTGTGCCGATCGGTCCCACAGGCGCATGGCCGGCAGGAGGGCATAGACGAGTGCGTAGGACCAGTAGCCAGAGCCGTCGTAGGCCACCAGGATGAGCGGTACGGCAAGCATGACGCACACGACGACGATGTCGTGGAGGCGGGTCCAGCGCTTCCGCTGCTCGTAGGCAACGGCCGAGGAGTACACGAAGAGGGCGCTGAAGGCGATGACCACCGCCGTGACCGCCACGTCGTGGCCCGCCGTGTTGCCGCGGCGCCCCCACATGGCGAACAGGGGCAGGAGAAGGAACAACAGCCACACGCACGGCAGCAGGCGGTTCACCATCGCGCTGGGCCGGCCCAACATGCCCTGGCTGCGCGCCGCCCCGACATCGGTGGGCGGGTGCCCTCCATCGGTGGGTGGGTGCTGCCCATCATGGGGGGGTGGGCGCTGCCCTCCATCGGTCATACGGTCATGCTAGGAGCCGGGGCGCACCCCGGGAAGTGGGGTCTGTCCCCGGCCAGGGGTGCGCTTTGTCATGGGTCAACGTCCCCGGCCCATCGCACCGGTCACCTGTGTCAGGTCGGGCCCACCGCCCTGGCCCTCATCGGAGCTCATCGGCCCTAACGTGTGCCCATGGTCACCACCCCTCCAGGCGCCGCAACGCCGTTGTATGACTCCCCCCGTTCGCAGGCGAGCAACACCCTCGCCATCGACATCGGCGGAACCGGGCTCAAGGCGTCGGTTCTCGACGACATCGGCCACATGGAGCACGATCGGGTGCGCATCGACACTCCTTATCCTCTGTCCCCCGACAAGCTCGTCACCGTCCTCAACGACCTGGTGAAGGGCCTGCCGCCGTTCGATCGCATCTCGGTCGGCTTCCCGGGCATGGTGCGAGCCGGGCGCATCCTCTCGGCCCCCCATTTCGTCTCCCCCGAAGGCCCCGAGGGCAAGCCGTCCGCCAAGTTGACCAAGGCCTGGGACGGCTTCAACCTGCAGGCCGCCATCAGCTCGTCGATGGCCAAGCCGACCAAGGTGGCCAACGACGCCGACGTCCAAGGCTCGGCGGTGGTCACCGGCCATGGCCTCGAGCTGGTCGTGACCCTCGGGACCGGGATCGGCACCGCCCTGTTCTACGAAGGCGCCCTGCTCCCCCATCTCGAGTTCGCCCACCATCCCCTGCGCAAGAATGAGACCTACAACGAGGCCCTGGGCAACGACGCCCGCAAGGCCTTGGGGGCCAAGAAGTGGAACAAGCGGGTAGCGGAGATGATCGACACACTCCGGGCCCTCACGTTCTTCGACCATTGCTACCTGGGCGGGGGCAACTCCGGCAAGATCGACTTCGACCTGCCGGCCGATGTCACCGTGGTCGACAACGACGCCGGCATCCTCGGCGGCATCAAGCTGTGGCACCGCACGGCGTGAGCGTTACCGGGCCTCTTGGCGTCCGCCGGCGTGTGGCTGGCCCCGCCGCACCCTCAGGACGAGCGGTACTCGTAGACGGTGGTGAGCGCGTCGCAGGGGGCGGGGGGTACCACCTCGACCCGAAGGAGGCCGGTCCGGGCGTCGTAGTCGATGCCCTCGGTCTCGAAGGTCCCGGCACACACGCTCTGCTGCGGTAGCGGTCCGAGGTCGCTGACGTGCGCCGTCGTGGCCCTTGCCGAGAGCGGGCCGGGCAGATCGACCTGGAGGAGCTGACGATCGGTGGGCCACAGGGCCGTGCCCGGGTCGTCGGTGGCGCACAGCAGGCGGGTGGCGGTCACGAAATCGCAGCCCTGGACGTCGGAGACCTGATGATCGAGGGCGATGTTCCCCACCCGTTCCAGCGTCCCGTCGTCCGCTGAGCGGGCCGGGTTGACGCCCGGCATGGGAAGGACCAGCAGCCGGTCGGCGATCCCGAACTCCCCCGAGACCAACCACTGGCCGTCGGGGGAGACGGCGGCGAAGGAGTTGTTGAGCAGCTCGCCGGGATCGAGGGGATGGGTGTAGGAGTGGCGGCTCCCGTTGGGGGAGGTGACCACGAACAGCTTCGTCGTCGCCCCGGGCGGGCCCTGGTAGGCGTCGATGATGGCGCCGTGCCAGCTGTCGGGGTCACCGATGTGCACCCATCCCTGGAGCCCGACCTCGGGGACGATGCTCAGGACGCCGCGGTAGATGACCGACGGCGGCGCGTCGATGGTCGTGACCCCCTGATCGGAGACGAGGCCCGCCCGGGCGTCGTGGCCGACCAGGTGCCACGGCCCCAGCTGGGACTGGGTGGCGGCGCCGGCGGCCTGGGGCGGCGCCGCCGTGGCCGGCGGGATGGGGGCAGTGCTGTGGGGTGGGGGCGCCGAGGGCGCCGGGCCGCAGCCCGTCAGACCGCCACCGATGGCTCCGAGAACGACGACAGCCACCCGGGCGACGACAGCCACCCGGGTCCGACAAACCTCAGGCAAGCACGTCCCGGGTGGTGAACCGGGCCCATGCGGCGCTGGCGAACACGGCGATGTAGCCGGCCTGGAGGAGCAGGTCCCGGACGATGTTGTGCCAGGACACCGGTGTGCGCAGCACGTCGCCGAAGGCGAACCAGTTGTGGGTGAACAACCACGGGTGGATGGCATGGACCTGGGGCACGGCGTCGAGCACGCTGGAGAGGACGGCCACGCCGACGGTGGCGGCCATGGCGCCGACCGGGACGTCGGTCAGGGTGGAGATGAACATCCCTATGGAGGCCAGGCCCAGCAGGGATGCCCCGACGATGACGGCGGCCAGGAGGGTGCGCAGGACCCCCTCGCCGAGGGAGAAGCTGGTCCCTGAAAGGCCGATCACGTTGCCGATGGGGAACAGGATGGATCCGGCGATCAGTCCGCCGATGGCCACCAGCAGGGCGCCGGCGATGCAGAACGTGGCGACCGTTGCCCCCTTCACGGCCAGCAGGCTTCCCCGTCCCGACGGTCGGGTCAGCACGTAGCGCAGGGTGCCGAGGCTGGCCTCGCCGGCGATGGTGTCGCCGGCGACGACGGCCACGGTGAGGGGGAGGAAGAACGGCAGGGCGACCGTGAGCCCGGCGAGGGCGGCGAACACGCCGTTGTGCGACACCCGGTCGAGGAACGCCGGCCCCTGCCCCGACCCCGGTCCTCCGGAGAGGTAGATGGCCACGGAGAGAAGGATGGGCAGGACCAGCAACACGCCGAGGAGGACGATGGTCCGGGTCCGGCGAAACAGTTGCACCAGCTCAGCGCTCAACATCGAAACCCTCCCCGGTCAGGGCGACGAAGAGGTCTTCGAGGCTGGGTCGCTCCACCGACAGGGCCCGGACCCCGATGCCGGCCTCAACCAGCTCCCGGTTGCAGTCCTGGGGTGCCTGGCCGGTCAGGCCTCCGGTGAGGACCCCGTCGGCGCCACCCACGTCGCTCAGGCCGAGTCGGCGGAGCACGGCCGCAGCGTCGTCGGCCCGATCGACCTCGATCCGTAGGCGGGCGGCGCCGGCGGACCGCAGGTCACCGAGGGTGCCCTGGGTGAGGAGTTGACCGTTGGACATGACCGCCACGTGCGAGCACACCTGCTCGACCTCGGTCAGCAGGTGGCTGGAGAGGAAGACGGTGGCGCCGTCCTTGGCGATGTCTCGGACCAGGTTGCGGATCTCCCGGGTGCCCTGGGGGTCCATGCCGTTGGTCGGCTCGTCGAGGATCAACAGGTCCCGGGGCCGGAGGAGGGCGGCGGCCAGGCCGAGCCGTTGGCACATGCCGAGCGAGTACGCCCCGTACTTCTTGGTGGCGGCCGCAGTGAGGCCGACCCGGCCGATGGCTTCGTCGATGCGGGTCGTGCGGGTCGAGGCCCGCCCATCGGGACCGGCGGCGTCGAGGCGGGCCAGGTTGGCCTTACCCGACAGCCACGGGTAGAAGGCGGGACCCTCGATGAGGGCTCCGACCCGGGCCAACGTGTCGGAGGCCGCGGCCGGCATCTGTCTGCCGAACAGCTCCCAGGTTCCCGCGCTCGGGCTGATCAGGCCGAGCAGCATGCGGATGGTCGTCGTCTTTCCCGAACCGTTGGGCCCAAGGAAGCCGAAGACCGAACCGGTCGGGACGAAAAGATCGACCCCGTCCACGGCCGCCACGTCGCCGAAGCGCTTCGTCAGACCGTGGGTGGCGATGGCGCTCGAACCCGAGGGCTCCGGCAGGGTGAGGGTAGCCGTCGCCCCCGAGGACTCGACACCCGACGGCTGAGCCCCCGAGGCGCCGGCATCGGAGTGATGTGGCCCCGCAGAGGCGTCGCTCAACCGGCGGCAGCCGCCTCGAGAGCACCCGGCGTGACGAACCCGACGAGGATCTTGCCGTCAGGGAACACCAGGGCGTTGACCACGCTCGTGCTGAGTAGGCGGGCCGAGCTCCCCTGCACCGGAGTGGTCAGGGCGTCGAGCTCCTTCGACGACTTACCGAGGTTGGCGTGGCTGATGGTGACCACCTCGGCCCAGGGGCCACCGGTCACGGTGGGCTTGGAACCGTCGGCCGGGCCACTGTGGTGAGTGAAACCGCCGCTGGGGTTGATCGTCTCGGTCTTGGTCGTCGTGCCGGTGGGGGCGGCGAAGTTGGAGGCCGCCGGGACTGCGGTCGTGAACCTGTTGGCGCCGGACTTGTTGGTGAATGACACCATGAAGGCCGGCGATGCGCCCTTGGCGTTGACGGTCACGCACAGGACCATGCCCGTGGCCGAGTCGACCGACATCGACACGTTCGACACGGTGGAGGCGGCGGCGCCGGGGGTGTCGGCCTTGGGCGCCAGTGACAGCTGGTAGGCGGGCCGGCCGACCACGTAGACCGGCGAGGCAACCGTCACCGTGGTGGACGGGTCGATGTGATCGAGGAACTTCTGGGCCACCTGCTCAGGGGTCATCGGCACCTGGCCGTTGGGCGTGTCGGCCCCGCCCTTGGAGACATCCCCGCCCCCGGACACCGAGCTGTGCGGGGCGCCGGATCTGGCCCCCGGCACCAGGTGGGTCACCGCCTGGCTGGAGCTGCTGTAGAGGTAGGCATCCTTGCCGTTGTGCACGAAGTCGGTCTCGGCCAGCTGGGACGGAAGCTGAAGGCGCTGCTGCTGGGCGCCGTTGTCCCACACGTTGATGTCATGGACACCCGACAGCAGGGTCGTGGGATCGAACCCGGTTGCGCTCTTGGTCGACTGGCTGTCGCCGCCGGTGACCGAGCCCAGGTCGGGGAGCCCCAGGTTGGATGTCACCTCGACGGTGCCGGAGAAGGCCTTGATGGTCGGATGGCTGGCCTTGGCCAGCACTTGGGCGGCGCTGAGGTGGGCCAGGTCCGGGGTCGAGGCGCTGGCCGTCACGGTCGGGATCCAAGATCCGAGGGCGATGGCTCCCGCCACGGCTACCGGGGCGGCCCACCGGGCCCGTCGGCGGTTCAATGAGGATCGCATGTCTGTCACGGTACGCCCTTCGCGTGGCGAAGTGATAGCCAACCATCCTTTGGATGCAGGGCTGGGAGCGAGATACGCCCAGGGTCGTACGGCGGGGCTCGGCGGCGTACCCCCCAGGTAGTACGCCCGACTGGTACGAGTACACCCGACCCGCTGGCTTCAGGTCGGCTGCCGGACGGCGATCAGCCCTGTCGTGCCGGCCGCCTCGGCCACCGCCGCCTCGCAGCGCCGGCGGGCGGTGAGGAGCGGTTCGCGGCCGATCACCTGGCCACGGTCGACCATGCGGCGCTGGAGGGGCCGGCCGCCGCCGGGCGGTGGTTCGAGGCTGGGGGTGATCAGGTCGACCTGGACCGGCCCGGCGCGGACGTCCGGGCCGTCGAAGGTGTCGGGCAGGTCCTCGAGACGGGTCCGCCAGGCCCACTTGCGACCCCCGACGGTGGCTTTCCCCGGCGAACGTTTGGCCACCGCGTGCTGCCCGTCCCCCTCATCGCTCCCGCTGGCGACGGAGACCAGCTTGTAGACGAAGCCGGCGGTCGGCTGATCCAGACCGGTGACGACTCTGGTCCCCACCCCGTAGCCGTCGACGGGGGCGCCGGCGAGGGCGGCGATGCTGACATCGTCGAGGTCGCCGGTGATGATCACCCTGGTTCGGGTGGCGCCCAGCGAGTCGAGGAGGGCCCGGGCCCGCCGGGCCTCGTCGATCAGGTCACCGGAGTCGATCCGGACCGCCCCCAGGTCGGCCCCTGCCACCTTGACCGCGACCCGGATGCCCTCCTCGATGTCGTAGGTGTCGACGAGCAGGGTGGTCGACACCCCCCCGGCGGCGATCTGGGCCGCGAACGCCTCCGCCTCGCTCGGGTACGCCAGCACGAAGGCATGGGCCGCGGTGCCGGCGGTGGGGATCCCGTAGCGCCGGCCCGCCTCCAGGTTCGACGTCGACGCGAACCCGGCCAGGTACGCAGCCCGCGCCGCGGCGACGGCCGCCTCGGGCGCCACCCGCCGGCCGCCCATCTCGATGATCGGCCTCCCGCCGGCGGCGGCCACGATCCGCTGGGCGGCCGATGCGATGGCCGAGTCGTGGTTGAGGATCGACAACACGATCGTCTCCAGGACCACCGCCTCGCCGAAGGTCCCCTCCACGGTCACGATCGGCGAGCCCACCGTGTAGAGCTCCCCCTCCGGGTAGGCGTCGATCGACCCGGAGAAGCGATAGTCGGCCAACCATGCCAGGGTGAGCGCCGACACGATGCCGGCGGACTCCAGCCAGGTCAGCTCTGCGGGCCCGAACCGGAACCGCTCCACCGCCTCGAGCACCCCGTCGATGCCACCGACGACACCGTGGGTCCGCCCTTCCCCCAGGCGGCGGGAGAACACCTCGAAGGTCGCTGGCCTCTCCGCGGTCCCCGACCGGAGGGCGGCGTCGAGCATGGTCAGCTCGTAGCGGTCGGTGTACAGCGCCGAAGAAACCATCAAGCCGGCAGCGTCATCGCCGGCCATGCCACCACCGCCTCGCCGTCCCGTTCCCACCCGAAACCCGAGCCGCGGCCTTGAACCGCTCGGTCCGCAACCGCTCGCTGTCGGTATCGTCGAGCGGGGTCAGATCGCCGACCACCCAGCTGAGCAGCAGGTCGGCCAGGGCCGGGTTCCGGGCCAGGGCCGGGCCGTGCAGGTAGGTGCCCAGCAGATGACCGGACCAGAAGCCATCGACCTTGTCGTCGCCGCCGTTGCCCACCCCGAGCCGCACCCGGCCGGCGGGCTTCACCCCGGGGCCGAGCACGGTGGCGCCGCTGTGGTTCTCGTAGCCGGTCATGGCGGGCAGGACCAGGCCCGGATCGGGGTCGATGAGCAACTCCCCCACCGCCCGGGGGTTCATCGAGCGCCCGGTGGACACGTCGACCAGGCCCAGGCCCTCGCCCTGGGGCCCCTCCGGACCGGCGAAGTCGAAGCTGGTCCCGAGGATCTGCAGGCCGGCGCACACGGCGAACACGGTGGCCCCGCCTTCCACCGCCCGGCGCAGGTTGGGCGGGTTCATCAGCTGCCGGGCGGCCAGCACCTGGGGCAGGTCCTCGCCCCCTCCCACCACGTAGAGATCGGCCGACGCCGGCACCGCATCACCGGAGCGAATGGTGACGACCTCGGCGGGCTGACCCCTCCACCGGAGGCGCTGGGCCAGGATCGTGGCATTTCCCCCATCTCCGTATGTTCCCAAGAGGTCGGGGAACAACAGCGCGATCGTGACCACGGACTCTCTCGGGCTCATGACGCCAACGCGGCCCGCACCGTCTGGAACGATGTGTAGTTGCCGACCAGGTCCACCTCGCTCGCGCCTGCCGCGGCGATGGCCGCCACCGGGTCGGCGACAACCTTGTGGTCGACTTCGGCGTAGTGCAGGCGGACGGCCAGGTCGGCACAACGCTCACCGCTGGCCACCACCATGCGTCCCCGCAGGGCCTCGAACGGTACGTCCCACAGCCACGACGGGTCCCTGCCGTCGGCCACCCGGGAGTTGATGGCCACCACCACAGGCATCGGCGCCGGCCGCAGCACGTCGAGGACCTCGAGCCAACCGGCCGGGTTCTTGGCCAGCAGCAGGCGGGCCTCGACGTTGCCGGAGCGAACCGTGCGGTAGCGGCCCACGACCTCATCGGTCGAAGCCATGGCCTCGAGGGCGACCCCCGGCTCCACCCCGAAGATCCTCGCCGCCGTCATGGCCATGGCCGCGTTGGACCGGTTGGCCCGCCCCGGCAGCGCCAACTGCAGGCTGTGGCGGAACCCGTCGGCCGTGCGCAGAACCCCATCGGTGATGGCCACGTCGAGCCGGGGCCGGTGCAGATCGCAGGCCGAGCACGCCCACCCGGGGTTGTCGATCACGTCGGCCACATTGGGATCGTCCGCCGTCGTCGGCCCCGGGGCCCCGGGTGTGGCGTTGTCGCCGGTCGTTGCCGGGTCCGGGAGGCTTTCGGCGTCCCACACGATCCTCGAACCGCACCTCGGGCAGCCGGCGGCGTCGGCCGTCCACGGCTGACCGGCGCCCACCCAGCGGACATCAGGGGCGGCGCCGGCGCCCCACACGACCAGGGGGTCGTCGGCGTTGGCCACCACCGTCACGCCGGTCCGGCCGTCGAAGATGTCCCGCCACGAGCTGGACAGCTTGCGAACCTCGTTGTTGCGATCCAACTGATCCCGGCTGAGGTTCAACAAGATCACGATTATCGGCCGGGTGGCCTCAACCACCCGGCCCAGCCACGCCTCGTCCACCTCCAGGGCGGCCGGCGCCCCCTCGGGTCCTTCGGCCAGGGCCGCGGCCAGCCCGGGAGGCAGATTGGCGCCGGCCAGGTTCGTCACCACCGGGCCCCGGGTGGCCAGCGCCGCCCGCAACAAGGCGGTCGTCGTCGTCTTCCCGTTCGTCGCCGACACCAGGGCCGTGTCGTGGCCCCGGCTCAGATGGTGCAGGGCCATCGGGTCGAGCCCGAGAATGGCCCTGCCGCCGATCACCGACCCACTCCCCCGGCCCAGGCGCCGGGACAGCGCGGCGATGCCCCGCCCGGCCGTGGCGGCCAAGGCGGTGCGGGGCGGAAGGCCCTGTTTCGGGGCTTCCGAAGGGGGCAGGTGGGGGGGACCGGCGATCCGGGAAGGATACCGGAGCGCCGTTGGGGGTCCGTCACGTCCCGCCCGCCCCGGGTCACCACCCGTTCCGGAGCCTCCCGGGTCATGCTTCGATACCTCAGTTGGTGTTAACCACCTGGATCTCGCCGACTGGAACGTCATAAATCGTCGGCGGACTGTTGAGGGGGCCGAGGTTGCCTCCACCGGCTGCGCCGGTGACCGTCCACGCCACCTGGTAGGTCACCACCGCGTTGACCGGCTCCTTGCCTCCGGGGGCACCAGCGGACACGTGTTGATAGGTCCAACCGCAGTCTGGCGAAGCTGCCGACAAAGGCGCACCCGGGTCCTCGTGATTAGCCAACTGGTCGGAATATGGAGTGCCCGGGCCGACACAACTCGCCGTCTGGGTCCCGCTGCCATCGCCGTAGGTCACGTTTATGCTGGATGGGGTCGCCGTGGCTGTGACCACGACCGGCCCCGCCGCTGCGGTCGCCGACAGCGGTTTCCAGCTGCCAGCCGGGACCCACGCCCAGGTCGGGGCGTTGACGATCTGGTCGATCGCCGGGTTCGTTTCGCTCGAGGGTGACAACTGAAGACCGGGCGGCGTCAACTGGATCTCGCCGTACGCGATCTGGGCCAACTGCGCAGGGGACGGCGGGGGCGGCGCCGGAGCCGGTGCCCCGCCGCCCGGACCGGCAGGAATGAAGACGGGCAGCGGGCCCGGCAACGAGGTGTTGCAATAGCTGAGATACCAGGATCCAGGAGTACCAGGCTGGATCACGGCGACCCCGGCATTGGCAGCAACCCCTTGACCAGGGGACGACGAAAACGCTAATCCACCAAGACTTGGGTTGAGGACGTTGACTGGCGCTGGAGTCAACCCACATGAGGGGGTGGAAGGAGCGGAAGGGGCGGAACTTGCGGTTCCCGAGCTACCTGCAGGGGATGCCGCGCCCCCAGACAACCCACCGGGCTGAGACGCGCCCCCATTGTCGATATTGGATGCTGAGATGTTAACTGTCCCCGTCGGTTGACCGTCCTGACCCCAACCCGTGCCGACCTGGAGAACCGAGTCCGCATAGGACGACGAAGGAGAAGACAACATTGCTAACGCAGTGCACATCATCGCGGCGAGGAAGCCCCCCCTCATGAGCATCCTGGACTCACATTGCTTTGGTATGCGACCTTCCATGTGCCAGCGACTTGCTGGACCAATGCATTGATCAACTCGGTGCTGGGCGCCGCCGACTGAACTATTTTACCCGTCGAAATACTTTCAATTTGAACTGTGTCTCTACCGCATGCCTCGACAACTGCCTCCGAGCCGTTGAACTCTTTAACCTCGGCATGGATCGTGGAAAGGCTCCCAACATCGACCTCGCCTGTTGCTCCGAGCTTCACCAGTTGTGAAAACACGTAGGTCAGTTGCCGACCATCCATGTGGGTCGCCAACTCTGGAGCGTTGCCCTGCACGGGCGCCTTGGTCGCTACAGCATTGAAATCGGCCAAGCTCCCTTCAAAGAGGATGTCCCGTTGATTGTGGATTTCGGGTGACGGTCCCACTGCTTGTCAGGCGTGCTCATCGTACGCCTTGGGTGTGACAGGTGGTTGATCGGACGGGTTCATGGGTGAGGGGGTTGCTCAGGCG
>JBPCNZ010000107.1:0-7693 GCA_051000755.1 Acidimicrobiales bacterium | reverse complement strand
TGGGGATGGGGGGGGGGTGTTGAGGGGGGGGGGGTTTCGCTTCCCGTGCCTTTCGGGCGGCGGGGGCCGATTCCCCTGCGGCGGGGTCACCGGCGCCCGGGTCAGGCCGGCTCCCCGGAGAGCCGGGTGAATCCCGGGGCGGGCCGGAGGACTGGCGGTGAAGGCGGAGATCACCACCAGAACCGCAACCACGGTGGCGACTACCACGCCGCCGACGCGCAGCCAGAAGGGGATGGCGACGTCGTCCGTGCGGAGCGAATCCAGGATCGTCCTGGCGGGCGCCATCAGGCCGGGACCATCCGGCGGACGCTGACCAGCTTGGGGACCCAGGACGCGATGGGGGAGATGCGGATCACAGCGCCGGTGTAGGGGGCGTCGATGACCTGGCCCGATCCCAGGTACATCCCGACGTGGCCGGGAGCCGCGCCTTGAGGATCGGAGCCCATCATGAAGAGGAGGTCCCCGGCCCGGAACTGGTTGGGGTCGCCCAGCGCCACGTCCTGGCCGGCCAGGTACTGGGCGTAGGTGGTCCGGGGCAGGGGGATCCCGGCTGCGGCGTAGGCGGCCATGACCAGACCTGAGCAGTCGTAGCTCTCCGGGCCGGCCGCGCCCCAGCCATACGGTTTGCCGAGCTGCGCCAGGGCCATGGTTATGGCCCGGGCCACCGCCGGTGGCGTGCCGGCCGGGATCTGGTAACCGGCCGCGGTGGTGGGGCTCGGGGCGTAGGCGCGCCCAGCCGCGGGCTGGGGGTCGGAGATGATCCCGGCGTAGTACTCGGCCATGGTCAAGGCGTCTGTCGCCGCGTGGGTGTCCGTGCCGGCCGGGATCGACGGGTCGGCTCCGGTGGATGACGGGCCGGCCGGGTCAGTGACGGTGAGCGGTTCGGTACCGGTGGGGATGGGGCCACGGAAGTTGGCTGACGCCGAGACGTTGGGGTCGGGGAAGTGCTGGGTGCCCCACGGGGACGCAGCGACGGCCCCCTCGACGGCCGGGGCGCTCGACCCGCCTTGGAAGGCGGCCAGGATGCCGCCGTAAAGAGGGCTCGGGTGGCCGCCCGGTTCCAGGGTGGCGACCGTGGCCGTGATCCCGGAGCGGTAGTCGGGGTAGTTCTCGACCGGGTCGCCGCCATTGGCGTTGTACGGAGTGGCGCCCGGCTCTGGTTGGGCGGTGTCGAGGGGGTTGAACCGGGCCGCCGATCCCTCCCCAGCCGCCCACGCCTTGATGGCGGCGACGTTGGAAGGGGTCACCGGCACGGCCAGATTGGTGAGCAGGTCGGTGGCGAAGCGGGCCATGGGGTCGGCCCCCGCGCCGGGCGGCGACCCCGCACCGGGCGGCGACCCCGCACCGGGCGGCGAGGGCGTGCCGCCGGTGCCCACCTGGCCGATGCCGACCCCAGGGGCGGTCGGCAGGGCGGCCAGGACGCCCGACCAGAAGCGCTGGGCGTCGGGGTCGGCGAGGGGACGGTCGACGATGGAGCTGGGGAGGCCCATCTGCTCCCAGGTCTGTTCCTCCACCGACGCAGACGCCTTGGCCAGGAGGCCCGCTTCGGCGTCGATGCCCTGATCGTCGGCCCCAGGCGCCGGCGCCGTCCCTGCTGCTGTCAGCAGCAGCGGGCCGCGGCCGCCAACCGCAGGGCCCGGGGATGGGGCCGAAGCCGGGCCGGCGGTCTCGGCCGTTACCGCGAGGGCGCCGGTCCCCGTTGATGCGGCCATGGCCGAGTACACCTTCTGGGCGTAGGCGGCCATGGTCAGGCTGTTGCCGGCGCCCGGGTCGGGGACCGATGACTGCTCGGCCGGGTCGCCTGCCCACAGGGGGTCGTACCAGGCCTCGGCCGCCCACCACCAGCTCCGGAACGTGGCAAAGAGGCGCTGGGCGTGGAATCCGGCAACGGCATCTTGGATCTGGGGCGGAGCGGCAGCTGCAGGCTCGCCGGCGTACGGCGCGTATCCCGCGGCGCGGGCCTCCGATGCCCAGGTGGCGTTGATGAACTGGTAGGCGCCTGACGCCCCCCCGGAAGACGCCTGGTAGTTGCCACCGGACTCAACCTGGCGCTCGCCGGCAAGGAACACGGGGACGTTGTTGACGTCGATCGCCAACTCGCTGTCGGGCCCACCGGCGGGGACGGGGGCGACCGCGGCCACCATCTGCACGGCGCCAGCACCCGGAGTCGGTGACAGGGGCGGCGGGCCCGGATGGGCGAGGATGGGAGGGCTGACGTCGGGGTAGTCGGTGTTGGGGGCGGAGGACCGGTCCGTCCCGTCGTAGGGGGAACGGCGGCCATGGTCGGTCGCCACCTTGCCGATCCCGGCCAGGATCTCCCAGGGGATGGCCGGTTGCACGGAGCTGGCCGCCCGTTGGTACGCGGCCAGGTAGGTAGGCGGGATGTCTGCGGCCGCGATCGTGACCTGCTGATCGGCAACAACCTGCTCCATCTGTGGGAGCGCACCGAGGGCCGCGCCGATCGCCACGATTACCGCCAGCGCCACGGCTGCGGCGACCCCGGCGTGCCTTGCCCGTCGCTGGAGGCGGCGGGTGGCCCGGGCGGCAAGCAGAGGCAGGCTCACGTCGCCCCACCTTGCCGACCCGTATCAAGCGATCGTGGGCCTGAGCCCGGCGGGGGCTAGCGGCACATGCGAGCGGGAGCCACGAGGCCCCCTGCGCCGGCCTCCGCCGCATCGAGGGTGTCGGCCAGGCGCACCACAACCTCATGGTCGAGCACCGAAGCCGCTCGGCCCCACAAGGTCCTGGCGTCGCCGAGGAGCTCCAAGGTCCACCGGGCGAACATCCCGATGTCCATCCACGAGGCAATGTCGGGGGCCACCAGGTCGCTCAGGCCGCCGCCGCTGACGGTGTCGGCCTGCAGTCGGTCCCAGGTCCAGGCCCGGGGAGCCACCCGGATGACGGCATCGACCTCGGCGTCGGAGAGGGAGTGGCCGTGGTCCATCAGGGCCTGGGTCGCCGGGTGCAGGGCGGTCACCTCACTCCAACCGAGGGGCTGGCTCTGGCGTTCGCCCTCGGCCACCACCGCAGCCAGCCACAGATCGCCGATGATGGCCGCCGAGGACACCGGCGGCGGATCAGTGGGCAGGCCCAGACCGCGGTGGAGGGCATCGAAGAGCCGACCGCCCCGGCATCCGCCGCCGACGGTCCGGCCGTCGCCCAGAGTGGTGCGGGCGCCGACGCGGCCGTGCCGATCGACCACGACGATGACCCGGACCCGCTGCAGCTCCCGAGAGTCGGCGGGCAGCCGGCCCAGGTCAAGGTCGAACGGTTCGGGGCGCCCCAGCCTCCGGCCACCACCCCGATGGCGTCACACTCCGGCGGCGCCACCCAACCGAACAGCTGGGCCAGAACATCATGGCGAACCAGGGTCATGGTGGCGTTCTGCCCGGGGCCGGCGTCGATCCCGACCTCGAACCAGAGGGGCGGGTCCTCGTCGGTGGTCGCCGTATCCAGGGCCTCGACGACAGCGTCGGGTTCGTGCATCGTTTCTGCCTCCTCGTACCTCGGTGGTGGAGGGGCAGGTCCGACACCCGAGCGTCGCTGAGAACCTGCTGGGAACCGTAACCGGCGCCAGTGACATCGGCCTGGCGCGTCGCCGCCGAGGGGCATCTATGCTTGGGCTGCGATGGCGGGGAATCGCCACCGGGAAGACAGGGGATCATCATGGCCGAGAGCGTCTACAAGATCGTCGAACTGGTGGGTACCAGCGACGAGTCGTGGGAGAAGGCGGCAACCGCAGCTGTCACCAGGGCGGGGAGCTCGCTGCGCGATCTGCGTGTTGCCGAAGTGGCCGAGCTCGACATGCTGATCGAGGAGGGCCGGGTCAAGACCTACCGGGCCAAGCTGCGGGTGTCGTTCAAGTTCGAGGACGGCTGATCTCGCTCAGGGCTCCGGGGCCGAGGTCGGGAGGCTGAGCCGGGCTCGCATCCGGCCCTCGGGATCCCGGTCGATGTCGACATCTCCATCGGCCGGGCTCAGCGCCATCAACACCGCGGTCGTGTCGTCTGCCACGGTGTCCGGCCCGTCGAAGCCCTCGCAGACGACGACAGCGCTGATCCGACGTTCCCAGCGGTGCACGTAAAGGTCGTAGCCCTGGCAGTGGCGGGCCAGCGCCGAGAGCAGCAGCTGCACCGATCGTAGGACCACGACCGCTTCGGCCCCGACGGCCGGTGGCTCCACCGCCATGCGCACCGTCCCGGGTGTCCCGGCCTCCTCCCGGATGCGGCCGATCTCCACGTCGAGCACGGCAGCCAGGTCGCCGGGTACAACCGCCGGCGCAGAAGCGGTGGACTGCGTCTCCGCGCCCCGGCGTTCCCACGCTGCCGCCAGGCACGACAGGCCCCACAAGGCATCCAGGCGACCCTGGGCGGTCACCAGAGCCTGGCCTGGCGTGGTCCGGCGGCGGAGGGCGGCGTCGGCCTCCTCGGCTCGGGCCGTGGCCACCGCGGCGCGCCGTTCGGCGTCGGCGCCGGCCTGGACCGCAGCGTGGCGGTCGGCTTCGGCCCTGCTCACCTGGTGGTCACGGTCAGCGACCGCCCGTCGGGCGGCCACAGTGGCCTGACGGTAGGGGCGGTACAAGCTGACGATGACGCCCACCGCCACGACCAGGGCGACGGCGAGAACAACGACGACGATGCTCACGGCGCGGGCGGCACGACCTTCAGGTGGAGCTCCCGCAGCTGGTGCTCGCTGACCTCGGCCGGGGCGTTCATCAGCAGATCGCGACCGGTCTGGTTGAGGGGGAAGGCGATGACCTCTCTGAGGTTGGCCTGGTCCTCGAGGAGCATCAAGATCCGGTCGAAGCCGGGTGCGATGCCGGCGTGGGGGGGCGGCCCATAGTGGAATGCGTTCCAGAGGGCGGGGAATGACTCCCTGATGCGTTCGGGGCCGTAGCCGGCGAGGGCGAACGCCGCTTCCATCACGTCGGGACGGTGGTTTCTGACCGCCCCCGAGGACAGCTCCATCCCGTTGCACACGAGGTCGTACTGGTAGGCGAGGATGTCGCCGGGGTCCTGGGTTGCCAGAGCCTCAAGGCCCCCTTGAGGCATGGAGAAGGGATTGTGGGAGAACTCCCATTCGCCCGTGTCGGCGTTGCGCTCGTACATGGGGAAGTCGACCACCCAGCAGAAGGTCAGCTGGTTGGGGTCGGCCAACCCGAGCTCGCGGCCGAGCGCCGTGCGCATCTCGCCCAGGGCGGTGCTCGCCGCCAACCGGGGGCCGACCGTGGTCAGGACGGCATCGCCCGCCTCGGCGGCCACTGAAGCGGTGATGGCGGCCGTCTCCTCCTCGGTCAGCTTCTTGGCCAGCGGTCCCTTCGTCCCCGCCGGGTCGAGCTGGAGCCAGCTGGCGATGGCCCCGAGCTTGCGGGCCGCGTCAGCGAAGGTGTCGAACCACTTGCGGGGCCGGTCGGCTGCGCCCGGCACCCGCAGGGCGCGGATGAGCCTTCCGGCGCCGGGGGCGTCGGTGAACATCGGCAGCTCGGTTCGCCCTCCGAGCTCCTTGGTCAGATCGGCGATCTCCAGCCCGAAGCGCAGGTCGGGCTTGTCCGTGCCGAACCGGTCGATGGCGTCGGCGAAGACCAGGTGAGGCCACTCGGTGTTCGCCTCCTTGGTGCTCAGCTCACCCACCACCCGGCCCATGAGGGCCTCGACCTCGACGAAGACGTCCTCCTGGGTGGCGAAGGCCATCTCCAGGTCGATCTGGTAGAACTCGCCCGGGCTCCGGTCAGCTCGCGACGCCTCGTCGCGAAAGCACGGGGCGATCTGGAAATAGCGCTCGATGCCACTGACCATGAGCAGCTGCTTGAACTGCTGGGGGGCCTGGGGCAGGGCATAGAACTCGCCGGCGTGGACGCGGCTGGGCACGAGGAAGTCCCGGGCGCCTTCGGGCGAGGAGGCGGTGAGGATCGGTGTCTGCACCTCGAGGAAGCCCCGTTCGGCCAGGTGGGTCCTGACCAGCTGGGCGAAACGGGCCCGGGTGGCCAGGCGCTCGACGACCGGGCCCCGGCGCAGGTCGAGGTAGCGGTAGCGCAGGCGGGCCTCCTCGCCGACCTCGGTGTCCCGCTCGACGGGGAAGGGGAGCACGTCGGAGCCGGAGAGAACCTCGACGTCGGTGACGACCACCTCCACCGCACCGGTGGCCAGGCGGGGGTTGACGGTCTCCTGGGAGCGGGCGACGACCTCGCCGCCGACGGAGATGACGCTCTCGAGGCGCAGGCCGGAGAGGACATCGAACGACGCCTGATCCGGGTGGGAGACGAGTTGCACCACGCCGCCGGGCTCGGTGCCCCCGGCGTCGCGGAGGTCGATGAAGACCAGGCCGCCGTGATCCCGCCGGGCTGCGACCCATCCGGCCAGACGCACGGTCCGACCGGCATCGGTGGGGCGCAGAGCGCCGGCACGGGTGTCGCGGTAACGGTTGACGGCGAGAGGGCGGGTGTCGGCCATGGCGTCGCCGAGGCTACTCACTGCCGCTGCCCCGGCCTCAGCGGTGCGCCTCTCAGACTGGTCCGCCGTAGAGGTCCATGGTGCGGGCCATGCCGCCGTCCACGGAGATGGTCTCGCCGGTGACGAACCGGGCCGCATCCGACGCCAGGAAGACGATCACATCGGCGATGTCGTCAGGAACCCCCCACCGTCCCAGGGGCGTCTGACGCTCGACGGTCTCCACCACCCCCGGCACGGCGCGGTTCTTGGCCCACAGATCGGTGTCGACGGCCCCGGGCGCCACCGAGTTGACCCGGATCCCGGACGATCCCAGCTCCATGGCGAGGGAGCGGGTGGCGGCGTCGAGGGCGCCCTTGGAGGCGGCATAGGCGGCCCGTCGGGGTGTGCCCACCAGCCCTGAGACCGAGGACAGGTTGATGATCGACCCGCCACCGTGCTCGATCATGGCGGGCACGAGGGCGGCGATGAGCAGGAGAGGGGCTCGGACGTTGACCGCCAAGAGGTCGTCGATGAGGGCGGCATCGGTCTCCACCGTCGGCAGGCGCGCCGCAGCCGCGGCCTTGTTGACCAGGATGTCGACCGCACCGAGGCCCGTGAGGGCCTGCTGTGCCGTCGTTGCGGGCGCATCCTCGTCTCGGAGGTCGCTGACGACCACGACGGCTTCGTGGTGCAACTCCTTGGCCAGGGCCTCGAGCTGCGGGCGGGACCGGGCGACGAGGGCGACCGTGGCCCCGGCGCGGTCGAGGGCCCGGGCGGTGGCCGCGCCGATGCCCCGAGAGGCACCGGTCACCACGGCCATGCGACCCTCCAGGGAGAACGAGCTCATGCACCGAGCCTACGGGGGAGCCCACGTTTCAACGTCGGAGGCGGTGATGAGGGCGGACCCGTGACCGTCCAGGACCTCGATGGGGACGTGGATGACCACGGTGGCCTTGAGCTGGGCGACGCTGCGGCCCTCGGCCTCGGCGACGACCTCACCACTGCCTTGGGTCGAGTGCTGGCGCGGTGGCTCGTCTCTTCGGCTGGGTCCCGACCAGGTCGTTGAGGTGGCATTTCAGCACACCGACCTGGGACCCGCAGTGGACCGAACAGCATTGCTCCGTTTCCAGCACCCGCCCTTCGAACTGTGCATGCGATTTGCCCGCACACAGCTCACCGACGGTCTTCTCAGCATGGTTACGCAGCCTCCTCGTAGACCCGTGCCACTGCCGCCAGATGCGAAGTCACCGCACCTGGGGTCTAGG
>JBPCNZ010000106.1:0-22310 GCA_051000755.1 Acidimicrobiales bacterium | reverse complement strand
CTCAACGCCAGCCCGGCTCTCAACGCCAGCCCGGCTCTCAACGCCAGCCCGGCTCTCAACGCCAGCCCGGCTCTCAACGCCAGCCCGGCTCTCAACGCCAGCCCGGCTCTCAACGCCAGCCCGGCCTTCGAACCTCCTCCGGCCCGGCCCATGGCCCGAGCGCGAAGCGCCGTCCCCCAGTTGTCCGACTAGGCCTGGTCTGGACCGTGGCCCTGGTGACGGCCATTGTCGTCTCCCCGGCCCTCGTCGCCGTCGCCCTCGTCCCGATCGTCGTGATCGCCGCCCAGTCCGCCTGGAGGCGCCTGGAGACGCCGAGCGCAGAACCGTGGTGGCTGGCCGGCACGTGCGCCGGCGTCGCCCCCCTTGCGGCCATCGCCGGACCGATCGCCGCCGGGTTGGTGGTTGTGGCTGGAGGCGTGGTCCTGGCTCTGGTCACGGCCCGCGAAGCCGAGCGGGCCGAGCAACTCCGGGTCGCGTTGTGCAGCGTGGCCCCGGCGGCTGCGGCGGCGTCGTTGGTGCTGGCCACCCTGCAGAGCGTGACCATCGGTCTGGTCCTGTTCATGGCCGTCACCCTCTTCGACGCCTCCAACTACGTGATGGGGGTCGGCGACACCGGCGGTCGGTTGGGCGCCCTGGCCGGCGCCCTCAGCCTGGCCGTCCTCGGCGTGGTGCTGGCCGGCGTCCTGGTCGTGCCCTTCTCCGGCTCCTCGCCGTGGATCCTCTGCGGCATGGTTGCCGTCGCCGCTCCTCTTGCGGTGGGAGCCGGGAACCGGCTGGTTGGGTCGGCCAGGTTGCCGGCCTGGCGCCGGCTGGATTCGCTGTTCATCGCCGGACCGCTGTGGGTGATCCTGGCCAACCTGCTGCTTCCCCATTGACCGTGATCGCGCCGTGGCCCGAGCGCCAGACCCGGCTCGTCCTGGTCGTCGACGACGACGACATGATCCGCCGGTTGATCCGTGACGTGCTCGAGGTCGACGAGGTCGACGTCGTCGAGGCCCGCAACGGGGAGATGGCGCTGGCTCAGATCGAGCACACCAACCCGGCCCTGATCGTGCTCGACATCATGATGCCGGGCATCAACGGCGTGGAGGTGTGCCGGCGCGTGGACCATTCCGTCGTCAAGGTGCTGGTCCTCACGGCCAGGGACGATCCCCGCCTCGAGGAGGAGTGCCGGGAAGCAGGGGCCAACGCCTTCTTGACCAAGCCCTTCTCGTCGATCGACCTTCTGGACAAGGTCGTCGAGCTCCTGCCCAGCTGACGGCCCCGGGTCCTTCCCCGCAGCTACCACGGGCGACGCCACTATCCTGGGGAAGACATGGTTGACAAACCCGACCCTTTGGGCGATCTCGGACAGTTCATCCGGGAGCAGCGCTCCGGAGCTCGGCTCTCGCTGCGGCGCCTGTCGGACATGGCCGGGATCTCGAACCCGTATCTGAGTCAGATCGAGCGGGGCCTCCGTCGTCCGTCGGCCGAGATCCTCCAGCAGATCGCCAAGGCCCTGCGGATCTCCGCCGAGACGCTCTATGTCCGGGCGGGCATCCTCGATGAGCGGGCCTTCGACGGCAACCTCGGCGACGCCATCATGGCCGACACCACCTTGACCGAGGAGCACAAGCAGGCGCTCCTGCAGATCTACCTGTCCTTCCGCCGGGAGTACGACGCCGACCTCCCCGTACCGATCCCGGCCGTCGACCCTGCAGAGATCCTCGAAGCCGTTGACCCTGCCGCAGTCCACCCCCCTGTCGAGGCCGCGGAGTCGACGGCTCGCCGGTCGTCTCTGTAGCTTTCGGAAGCCCGTGCAAAACCTCGCCATCCTCTCCCTGCACACCTCGCCGCTGACCCAGCCGGGCAGCGGCGACGGCGGGGGAATGAACGTCTACGTCCGTCAGTTGGCCGCCGCCCTCGCCCGCCAGGGTGTGCGCTGCGACATCTTCACCCGGGCCGAAGATGCCTGCCGGCCTCCGGTGGTAGGGGTCGAGCCCGGCCTACGGGTCCACCACGTGCCCGCCGGGCCGCTCGGGCCCATGGCCAAGGAGGACCTTCCCGGGGTGGTGGCGGCGTGGACCGACGGAGTCGGAGAGCGCCTCGACGGGCTGGCCGCCGGCGGCCAGCCCATCGACGCCATCCATGCCAACTACTGGCTCTCCGGCGTCGCCGGCCACACCCTCAAGCACCGCCTCGACGTGCCGCTCCTCTCGACCTTCCACACCCTGGACCGGGTCAAGCAGCTCGGCGGGCCCGACATGGCGCCGCCCAATCCGGATCGCCAACAGGCCGAGGCCGACATCATCGGATGCTCCGACGTGGTGCTGGCGTCGTGCAGCGTGGAGGCGGAGCAGCTGACCAGTCTCTACGATGCGGACCCGGAGCGGATCGAGATCATCCCCCCGGGGGTCAACCACGCCTTCTTCTCGCCGGGTGAGCGCACCCAGGCCCGCCGGGCCGTGGGGTTGAGCGGCAAGGGTCCGGTCGTGCTCTTCGTCGGGCGCATCCAGCCGTTGAAGGGCCTGACGGTGGCCGTGCGCGCCCTGGCCGCCATCGTGGAGGGCGAGACCGGCGCCGGCTCGTGGACCCGCCAGGCCCGCCTGGTCGTGGTCGGCGGGCCGAGCGGCCCCGACGGCGAGGCGGAGTTGCTTGCGGCCCGGTCCCTGATCGAGCGCCATCGACTGGGTGACCGGGTCATCATGGTCCCCCCACAACCGCACGAGATCCTCTCCACGTACTACCGGGCTGCCGATGTCTGCGTGGTGCCGAGCCGCTCCGAGTCGTTCGGTCTGGTCGCCCTGGAGGCTGGCGCCTGCGGGATCCCTGTGGTGGCCGCCGCGGTCGGCGGTCTCACCACCCTGGTCGATCACGGTCACACCGGCCTCCTGGTGGACGGCACCGCCCCGGCCGGGTTCGCCCAGGCCCTCAGCCGGACCCTCGCCGATCCGGCGGTGGCCGCCAATGCCGGCCGGGTCGCGGCCCGGCGGGCCCGCTCCTACAGCTGGTCCGCGGCCGCGGCCCGCTTGATCGACCGATGCGGGTCGCTCACCGAACGGGAGCTCGTCGCATGCCGGTAGAACGAGCGTCAGCCGCCGAGCTCGACGCCCTTGTCGATGTCATCGATGCCTGGGCCGCCGAGGCCCTCGAGACCAATCCGCTTCTCGCCGCCGTCGACCGGGACCCCGAGCTCCACCGCTGGTACATCCGCATGCGGGGGGAGGACAAGGCGATCATCACCGTCTGGTTGACCTTGAGGGAACGGACCCTCCATTTCGAGACCTACTTCATGCCTGCCCCCGAGGAACAGCGGGAGCGCTGCTTCGAGTACCTGCTGCGAGCGAACCAGTCCATGTTCGCCTGGCGGTTCGCGGCCGGAGCGGAAGAGGCGGTCTACCTGGTGGGAAACCTCCCCGTGAGCAGCGTCGACGCCGACGAGCTCGACCGGATCATCGGCTCCGGCTATGCCTACTCCGAGCAGCACTTCCGCTCGGCGATGAGCATCGGCTACGCCACCCGCTTCCGGGCCTGAACCGGCGTCGGACCCGGTCCCGACCGCACCGTCCAGACGCCCGGCCGAGCGCGGAAGGCACCCTTGCCGCCCCGGGGGGGCGCCGGTACGCTCGCTGTGCCGCGGTCCGGGAGAAGGCTGTTCTCGTTCGTTCGGGGAAGTACGAACGCAACGGCCGAGCCCTCCCGTGCCGCGGCACCCTCGGGGAGACCCCAGTAGGGTCGGCCCCCATGGCAATGGTCGTGATCGGCGGCGGTCGGATGGGCGAGGCCCTGGTCGCCGGGCTCCTGGCCCGGCCCGGGACGGCCCCCGAGACGGTTGTCGTGGTCGAGACGTCGGCCGAGCGTCGAGCCGAGCTGTCGGCGGCCGACGGCCTCGCCGGCCGGTACCCCACGGTCAGTGTCGCGTCCGAGCCCCCCCGCGGTGGCGAGGTGATCCTGGCGGTCAAGCCCGGAGTCGTCCAGGCCGCCTGTGAGCAGTTGGCCGGCCTCGGGGCCACCCGCGTCCTCTCCGTCGCGGCCGGGGTCACCATCGAGCGTCTGGAGCGGTGGCTGGGCCTGCCGGTGCCGGTCGTGCGGGCCATGCCCAACACGCCGGCCCTGGTCGGCGAGGGCGCCTCGGCCATCGCCGGGGGGACCCACGCCGGACCCGGCGACCTGGCCTGGGCGGAGGGCATCCTCGGGTCTGTCGGCACCGTCGTGGTCGTCGCCGAGAACCTCCTCGATGCGGTCACCGGCTTGTCGGGCTCGGGTCCGGCCTATGTGTTCCTGCTGGCCGAGGCCATGATCAACGCCGGGGTCCTGGTCGGGTTGCCGCGGCCGACGGCGGCTGCCCTCACCGTCCAGACCCTGCTCGGCTCCGCCCGTCTGCTGGCCGAATCCGGCCAGACCCCCGAATCCCTGCGCGCCGGGGTGACCTCGCCGGGCGGCACCACCGCTGCCGGCTTGCGGGCCCTGGAGGCGGCCTCGGTGCGCGCCGCGGTGCTCGACGCGGTCAGTGCCGCCACGGCGCGGTCGGCGGAGTTGGGACGGTCCTGACAACCCTGCACTTTCCACCCCGGCTCCGGTGGCGTACGCTCGACGCTCGGAGAAGGGTGGTAGAGGTGCAACCAGGCAACGATCGATCTCGGTTTGTCACCGTCAGCGAGGTGGCCGACCAGCTGCGGGTGTCCAACATGACGGTGTACCGGCTGGTCCAGGCCGGGCAGCTGCCGGCCGTGCGGGTTGGGCGTTCCTACCGCATCCGGGCGGATGACGTGGACCGCTATCTGGCTGAGCAGTACAACCAGGTCGGCTGACCATTCCCGGCCCGGGGCCGGGTGCAGCTCCGAGGGGACCGAGCGACGGGGGGCGCCGAGCATCATCGACCGTCACGTTCCTCAGCGACTTCGGGTTGGACGACGAGTTCGTCGGTGAGGTGCACCTGGTGATCGCTGCCGTCGCGCCCCAGGCCCGGGTGATCGATCTGGCCCACCGGGTTCCGGCCCACGACGTGGCGGCTGCCGCACGGGTCCTGGTCCGGGCCTCGCCGTGGTTGAGTGACGTGGTCCTGGCCCTGGTCGACCCGGGCGCGGGGACCCCGAGACGAGCCGTCATCGTCGAGGCCGTCGATGGTGTCGGTACACCCTCGGTGGTCTTTGTTGGTCCTGACAATGGCCTCCTCCCGCCCGCCGTGGCCGCCATCGGGGCATTCGGCCGGGTCGTGGAGATCGCCCGGGAGGGTCGGACGGCTGCCGGCCCGTCCGGGGGCGGGCCCACCTTCGACGGGCGCGACGTGCTGGCCGTAGCCGCGGCCCACCTGTGCAACGGGGTGGATCTGGGCGAGCTGGGCGACCGCATCGACCCCGACGGGCTGGTGACGCTGCGCGAGGCTCGGGCGACGGCCGGCGAGGACGGTGGGTGGGCCGGGCATGTGCAGTGGATCGATCACTTCGGCAACGTGGAGCTCGACGTCGCCGGTTCCGCGATCGCCGGCTGGGCCCCCGACGTCGAGGTGACCGTCCCCGGCGTCCCCGCCGTGCCGGCGGTGACCGTCGCCGCCTACGACGAGATCCCCGGCGGCCGGATCGGGCTGCTGGTCGACTCCGAGGGATGGGTGTCCCTGGCCGCCAACCGGTGCTCGGCCGCCGCCGCCCTCGAGGTCGAGGCGGGCGACCCGGTGACGCTTCGTCCCCGGCGCTGACGCGGGGCGAGTCCTGTCGAGCCCGGCCCAGTTTTCGGTGTCGGCCAGGGGCTCGGTAGCCTGACGTGGTGCCGTCCCACAAGATTCCTGAGGCG
Organism: Acidimicrobiales bacterium; assembly: GCA_051000755.1. GTDB lineage: Bacteria > Actinomycetota > Acidimicrobiia > Acidimicrobiales > Palsa-688 > JALZAH01. The sequence continues at coordinate 16,541 of JBPCNZ010000106.1, read as the reverse complement.
ACCGTTGCCCGTCTTCCGGTGTACCTGAGAGCGCTGGCCGAGACGGCTAAGGAACGGACCACGACGATCTCGTCCGACATGCTGGCCCTGCGGGCCGGGGTCAACGCCGCCCAGGTCCGCAAGGATCTGTCCCACCTCGGTTCCTACGGCGTCCGGGGCGTCGGCTACGACGTCGCCTACCTGATCGCCCAGGTCAACCGCCAACTCGGGCTGACCGAGGACCGGCGGGTGGCCATCGTCGGGGCCGGGAACCTGGGACGGGCCCTCCTCAACTACAACGGCTTCGCCGAGCGCGGCTTCCACATCGTGGGAGCCTTCGACTCCGACCCGGCCAAGATCGGTCAGCGGATCGCCAGCACCGTGATCCGCGCCGTGGCCGAGATGGCCACCGCCGTGGTGGAGGACCAGGTCGCCATCGCCGTGATCACCACCCCGCCCATCGTCGCCCAGGACCTGACCGACGTGCTGGTGGGGGCCGGCGTGGTGTCGATCCTCAACTTCGCCCCCACCGTGCTGTCCGTCCCCGATCACGTCACCCTCCGCCAGGTCGACCTCGGTATCGAGCTGCAGATCCTGAGCTTCTACGAGCAGCAGGCCTCCGCCGCGGCGCCCCCCGGAACGTCGGCCGATGCCAGTTGACGACCCCCTCTATCCGGTCAACCTGGTCCTGACCGGGCGCCGCTGCCTGGTCGTGGGCGGCGGCACGGTCGCGGCCCGCAAGGTTGACGGGCTCCTGGCCGCCGGGGCGGACGTCACCGTCGTGGCGCCCGCCATCGTCGAGGAGATCCGGGCCCGGCCCGTCACCCTCGTCCTGCGTCGCTACCGTGCCGGCGACATCGACGGGCGGTGGCTGGTGATCACCGCCACCGACGACCCCGCCGTCAACCGGGCCGTGCGCGACGACGGTGACGGGGTCGGGGTGTGGGTCAACGCTGCCGACGACCCCGATTCGTGCTCGTTCATCCTGCCGGCGGTCGTTCGCCAGGGGCCGGTCACGGTTACCGTTTCGACGTCGGGGTACAGCCCGGCCCTGGCGTCCTGGCTCAAGGGCCACGTGGCCGCGGAGATGGGGCCCGAGGTGGCCGTCCTGGCCGGGATGCTCAACGACGCCCGGGAAGCTTTGCACGCCGCGGGGCGTTCCACCGAGGGCATCGACTGGCGGTCCGCACTGGATTGGGACATGCTCGACCTGATCAGGACCGGTCGGACCGCCCGAGCAAGGGAGCGCGTGGACGCGTGTCTGTCGTCGTCGTTGGACTGAACAACCGAACGGTCCCCCTCGAGACCCTCGAGGGGATGACGATCGAGCCCGCCCGGCTGCCCAAGGCGCTCCACGATCTGGCCTGCCGCGACCATCTGGGCGAGGTGGTGGTCGTCTCGACCTGTGCTCGCACCGAGGTCTACGCCGTGGCCAACCGGTTCCACGGGGCCATGAGCGATATCCGCAACTTCCTGGCCGAGTGGAGCGGGACGCCACCGGAGGCGTTCGGTGATCATCTGTACTCCTATCACGAGGACGAGGCCGTCCGGCACCTGTTCCTCGTCGCCGCCGGGGCCGATTCCGCCGTGCTCGGCGAAGGCGAGGTCCTCCATCAGGTCCGGACTTCGTGGGACGCGGCCCGGTCCGAGTCCGCCGCCGGTCCGATCCTCTCGGGCCTGTTCCGCCAGGCCATCGAGGTCGGAAAGCGGGTGCGGTCGGAGACGGCGATCGCCCGGGGTACGACGTCGCTGTCCCAGGCCGCTGTGGCCATGGCTGCCGCCCGGCTGGGCTCGCTGGCCGGGCGGAGCACGCTGGTCGTCGGCGCCGGCGAGATGGGCGAGTCCATGGCCATCGCCATGAGCGCCGTGCCCGCCGCCGGGCCCGTGCTGGTCGCCAACCGCACCTGGTCCCGGGGGACCGCCCTGGCCCGGCGCATCGGGGGTCGGGCGGTCCAGTGGGACGAGCTGCCTGACGCCTTGGAAGGAGCCGACGTCCTGCTGACGTCGACCGGGTCGACCGAGGTCCTGCTCGACGTCGAGACCATGGAGGCCGTCCTCGCGGCCAGGGCCGGTCGGCCCCTCCTGATCGTCGACATCGCCGTGCCCCGCGACGTGGAGCCGGCGGTCGGCCGGCTGAGCGGCGTCACCCTCCTCGACATGGACGACCTCAAGGGGTTCGCCGATCAAGCCGTCGCCAGCCGTCGAGGTGAGCTACCTGCGGCCGAGCGCATCATCGGCGACGAGGTCCAGCGGTATTTCGCCGTCGCCGCCCAGCGTCAGGCCGCCCCCGTCGTCGTCGATCTGCGGGAGAAGGCGGAAACCATCCGGGTGGCCGAGCTGGCCCGCTTCGATGTCCGGCTGGCCGGCCTCGACGACCACCAGCGCCGGGCCGTGGAGTCCCTGACGCGCGGCCTGGTGGCCAAGCTCCTCCACGAGCCGACCGTCACCGTCAAGGCCGCAGCCGGGGCCCCGCAGGGAGAACAGCTGGCCGCCGCGCTGCGCCGCCTGTTCGACCTGGAATGAACTCCCAACGGCGCCGGGCCTGGTAGTTCCTGCCCACGTGTTGCGCGTGGCCACCAGGGCCAGCCCCCTGGCCCGCTGGCAGGCGGCCGAGGTGGCTCGCCTCCTGCGCCTGGCCGACCCCGCTCTCGCCATCGAGCTGGTCGTCACCGACACCGTCGGCGACCGGCGCCAGGACGTGGCCATCACCGACCTCGGCGGCCAGGGGGTCTTCGTCAAGGAAGTCCAGGTTGCCGTGCTCGACGGGCGGGCCGACCTGGCCGTGCACTCGGCCAAGGACCTGCCGTCGCTGACCGCCCCCGGGCTGGAGCTGATCGCCGTCCCGCCCCGAGGCGATCCGCGCGACGCCATGGTGGGGGAGGCCTGGGACCAGCTCGGCCCCGGTGCCGTGGTGGCCACCGGGTCGGTCCGGCGCCGGGCCCAGCTGGCCTGGTTGCGCCCCGACCTGACTTTCGTCGGCCTCCGCGGCAACATCGCCACCCGCCTGGACCGCTGCCCCCCCGGCGGCGCCCTGGTGGTGGCCGCCGCCGCCCTCGACCGGCTGGGCCTGACCGACCGGGCCAGCCACGTCTTCGCCCCTTCGGTCCTGTTGCCCCAGGTCGGGCAGGGAGCCATGGCCGTGGAGGGCCGCGCCGGCGACCAACGGGTGGCCGACCTGGTGGCCGCCATCGACGATCCCGTCGCCCACCGGGCGGTGGACGCCGAGCGGGCCTTCCTGGCCCGGTTGGGCAGCGGCTGCGATCTGCCCGTCGGTGCCTGGGCCACCGTGACCGGCGCCACCGTGTCGGTAGAGGCCATGGTGGCCTCCACCGACGGGCGCATCCTGCTCAAGGGCCACGGCACGGGGCCGGTCTCCAATCCCGGCGCCGTCGGCGCTGCTGTCGCCGACCATCTGGTCGTCGAGGCGGGGGGTGCCGCTCTGCTCGAGCCCGGGTTCGTGGTCGCCGCTGATACCGGAACGACGGCGTGACGGTGTACCTGGTCGGTGCCGGTCCCGGCGATCCGGGTCTGCTCACGGTGCGGGGCGCCGAGATCCTCGCCGGCGCCGATGTCGTCGTCCATGACCGCCTGGCCGAAGCCACCCTGCTCGACCTGGCCCCCCCGGCGACCCGGCGCATCGACGTCGGCAAGGCTCCCGGCGGCCCCATCCGCCAGGACAGCATCAACGATCTGCTGGTGGCCCTGGCCGCCGACCACGCCACGGTCGTCCGTCTCAAGGGTGGCGACCCGTTCGTGTTCGGCCGGGGCGGCGAGGAGGCCCTCGCCCTGGCCGCCGCCGGCGTGGACTTCGAGGTCGTCCCCGGCATCACCTCGGCGGTGGCCGTCGCCGCCTACGCCGGCGTCCCCGTCACCCACCGGGGGTTGTCCACGTCGTTCACCGTGGTCACCGGCCACCGCCGTGACGCCCTCGACTCCGAGACGGACTGGTCGGCCCTGGCCGCCCTCGGGGGGACGGTCGTGGTGCTCATGGGGGTGTCGCACCGCGCTGAGATCGCCCGGCGACTCATGGCCGGGGGGATGGGCCCAGCCACGCCGGTCACCGCCGTGCGGTGGGGTACCCGCCCCGAGCAAAGCACCACCCGGACCACCCTCGCCGGCCTGGGCCAGGCCGTCGTCGAGCCGCCGGCGACCATGATCATCGGTGCTGTGGCCGGCCTGGACCTGGCCTGGTACGAGCGACGGCCGCTGCTCGGTCGCCGGGTGGTGGTGACCCGGGCCCGGGAGCAGGCGTCGGGGCTGGTGGGGCGCCTGGCGGCCGCCGGGGCGCGCGTCGTCGAGGTCCCGACCATCGCCGTCGCCGATCCCGCCGATGGGGGGGCGGCCCTGGCTCGCGCTGGAGCTGACCTCGCCGCCGGTCGCTACGACTGGGTGGTGTTCACCTCGGCCAACGCCGTCGGCCGCCTGGCGGCGGTGCTTCGCGATGGTCGCGACCTCGCCGGTTGTGGGATCGCCGTCGTCGGGCCCGGTACCGCCGCCGCCCTCATCGCCCGCCACCTGGTCGCCGATCTGCGCCCCGAACGGGCCATCGCCGAGGGCCTCCTGGCCGTCTGGCCTCCCCGTCCCCAAACGGGAGGGCGGGTGCTCATCCCCCGCGCCGCGGAGGGGCGTGACGTGCTGGCCGACGGGCTGCTCGCTGCCGGCTGGGAGGTCGACGTCGTCGACGCCTACCGCACCGTGCGTGCTGAGGCCACGCCGGAACAGGTGGCGGCGGTCGCCGACGCCGACGCCATCTGCTTCACATCCTCCTCCACCGTGACCAACTATCTGGACGTGGTCGGCGCCGCCCTCGTGCCGCCCGTCGTGGCCTGCATCGGACCGGTCACCGCCGCCACCGCTCGGGACGCAGGGCTGGCGGTGGCCACGGTGGCGGCTACCCACACCGTCCCCGGTCTGGTCGATGCCCTCATCGCAGCCCTGACCTGAGCCGCCTCAGACCGGCGCCAGCACGAAGACGGGATGGTTGACGACGATGGCCGCCAACTCCTCGTCTGTAGCATCGGGCCCGGTCTCGAAGAACGTCCCCACCTCTGCCTTCCAGCGGCGCAGGTAGGCCCGCAGCACCGGGACCGCCTCCGCCCCGGTGATCTCCGTGGCCACCCGCTCCTCGCGCCGGCGGCCCAGCAGCAGGGCCAGGTGACCGTCCGCGGCACGGACGTTGCGCACCCACTGGGTGGTGCCCCGCGCCGCCACCAGGTACTGGGATCCGTCCACGGTCAGCAGGTTGACCGGCGTGGTCCGCGCCTGACCGCTGCTGCGGCCCTTGACCTCCAGGACCCGTGATCCCCAGACGCTGATGCCCAACCGGGTCAGGCGGGCCACGGCCCGGTTGAACACGTGGCGGGTGAACCACCCGGGGGCCTGGTAGGTGGGGGACGAAGGGGACGAAGGTTGGGTCATGAACACCAATCATAGAAATGAACAGTGTTCTGGTCAAGAGCCACCCATCATGTTCTTGAACATTGCCCGCGGTAGGCTTGGGATCGTGAGCGCCGGTACCTCCGCCCGGGCCCGCGTCCGGGCCGAGCTGACCAGGGAGATCCTCGACGCGGCCCGTCGCCAGCTGGCCGAGAGAGGGGCAGCGAGCCTGTCGCTGCGAGCGGTGGCCCGAAGCCTGGACATGGCCCCCTCCGGCCTGTACCGCTACTTCAACGGTCGCGACGACCTGCTCACGGCGTTGATCATCGACAGCTACGAGGCGGTCGGCGCCGCCGCGGCCGTCGCCAACGACACCGTCGAGGTGGACGACCACCTGGGGCGCTGGATGGCGGTGACCGACGCCATCTGGGCCTGGGGCCACGACCACCCCCACGAGTGGGCCCTCGTGTACGGGTCCCCGGTGCCCGGGTACCGGGCACCGGAGGAGACCATCGCCAGCGCCGTCATCGTCACCGCGGTGCTGGGCGGCATCATCGCCGACGCCGCCGCCACCGGGCGCCTGGCGCCGGCGGTGCGCCGTCCCCTGCCGGACCCCGACCTGGGCCGCAACCTCGACGGGCTGCGCCCGGTGCTCGGTGATCTCGACGACGACCACCTGGTGGCCGGGGTCCTGGCCTGGAGCCAGGTCTTCGGGCTGATCAGCCTCGACCTGTTCGGTCACCTGACGGGCGGCGTCCGCCAACCACAATCCCTCTGGCGCCAGGTCATGGCCGTCAACGCCCACCTGGTGGGTTTGCGACCCGTGGCGGCTTGAACTCTGAGATCATCCCTGCGTCCCGACAGCAGAACCGGAGAGACCGATGCCCGATGTACCGATCGAGGTGACCACATCCAACCCGCTGTCGACGCCCCGGGGCACCGGCCGCCGGGCCAACCCCTACGACGCCGAGGCCTTCGGCCGCTTCGCCGAAGGCCTGGCCCGCCTGCTGGGCACTGCCCGGTTCATCGTGGGCCAGACCATCCTCATCATCATCTGGATCATCCTGAACGTGGTCGGGCTGATCCACCACTGGGACCCCTATCCGTTCATCCTCCTCAACCTGGCCTTCTCCACCCAGGCTGCTTATGCCGCCCCCCTCATCCTGCTGGCCCAGAACCGTCAGGACGACCGGGACCGGCTCAACATCGAGCGGGACCGGGAGGTCGCGGCCCGGACCCAGGCCGACACCGACTTCCTGGCCCGGGAGCTGGCCTCCCTGCGCCTCACCGTGGAGGGGTCGCTGACCTCAGAAGAGCTCCGCGAGGGCCTGCGCGATCTGCTGGTCGAGCTGCGGGGCGAGGACATCAGCGCCTCGGGGCCGGCCGCCTGAGAGAGACCCCGCTCTGCGAGGATGGGTAGCCCGAGCCCACCGGACGGCCCACCCAGGGAGGCCATTCCCCATGTCCCCCAACAGCTTCCCCACGCTCCGCATGCGTAGGATGCGCCGCGCCCCCCGCCTGCGTGACCTGGTCGCCGAGACCCGCCTGGCGCCCAGCGACCTGCTGGCCCCGCTCTTCGTCCGGGAGGGCATCGAAGAACCGCACCCGATCGCCTCGCTCCCCGGCGTGGTCCAACACAGCGTCGAGTCCCTGGTCAAAGAGGCCCACCGCCTGGCCGGCCTCGGCGTTCCCGGCCTCGTCCTCTTCGGTGTACCGGTCGCCAAGGACGCCATCGGCAGCGGTGCCTGGGACCCCGACGGGATCGTCCAGGTCGCTCTGCGGCGGGTGCGCGACGCGCTCGGCGACACGCTGGTCATCATCGCCGACCTGTGCCTCGACGAGTACACCGATCACGGGCACTGCGGGGTCCTCACGGCCACGGGAGAGGTGGACAATGACCTCACCATCGAGCTTTACGCCAAGGTGGCGGAGGCTCAGGCCACGGCCGGTGCCGACGTCGTCGCCCCCTCAGGGATGATGGACGGCCAGGTGGCGGCCATCCGGGCCGCACTCGACGGCGCCGGGCACGCCGATGTGGCCGTCATGGCCTACGCCGCCAAATACGCGTCCGCCCTCTATGGCCCCTTCCGTGACGCCGTCGATGTCACCATCGCCGGTGGGGGCGACCGCCGGGCCTACCAGCAGGACGTCCGCAACCGGCGCGAGTCCCTGCGCGAGATCGACCTCGACATCGCCGAGGGAGCCGACATCGTCATGGTCAAGCCGGCCCTGGCCTATCTCGACGTCATCGCCGCCGCCCGCCGACGGGTCGAGGTACCCCTCGCCGCCTATCACGTGAGTGGCGAGTACGCCATGATCAAGGCGGCCGCCGAGAGGGGCTGGATCGACGGTCCCGCCGTCGCCCTCGAGCACGTCACGGCCATCAAGCGAGCGGGGGCGGACATCATCCTCACCTATCTGGCCGCGGAGCTGGCCGAGACCCTGGACGGCTTCGGTGGCTGAGACCAACGCCTCCCTCTGGGCCCGGGCCCAGAGGGTCACCCCCGGCGGGGTGAACTCACCCGTGCGTGCCTTCCGCTCCGTTGGTGGCGACCCCTACTTCGTGGCCCGGGGCCAGGGTCCCTACGTCTGGGACGTGGAAGGCACCCGCTATCTCGACTACGTCCAGTCCTACGGCGCCTCCATCCTCGGCCATGCCCACCCGGCGGTGGTGTCCGCCATCAAGAAGGCGGCCGCGGAGGGGACCACGTTCGGTGCCCCCACCGAACGCGAGGTGCTCCTGGCCGAGGAGATCTGCCGGCGGGTCAACGGCTGCGAGTGGGCCCGCCTGGTATCCAGCGGGACCGAAGCGACCATGTCCGCCGTGCGCCTGGCCCGCGGCGCCACCGGGCGCAACCGCATCGTGGTCTTCGAGGGTTGCTACCACGGCCACAGCGACGGTCTGCTGGCCGGGGGGGGCAGCGGGGTGGCGACCTTGGGGATCCCGGCGTCGGTGGGCGTTCCCCCCGCGGCGGTGGCCGAGACCCTCGTCGTCCCCTACAACGTCGTCCCCGAGATCGGCCCCGATGTGGCCTGCGTCATCGTCGAGCCGGTGGCCGCCAACATGGGCCTGGTCCCGCCCGTCCCCGGGTTCCTCGAGGGTCTCCGGGACGCCTGTGACCGGGCCGGGGCTCTGCTGATCTTCGACGAGGTCATCACCGGCTTCCGCGTCGCCTGCGGCGGGGCGGTCGAGCTGCTTGGGGTCCGCCCCGACCTGTGGTGTTTCGGCAAGGTCATCGGTGGCGGCCTGCCCCTCGCCGCCTTCGGCGGCCGGGGGGACCTGATGGCCGCCCTGGCCCCCCTCGGTCCCGTCTACCAGGCCGGCACCCTGTCGGGGAACCCCCTCGCCACCGCCGCCGGCCTCACCGTTCTCTCCCACCTGGCGCCGTCCGACTACGCCGAGCTCAACGCCCGGGTCGCCCGCCTCGGTGCCGGGTTGGCGTCGATCCTCGCCGGCGCCGGGATCCCCGCCCAGGTGCCGGTGGTGGGGCCGCTCGTGGGCGTGTTCTTCTCGCCTTCGCCGGTGACCGACTATGCCGGGGCTCGGGCCTCCGCATCGCAGGGCTGGTATCCGGCGCTCATGCACGGCATGCTCACCGCCGGCGTGGCCCTGGCTCCGGGGGCGTACGAGGTGGCGTTCCCGGGCCTGGCCCACGGCGATGCCGAGATCGACCACACCCTCGAGGTGGCGGCGACCGTCGTCGCCGCCATGGCCGCCCGGGGGCCTCTGCCGGCGGCCCGGCCTGGTGCGGGGGGCTCGCCGCAACCGGTGGACGGTTAGCAGCCGCCAGCCGAAAACCGCAACGAAAGCGTCCATCTGTCGCCGGAAGGCCGCCCGCCGGATGGTCCGCCCCCGCCGCCGCCCGCGCCCGCCGCCGTCAGATCTTGGCGGGCGCCAGGCGGGACACCGCGGCCAGGGCCTTGTAGGCGGCCTCGGCCGGGCCGATCTCGTCGGGTCGCAGGAGGTTGGCCATGATCCGCATGACCCACTCCATCAGGGTGCGGCTGTGCATACCGGTCGACACCAGGAGGCGCATGAGCTCGGGGTGACCGATGATCCGCACGAACGCCCGGGCCACCTTGAAGTACAAGCCGTAGGTGTCCTCCAGGCGTTGCTCGTAGGTGGACAGCGCCGTCCCGTCCCCGCTGGCGAGAGCCACATGGATGGCCTCGGCGGCCATGCGTCCCGTCTCGTAGGCGTAGGCGATGCCCTCACCGTTGAAGGGGTTGATGGTCCCCCCGGCATCACCCACCACCAGATAGGTGGGGCCCGAGTGGGGCCCAACGGACATGCCCATCGGGAGCCGTCCCCCGGTGGGCGGGCCGCAGCATGTCTCCGGGCGGAGGTCCCACGAGGCGGGGGCGTACTCGACGAAGCTGGCCATCAGGTGGGTGGTGTTGACCGCCTTCCACTGGTTGAAGGTGGAGAGCAGGCCGATGCCGACGTTGACCCGGCCGTCGCCCACGGGGAAGATCCAGCCGTATCCGGGGAGGACATTCCCCTGCTTGTCCCGGATGTCGAGCCAGCTGTCTATCCACGGCTCGCCGTGGCGGGGGGAGGCGTAGTAGCCCCGGATGGCCATCCCCAGGGGATAGTTGCGGTTGCGGCTGGTGCCGAGCGCCCGACCGAAACGGGAGTTGGCCCCGTCGGCCACGATCACGTAGCGGGCCCGGATCTCGACCGGAGCCTCGTCCGGTTCGTCCTTGCGGACGATGGTCGCCCCCCGGACCAAGCCCGACTCCACGATCGGCTCGGTGGCCTCGGCCCGCTCCCACACCGTCGCCCCTGCCTTGGCGGCCCGCCCGGCGACCAGGGCGTCGAGATCCTTTCGGGTGATGACGTATCCGTAGGACGGCAGGTCGGGATGGGACGGCCACGCCAGCTCCAGGGTCCTGCCGAACCCGTGCGAGCGCAGACCGTCGTAGCGGTGACCGGCGGAGGCCAGCTCGTCGGTCAGTCCCATCTCCTCGAGCTGCTTGACGGAGCGGGGGGTGAGCCCGTCGCCGCAGGTCTTCTCCCGGGGGAAGCGCTTGCGCTCCACCACCGTCACATCGTGTCCGGCCGAGGCCAGCCAGTAGGCCGCGGCCCCACCGGAGGGGCCACCGCCGATCACGAGCACATCGGTCTGGCGCATTTCGCTCGGGGCGGGCACGATGTCAATCTAGGCGCCGGCCACCACTACGGCAGCCGGAGTCGACGAACGGCGGTGGTGTTTGTACGCTGAGGATGCCTTCACCCGGAGACAGTCCACCAATCCCGAGGGAACGTGAGATGGAGCAATACCTCCCCATCGTGTTGCTGCTGGCCCTGGGCGCGGCCTTCGCCGCCGGGTCGTTCGCGGCGTCGAAGCTCCTCGGTCCTTCCCGCCCCACCGGGGCCAAGGAAGGTCCCTACGAGTCGGGCATCGCCCCCGAAGGGGGCGAGTCCGTGCGCTTCCCGGTGCGCTTCTTCATGGTGGCCATGATCTTCATCATCTTCGACATCGAGGTGGTGTTCCTCTATCCGTGGGCGGTGGACTACCACCAGCTGAACCTCTTCGGCCTCGGAGAGATGGCGGCGTTCGCTCTCGTGGTGTTCATCTCCTTCGCCTATCTGGTCTCCAACGGGGCCCTGGACTGGGGTCCGCGGCGCCGGTCGGCCCGCCAGGATTCAGCTGTCACCCGGACGATGTCGTCCACGGTCCGGCGGGTGCCCCGCCCGTCCGAGCTGGCGCAGGGGACCGACACCATCGCCCGCTATGAACAGGGTGAGACGAAGGCATCGCCGGCCGCCCCCCAGAGCGGTCAGCCCCCGCAGGAGCCGGGGCCGTCCCAACCGGGACCCGGCGAGTCCGAACCGGTGCCTGCCGGCAGCTGAGACTGCCCCCCGGCAGGTTGGCTTGAACGGCCCCGCCGTCCTAGCGTGGCCTCGAGAGGAGTTCCGCCATGGGTCTCGAGAACCTGCAACACAACTTCCTGACCGGATCGCTCGAAGGGATGGTCAAATGGGCTCGGTCTGCGAGCTCGTGGGCCGCCAACTTCGGGCTGGCGTGTTGCGCCATAGAGATGATGGCTGCTGGTGCCGCCAACTATGACCTGGCCCGCTTCGGCATGGAGGTCTTCCGGGCGTCGCCCCGTCAGGCGGACGTGATGATCGTGGCCGGCCGGGTCAGTCAGAAGATGGCTCCCGTGCTGCGCCAGGTCTACGACCAGATGATGGAGCCGAAGTGGGTCATCTCCATGGGCGTGTGCGCCAGCACCGGGGGGATGTTCAACAACTACGCCATCGTCCAGGGCGTCGATCAGATCGTGCCGGTGGACGTCTACGCCCCCGGTTGCCCGCCGGGACCGGAGACGCTGATCCACTCCATCCTGACCCTCCACCAGAAGATCCGCCTCGGCGAGATCACCCGCCGCCCGTCTGCTGGCATCGGGGCCGGCATCCATCTCGACCACGCCGGCGAGCGGCAGCCGGTCCGCATCTCGCTGACGTCGTCGGCTGGTGACGCTTCGTGAGCGACGCCACCGGGGGCCCGACCGACGATCGCCCCGACGGCAACGACGACAACCGGCCCGGTGACGACAAGCGGCCCACCGAGGACGTCCCGCCCGGCGACGCCGCACCTGGAGCCGCCCACCACCCTTCCGACGATGAGTCGGCTGCGGCCGAGGCCCACGAGACGGCCAAGGCGGCGAACGACACCGGTGAGGAAGGCGGCAGCGGCGGCGGAGGCGCCTCAGCCGATGCGCCTGCCGTGGCCGACCACGCCGGGGACGGGCCGGCCGGGGACGGGCCGGCCGGGGTGTCCGGCCCCGAACTGTTCGGCCATCCACTCACCGACAGCCTTGGCCAGGCCGTGGTCCACTGCACCCCCGCGGGATACCTCGAGTTGTGCCAGGCCCTGCGTGACGACGGCTACGACATGATGATCGGCGTCACCGCCGTCGACTATCTGGTGCACCCGGGGCGGCCTCTCCCCGAGGGGATCGCCGCCGAGCGCTTCGAGGTCGTCGTCGAGCTGGCCTCGGTGACTACCCGACGGCGCATCCGGGTCCGCTGCCAGGTGACGGCGGCCGACCCTACGGTGCCGACTCTTTTCGACGTGTGGCCCGGATCCGAGGCCCACGAGCGCGAGACCTACGACATGTACGGGATCGTCTTCGAGGGCCACCCTGACCCGAGCCGTATCCTCATGCCCGAGGACTGGGAAGGCCACCCGCTGCGCAAGGACTACGCGAGCGGTCGTATCCCGGTCCAGTTCAAGGAGTCCCCGGGCGGTCGATGAGTTTCCGAACGTCTGCCCGCCGCTACGACCGAGTAGCCACCACGCGACCGTGAGAAGAGTGATCACCCCATGAGAGCCAAGACCAGTCCGGCGGAGGAGACTCCGACCGAGGGAACCACCGTCACCGACGAGCAGGGCCGCAGCCACCCGTCCGCGCAGGCCCGACCGCCCACCATGGTCGACAAGCTGTTGGGTCGCACCTCGCCGGGGCAGGCCGAGCTGACCACCCTGTTGCGAAGGAAGACATCCGAGGGTGCCCAGGAGATGATGACCCGGGCCCGGACCCAGGCCGCTGAGCTCCGGCGCGAGGGAGGGGTCCTCCGCCTGCCCGAGGGTGCCGGGGTCGATCCCGCCGACCTCGACATCGACGTACCCGACGAGGAGACCATGATCCTCAACCTGGGGCCGTCGCATCCGTCGACCCACGGGGTCCTGCGGATCATGCTGGAGCTCGATGGTGAGACCATCGTCCGTTCCAAGCCGGTCGTCGGCTATCTCCACACCGGGATGGAGAAGACCGCCGAGGAGCTGATGTACCACCAGGGCGGCACCAACGTCACCCGGATGGATTACCTGTCACCGTTCTTCAACGAGCTGGCCTTCGCCCTGAGTGTGGAAAAGCTCCTGGGCGTGGAGGTCCCCGCCCGGGCCACGTGGATCCGGATGCTCATGTGCGAGCTCAACCGCATCAGCTCCCATTTCCTGTGGCTGGCCACCACCGGCTCGGACATCGGTGCCATCAACATGCTCGTCTACGGGTGGCGGGAGCGGGAGGTGATCCTGTCGTTCTTCGAGAAGGTCACCGGTCTGCGCATGAACCACAACTACATCCGCCCCGGCGGGGTGGCGGCGGAGCTGCCCGACGGGTGGCGTGACGATGTCGCCGCCATCTGCGAGGCCATCCCCAAGAGGATGGACGAGTACGACAACCTCCTGACCGGCCAGCCCATCGTCGGCCGCCGCCTGCAGGGGGTGGGACCTCTCGACGCCGAGACGGCGATCGGCCTCGGTGTCACCGGCCCGCTCCTCCGCGCCGCCGGCGTGGCCTGGGACGTGCGCCGCGACACCCCGTACCTGGCCTACGACGAGGTCGACTTCGACGTGATCGTCGGCACCGAGGGCGACTGCTGGGACCGTTTCTCCGTGCGGTTCAACGAGGTCCGGGAGTCCATCAGGATCATCGCCCAGATCGCCCAGATGATGCCGGCCGGCGACTATCGGGTCCAGGACAAGAAGGTCACCCCGCCACCGCGCAGTCGCATCGACGAATCGATGGAGGCGCTCATCCACCACTTCAAGCTCTACACCGAGGGTTTCAAGGTTCCGGTAGGGGAGACGTACGTGCCGATCGAGTCGGCCCGGGGCGAGATGGGCTGCTACCTGGTCTCCGACGGCTCGTCAAGGCCTTACCGGGCCCACATCCGCGCCGCCAGCTTCGCCAACCTCCAGTCCATGCCCGTGATGGCGAGGGGCAGCCTGCTGGCCGACGCCATCGTGCTGGTCTCGACCATCGACCCGGTGCTCGGGGACATCGACCGATGACCCGCCGGGCCGACCTTCCGGCTCCCGCTCGCGTCTCCATCCCCTCTTTGACCGGCCCGTTTGGCCCCGCGCCGTGTCGCTCAGCAAGGATCGGCTGACGTGGCTCGGCTGAACCCCCGAAACGAGCAGCGGGCGCGCGACCTCGTCGCCCTTTACCCCCAGCCCCGCTCCGCTCTGATACCCATCCTGCACATCGTTCAGGAGCAGGACGGCTACCTCACCAGGGACGGCATGGCTCATGCTGGCGAGCTGGTCGGGCTCGAACCGGCGGAGGTCTCCGGCACGGCCACCTTCTACGACATGTTCCACCTGGAGCCCATCGGCACCTACCTGGTGGCCGTGTGCACGAACATCGCGTGCATGCTCCAGGGTGCCTACGAGCTCCTCGAGCACATCGAGGAGTCCCTGGAGGTGGCCCCGGGGGGGACCACGGAGGACAAGATGTTCACCCTCGAGGACGCCGAGTGCCTGGCCCTGTGTGGCAACGCCCCATGCCTGACCGTCAACTGGCGGTTCTTCGGCGACCTGGATCCCGCCGGGTTCGACAAGATCGTCGACGACCTGCGCTCTGGCCGGCTGGCGTCCGAGGTTCCGCCCCACGGGACGCTGTCGCGCGTCGAGCGATCCGCGGGCCTGGCGGCCCCCGGAGCGAGCGTCAATGGCGCCGGCGGGCCCACGGGAGCTCCGGACCGTAGGGCGGCGAGCGAGGAGCCCGTCCGGGGCGGGTCGACGACGAAGACCACCCCGTCCGCCACCCCCGACCTCGCCACCACCCGCACCACCACGGCGGTCGCCGCCCTCGACGGCGGCCGCCCCCGGAGGGACCCCGTCGAAGGTCCCGGGGACGGAGGGGGATCGTGACGGTCACCCGAGCGCCCCGCATCGTCACCCGTCGCCTCGGGCAGGTGCGGTCGTGGACGCTCGACTCCTACCTGGCCGACGGCGGCTACGAGGGCCTGCGCGCCGCCCTGGCGATGTCCCCTGAGGACATCAACGCCTCGGTCAACACGGCCAACATCCTCGGCCGGGGCGGGGCCGGCTTCGAGGCCGGCCGCAAGTGGGGGATGCTGGCCAAGAAGACGCCGGTGTACCTCACGATCAACGGCGACGAGAGCGAGCCGGCCACCTTCAAGGATCACATGCTGATCGAGGGCGATCCCCATCTGTTGATCGAGGGCGCCCTCATCTGCGCCTACGCGGTGGCGGCGGACCAGATCTTCCTGTTCATCCGGGGCGAGTTCCCTCTGGCCATCGAGCGGTTGCAGGTCGCCCTCAACGAGGCTTACGCCCACGGAGCCGTGGGTCGGGACATCTTCGGCAGTGGCTGGTCCATCGACATCGTGGTCCACCCCGGAGCCGGGGCGTACATCTGCGGCGAGGAGACGGCGCTGCTGGAGTCGCTGGAGGGCAAGCGCGGCTATCCCCGCATCAAGCCTCCCTTCTTCCCCGCCGCCGTTGGTCTCTACGGTGCGCCGACCGTTGTCAACAATGTGGAGACCGTCTGCAACCTTCCGTGGGTGATGTCCCATGGTGGCGACGCCTTCGCCGAGCTGGGCGAGGGGCGGTCGAAGGGGACCAAGCTTCTGGCCCTCGCTGGTCACGTGAAGCGCCCCGGCAACTACGAGCTGGAGTTTGCCAAGGCAACCTTCCGCGATCTCATCTACCATCCTGCTCTCGGTGGCGGCGTCCGGGACGACAACGAGTTGAAGGCGTTCATCCCCGGCGGGGCCTCCTCGCCGTGGCTGGGGCCCGAGCACCTCGATGTGCTGCTCGCCAACGAGAAGATCGCCGAGGTCGGCAGCATGGCCGGCTCCGGATCGGTCGTCGCCATGGACCACACCACCTGTTCGGTGCGCGCCGCCTGGCGCATCGTCCGCTTCTTCCACCGGGAGTCCTGCGGGCAGTGCACGCCGTGCCGGGAGGGTGGCGGATGGCTGGAGAAGATCCTGGCCCGCATCGAGGGCGGCCAGGGCCGGGAGTCGGACCTCGACCTGTTGATGGACGTGTGTGACAACATCTCGCCGGGGGTGAAGTGGCCCCCGGCCCAAACGACCATCTGTGTCCTCGGGCCCTCCATGCCCCCCGCCGTCTCGGCCGGCATCACCATGTTCCGTGACGAGTTCCTGACCCACATCCGCGACGGAGGCTGCCCGTTTCCCCCCGATCGCCTGCCGGCAAAGGTCGCCCGTGTCTGAATCGGCTTCAGCCCCGTACGTGCCCCCCTTCCCGACGCAGAGCGCGGTGGGCACGCCGGCGCCGGGGCCGCAGCCGAGCGACGAGACCGTGACCGCCACCCTCGACGGCCGGACCGTCACCGCCCCCGAGGGCCAACTGATCACCACCGCGGCGGAGGAGGCCGGGGTCTACATCCCCCGGTTC
>JBPCNZ010000105.1:0-5163 GCA_051000755.1 Acidimicrobiales bacterium | reverse complement strand
CGACCCGATCCGCAAGGCGTTCGCCAAGGCCAACGGCGTGAAGCCGGCGCTCTTCAGCGCCAACTCCGAGGGCGCCTGCCCCAACTGCAACGGCGCTGGAGTCATCTACACCGACCTGGCGATGATGGCCGGAGTCGCCACTCCCTGCGAGGAGTGCGAGGGGAAGCGGTTCCAGCCATCGGTGCTCGACCACCGCTTCGGCGGCCGCGACATCAGCGAGGTGCTGGCCATGTCGGTGACCGACGCCGAGGGGTTCTTCGGCGCCGGCGAGGCGCGGACACCCGCTGCGCACGCCATCCTCGACCGGCTCGTCGACATCGGACTCGGCTACCTCATCCTCGGCCAGCCGCTGCCTACACTGTCCGGCGGCGAGCGCCAGCGGCTCAAGCTGGCCACCCACCTGGCCGAGAAGGGCGGCGTCTACCTCCTCGACGAGCCCACCACCGGCCTCCACCTCGCCGACGTCGACCAGCTGCTCGGCCTCATCGACCGGCTCGTCGACTCCGGCAAGTCGGTCATTGTCATCGCCCACCACCAGGCCGTCATGGCCCACGCCGACTGGATCATCGACCTCGGCCCCGGCGCCGGCCACGACGGCGGCCGGATCGTCTTCGAGGGCACACCCGCCGACCTCGTCGCCGCTCGCTCCACCCCCACCGGCGAGCACCTCGCGGCCTACCTCGGGTGAGCTATCGGGAGCGCCCGACCGCCGTTCCCGGCGTGGTGCTCTGGGAGAAGGTTGTTGAACCCGGTTCCGAGGGCGCCCGGATCCTGCCCGACGGCTGTCTGGACCTGTTGTGGGACGGTCGCCGGCTGTTCGTGGCGGGCCCCGACTCCACCGCCCGGTGGCATGACAGTCCCGCCGGCACCCGGTACGTGGCATTGCGCTTCTCGGGTGGAGCGGGACCGGCCGTCCTGGGGATACCAGCGGACGAGCTGCGAGATCAGACCCCGGGCCTCGAGGAGCTGTGGCCGCCCGGCGAGACGCGGTTCCTGGCCGAGCGGATGGCGACAGACCCAGTGGACACGCTGGAAGCATGCGCCATCGAGCGGGCCGCTTCCTGGCAGTTCGACGGCCTCGGACCTCGGGTGCTGGCGATGGCGAAGGCCGGCCTGCCGGTGGCGGCGATGGCCGATCGAATGGGGATGAGCACCAGGCAGCTGCACCGGCGCTGCTTACCCACCTTCGGCTACGGACCACGGCGGCTGGCGCGGGTGGTGCGCATGGGCCGAGCGCTCGAGATGGCGCAAACGTGTGCCTCACTGGCGCAGGTGGCTGCCGGCTGTGGCTACTTCGACCAGGCTCACCTGAGCCGTGAGATACGTGATCTGGCCGGCACGACGCCCACCGTCCTGCTCGGCGAGCTAGACCTGCGGTAGCGGGGCGAACAGGTCAACGGGGGTGCCGTCGGGGTCGTGCACGACCGCGTAGCGCATCCCCCAGAAGGCGTCCCAGGGCGACAGGTGCCCCTCGTAGCCGGCGCCGGTCAGGACTTCCCATGCCCTGTCGACTTCGGTGGGGCTCTCGCAGGCGAAAGCGAGGGCGACCCGATGGCCACCCCGTGGGGGTGGGGACCAGCCGGGATCGAAGGAACGGATGGTGTCCTCGGTGTCGAAGGCCAGGAGCATCCCGCCCAGGTCGACATGCACGTGAGCCTCCCCGTCCGCCTCCGAAGGAACGTCCACGCCGACAAGGCGGTAGAAGGCGAGGGTGGCAGCCATGTCGGAGACAACCAGTTCGATGATCGCAGGGCGCAGTTTCATGGTGGTGAAGGTACGCTTCGGCGCCCCCGGCGTCTTGGAGGTTTCGGACCCTCCCGTGGCGTCAGCCGCGCATCGATGCCGACGACGCCTGGTGTCCTTACGTTCGCTCTCAGCCCCAGGCCCGCTCGGCGGTCTCCATGAGGGCATCGAGCTTGCGCCACTGGCTGGTCTCGGACACGTCCCGGTGGCCAATGGCACCGGCGAAGCCGCAGCTCGGCCCGATGGCCAGTTGGTCGACATCGATGTGGGCGCTGGCCTCGTCGATGAGGGCCATCAACTCGTCGGACGTCTCCACCCGCTCGTTTGTCGTGGAGACGACGCCGAGCACCACCGTTCGCCCCCTGGGAACGAAGCGCAGTTGCTCGAAGCGGGGCTCTTCGTAGCCGAAGTCCAGCAGGAGGCGCTCGAATCGCAGCTGGGACATCATCCTCTCGGCCACCTGGTCGTTGGAGATGGCGGCGCGCCACCGGCCCTGGGAGCCGCGGCGGCACACGTGCAGCCCGAAGGTGACTCCCTCGGTGCCGGCCACCACCGCGTTGTCCGCTTCGATGGACATCTGCAGGTCGGCCAAGGGGTCGACCCCGTGGCCCCGGCGTGCCGCCCAACTCACCGGGTTCTCATAGCCGGCGTAGCCCGGGACGTCGAGCTGGATATGGCGACACCCATCGGCAACCAGGTTGGCGATCAGGGCTCGTTCGTTGCGAACGACCTCGGCAACGAGCCTCTCGAAGCCGTCGTGGGTGTGAGCCCCGTCGATCAGCGGGGCCAGGCTCTGTGCCGCCCGCTCCGGGCCGAGCAGGCTGATCTTCACCGGCCCGCGGGTGTGACCGCAGGCGTAGCGATGCTCCCCGACGACGGTGGCCGCGGCCGCGCCCGCGTCCGCACCGGTCCCGCTCGCGGCCGGACGAGGGTTACTCCCCCCCGGTGCGCCGAGGGCGATGAGCTCCTTGTCGTGGACCTGAGGGACGAACGGCCCCGCCCATCCCCGTTGCCAGGAGTCGGCGTCATTGCCCGAAGACACCAGCAGGGGGACCCGACGTAACTCACCGTCGGTCACCACCACCAGGCCGGCTGCCGCTTGACGGGCGAGCGCCTCGGTGACGGCTCGATCCTGCAGGGCGCGGAGCTGGTCGGGTCCGAGCCGGCCGTGCGCCACGCCGAGGGCCGCTCCTTCCAACCAGGGTGGGCGGACCAGGCTCCCGACATGCTCGACGTGAGCGGCGGCCGCCTCCCCGGTTGTGGGTTCGCCCCTCACTGCTCAACTTCCAACAAGCCGAAGCGCTGCCCAGCGGCGCCCATCCGACGACGGTTCTTCACGGTGATCCCCCCGGTCCTACCCATCGAGCGTGCTCTCGGCACGCTACTGCGAAGCGGCGACTTCGGGGCTCAGCGGCCGGCCCGGCGCTGCCAGCGCGTGGCCTTCAGCATCTTCTTGTGCTTCTTCTTACGCATGCGCTTACGGCGCTTCTTGATACAGATATCCACTGTGCCGTACTTGCACGCGGCCGGTCTCGACAGAGGGGTACTGCCTGGGTGTGGTCATCTGTCAATACTGCCACGGAGCTCGGACAGTAAGCACTTGGGGAAGGTGAGTTCCGGCTTGTACCGCCGTCGACGGCCTGACGTTGGACCCGGTGACCGCTACCGTTCTCTCGTAGCGACAAGCCTGGGCGGCGACCATCACCCCAATCTTCGATAACAGCCGACTGAGGCCCGAGTTGACGCGCAGGCTTGCCGCTGTCGCTGCTTCCGCCGTCGTTGTGCTGGCGACCGCCTGCGCCTCGAGGACACCTCACAATCCGTCATCGGCAGCGCCGTCTTCGAGGGCCCCGTCCCCCTCGACAACGCCGAGTTCCTCGACGGCGAAGCCCGTGGTGCTGGCCGCAGCGAACGTTGTCGCGGTGCAGATGTTCAGCACCACGATCGGAGTGGCGGTCGCCTCGAAAACAGCTCCCCGACAATGCCCCGGCTGCTCTGGCGAGTCGACCGGCCCGTACTACCTCGCAGGAACATTGGACGGCGGAGTCCACTGGACCGTGACCGGCCGACTGCCATCCAATGTCACCGACTCCTTCTACAACGGTGTGCGCCTCGCCTTCGCCAACCCCGATGAGGGCTACCTCGACTACCGCTCCGCGGGCATCAGCTCGCCAGTGATCCTCTATACGACGTCCGGGGGCCGCACCTGGTCGACGCTGCACCCGCCAGCGACAGACGCCGGCATTGAGTCGCTCTTCGGCACCAGCCTGTGGGTCGGAGCCGATATCTGCCTCTCCGGTGGCACCAGCGGCCCGGCCTGCCACAGGGGTCTGCTCACCTACACCCTCGGCCATCCCAACCCAGACAGCGAGACGACGATCCCCGTCGAAGGCGTCCCCCAGGCTGACGTCGGCACCCCCGAAGCTCCCGGCATCATCGGCCGAATCGACTCAACCACCGCCGTCGCAAGGGAAGGGGGCGAAGGAGGCCCAACCAGCCTCCAACTCACCGATGACAGCGGGCAACATTGGCGACCATTGCCAGACCCGTGCGGAAGCATCATCCCCGAGGGCGTCGTCGTCGCCACGCCGGGCACGTGGACGATGTACTGCTCGATCGACGGTGGCATGAACCAGGGACATGTCTCCGTCTACACCACCATCGACGAAGGTCGACACTGGGCGCTTACCGCCCAAGCCAACCCGGACGACCCCACCGCGGGCACCATCCCCGACACCCTCGGCTACGACCTCACCGCCAGCGGCAACGGCCAGGTCCTATGGCTCGTCGGCAACGTCGTCGGTCTCATAGCCAGTGCTGACGCTGGGGCTCACTGGACCAACGTGTTCATCCAGACCGACGGGGCCCAGCCCACGCTTGCCACCGCCGGGCCGAAAGAAGCCTGGCTGCCGACCCCTACCGGTCTCTATCACACGACCGACGGCACTACCTGGAGCGCGCTGTAGCTCCGTCCTCACCCGTCAGATGCCGCGATCAATGCGAGGCCGGTTCGAGCGCCAGGCGCCGACCTGAGTCGCATCCTCGGGACGCCCAGCCGCCTTTCCCACCAGGCTGCGGGCGTGGCCTGCAGGTAACCGGCGTCCCGCCCCATCCCTGAGACCCCTCCCCCCTTCAGTGCCGCCTTTCCTCTGGCATCTGACCGGATGTCCCAGGACGGCGCGACACTGAGATAGGCGAGGTTTCGGTCGTTGTCGGAGGTAGGCGGATGCTCAGCTACAGCCTGGTGGTGGCCAAGGGCTATGTGCGGCTGGTCCGCACCGGGAGCCGTCCGTCCCGTCCCGTGATGCCGTCCTCGTTCGTGCGTCGCAACGGGTTGTGGGTGGAGAGGGAACCCGACCCGGCTGATGTCGACCTCCTGGACCTGGTTGACGACGACGCCTGGGCCGACGAGCCCGACCC
>JBPCNZ010000104.1:0-10202 GCA_051000755.1 Acidimicrobiales bacterium | reverse complement strand
ATGGGCGTTACAAACGGCGTGTCGCATGTCCTGATAGTGCCAATACGGCGCCCAGCGGTCATGGGTCAAGGTGCCGTGGAAGCGGCCCAGGATCCCGAAGTGGTCGGTGGCGGCCAACCCACGGTTGGGGTGGACGCCCAAGAAGGTGAACAGGCCGGTGCAACACACGTGGAACCACCACTTGACCCCGGCGACGCGCACCGAGGTCTCATCCGCCCCGGCGACAGGCTCTGCGGCGAGGGCGTCGCCCAGGTCGCCCATGAAGCCTTCGAGACCGTCAGCGCCTTCGGCGACCAGCGACGACAGGAACCCCGTCGACACCGCCACCCCCAAGAGGTCGGTGAGGATCTCCGCGGCCCGGCCCACGGGGATGTGTTGGCGGACCAGCAGATACAACCCCGCGGCACGGACCGCCGGGCCGAAGCATGTTGGGCCGGTCGCTTCGGGTGGGAAGCCGGCTTTGGTCTCCGCCCCGCAACCGCAGCGGCGGCGCTCGACAACATGGTCGGTCACCTGCGCCCGACGTTCGGGTAGATCGAACACCTGCCTCGACTCGGTTCCTGTCACGGGGGCGTCGGCCAGTCCCGCCCCGCAACAACGACACGAGCTCGGGGCATGCCGCAAAACGCGGTCGGGATCGGCGACACGGCCGAGATGAGCGCCGGGATCGCCGGGCTGCTTGCCTTGACGGCGCCCGGTCTTGGTCCGCCTCGACTGGCGTTTCGCGGCCTGTGCGGCCCTGGCCTCGGCGTCGTCGCGTGACGGTGGCAGCGACGAGTTCCCCGAGTTCTGTCCCTGCCGGTGCTCCAGCTCCGCGATGCGTGCCTCGAGACGGGCGACGAGGGAGCGAAGATCGGAGTTCTCAGCTGCCAGGCGGGCGTTTTCGGCTGCGAGGGTGGCGTTGTCGGCAACCAGCCGGGCGCACTCAGCGAGCAGCTCGTAGGTCCGGTCGGCGCCTGCCACAACACCATTCTGGCAAGCCCCGCGCGCTCAGTGGTGGACTATCGCGCGCTCCGCGCGCCCACCCCCCTGAACAGTTACCTACTCCCTACAACGGAACTGCACCCATCTCATTTCGCCACGTCCGCGCACACACCGAGCGGCCACGGACGGTGACTACGTGTACGTCACCGACGAGCCAAGGACGGCCACCGTCGGGAAAGGCCAGCGGTCTGGCAGCAGATGATGGCTTTTGTCTCCCGTTTCCGGGTCAGTTTAGGGGATCCTTTGTGGGGCCCCTGGAATCCGATCCAACTCGGGGGTTCGGGGGCGAAAGAATGCACCCGATGTTGGGATGACTGTGACCTTGTTTCGGTCAGAACCGGACTGATGTCAGGGGTTCTTTGGCCCCGGGTGAGGGCGTCGATGGACCAAAAGCCCTTTACAACGCCGGGATCGGCTCACCGACCAGGCACCAGTCGCGGTCGGCGGGGCACCCGCGGGGGTGGGAGGCGGTCAGTGTCGAGAATGGTGCTACCGACATTCTGGAGCATCGGTCATTGTTCATGCCCTGTTGACATGGTCAACGGCCGGTATGAGTGTTAGCATAGTGAGGTCGCACACCGAGATGGATCAACAGGAGAGGGAGTCGAAACGTGGTACAAATCGTGGGTGAGAGGGTCAAGAAGGGCGATGCCATTGTCGACTATGAGGACAAGGTCTTCGAGGACATCCAGGCTGAGCCCGGCGAGAAGGCGTACATCTTCATGCACACCGTCCCTTTTGAGGGTTCCGTAGGGCTGGTCAACATGTTGACCGCAACCCGGATCAACCGGAAGGGCTTCGACACGAGCATCGTGCTGTTCGGCCCGGGCTCGCTGATGGCGTCCGCCGCCCGCGGGTTCCCCAAGGTCGGCGACGAGGCGTTTCCCGGCGCTCTCGGTTACAACAAGCAGTTGCAGACGTTCATGGACGAGGGTGGGAAGGTCTACGCTTGCCGATTCTCCGCTGCCGCTCTCTACGGCATGCGGGAGGTCGACATGATGGAAGGCGTCAAGCCCATCAACCCGCTCGATGTGCTCGATGCCACCCTCACCGCCCGCAAGGAGGGCGCTCTGGTCATGCAGACGTGGACGGTCTGAGCGCACCAACCGACCACTGAAGCACCAGGAGATGCGAGGCCTTCGGGCCTCGCACCTCCTAGACAGCGGGAGTTTGGGTGTGGCGGTCCCGGGGGGTCCAGGTCTGGTGGTGGGAACCGGGCATGGCCGTGATCAGCACGGAGCGGATCTTCCAGGGGATGGCCCGGTACACGGGTACGAAGACGGTCAGGAAGAACAGGCCGAGCAGCCCCTTCGGCCGGGAGGGGCCCCGGTGGGCGTAGCGCTTGGCAATGTCCGCTTCGGCGGCGATCATCAGGTACCGCTCGGCGTTGGTGCGCAACCAGGTGGCGGCCTTGAGCAACATGCCGGTTACTTCCGCGACGCCAGGGCGGCCTGGGCGGCTGCGGCGATGGGCTCGCCGAGGGCCCCGATCGGTGGGGAGTAGACATTCTCCATGGTGGCCAGATCCTCGAGGGTGACCCCCGTCTTGACGGCCAAGGCCAGGAAGTCCGCCCGTTCCTTGATGCCCTCCTGGCCCACCATCTGGGCGCCGATCAACCGGAGGGTGTCGGGCTCGGCCAGCACCTTGACCCGCAGGGTCTTCACCCCGGGGTAGTAACGGGCCCGGGAGATGCCGTTGCCCACGCCGCTGATGTAGGGCAGGCCGAGGGCCGTGGCCAGCGTCTCGCCGTAGGCGACGCCGCCGATCATCCATTTGCCGGCCACCATCCCCCACGGGACGTAGACCGGCTGGTACCTGCGGTTTCCGCCGGCCGCATTGGTGCCCGCCACCTTGCCCTGAGCGTACGCGTGACTCCCGGACAGACCCTGGAGCGGGACGCTATTCACCCCATGAACGACCTCGCAACAGTCTCCCGCCGCCCACACGTGCGGAGCTGAGGTGGCCATGCGCTCGTCGATGACGATCCCGCCTGTGGACCCGAGGGTGATCCCTGCCGCTTCCGCCAGCCGGTTGTTCGGAACCTTGTGGGTGCTGATCACGGCCAGGTCACAGGGGATCTCGCCTTCGGAGGTCTGCACGGCCCGGAGCTTGCCCTCGGCCCCGGTGAACTCCCTGAGCTCGCAGTTGAAGTGCATCTTCACGCCCATCTCCGTCCACGACTGTTCGACCGGCTCGACGATGTCGGGGTCGGCGGCCTCCGACAGCGACCACGGGTGGGAGTCGACCAGGTGGGTTTCGATGCCCCGATGGGTCAAGGCGGTGGTCATCTCCAGGCCGAGGGGCCCGGCTTCGACGACCACCGCGACCTGGACGGTGTCGAGCACCTTGTCCCACTCCATGGCCTGCCGGATGTTCTTCACGTAGTAGAGGCCTTCGAGGTCGCCGCCGGGGACGCCGGGGTCGGCGTAGTTCCATCCTGTGGCCAGGACCAGGTTGTCGTAGTCGACCGAGCCCACGCCGTCGACCTCGATCTTCTTGGCTCCGAGGTCTACCGACTCCACCCTGGTCTGGTAGCGGACGTCGATGCCCTGCTCCTGGTAGTGCTCCTTGGTGGCCAGGAACAACCGCTCGAAATCAGGGATCTCCTCGCCGTGCACGTACGGAATACCGCACGGGCTGTAGGCGGCGTCCTCGTATTCGGTGTAGACGAGGATCTCACCATTCGGGTCCATCGCCTTGGCTTGGCCGGCCGCGCCCATTCCGGCACCACCCGCACCGACGATCACCGTCCTGGAAGGCATCCCGTGTCCCCTTTCGTCGGGTACTGTTTCCGGTCGTGGCGTTCACTATACGCTACGTCATTCCTACTTTCCTATGAAGTCGGATGTCTCGTCAAAAGGGGCCGGTGAAGATGACACCTCAGAAAACCCAGACGAGCGTGGCCGGGCCAGGACCGACGGATCTGGCTGCGGACCCGGGCGCCGCCGGCCTCAAGGACATCGTCAACTCGATCGGTCCCAAGCTCCGGGAGCTGCGAGCCCAGCGGGGCCTGTCCCTCCAGCAGCTCGCCGATCGCTCGGACGTTTCCGCGGCCGCCATCCACAAGATCGAGCGCAACGGGATGGTCCCCACCATCACCACCCTGCTCAAGCTGGCCGGCGCCCTCAACCGCCCCGTCTCCTATTTCGTCGAGGAGGAGCAGCCCGACAACCGGCCCGTGTCCTTCACCAGCGCCGACGACCGCCGCACCGTGTACACGTCCCATCAGGGCATCGACCTGGCCGGGATCTCCGGTCCCTACGGCCGCTTCTTCGTTGCCGGAGCGGTGGCCACCGTGGAGCCGGGAGCGTCCAGCGGTCGGCGGCCTATGGAGCATCCCGGGGAGGAACTGGTGCTCGTCCTCGACGAGACCTTCGAGATCGACGTGGACGGGGAGACGTTCCGCCTGGCCGAGGGGGATTCGCTGCACTGGCGGACCGATCGGCCCCACCGGTGGCGCAACCCGACGTCGGCGCCGGCCCGGGCCGTGTGGCTGGCGCTGCGCCCCCTCTGAACGCACCCGGCATCAGGTCGGCGCACGCGTTGTGGCCGAAAGGGGGATCTGAGTAGGCGCATCGGATGCCCAGAACGTGTTCGCCCACCGGCTCACCGCAGGAGCAGGCCGGTTGGGCTGTGGCGCACGAAGTGCTCCCGGAGATCGGCCGGCAGTCGCGCGGCCAGGTCGGCGGCGGCGCGGGCCGCCTGTTCGGGACCGGCCACCTGGGCGACCAGCAGGAGGGAACCGGTCCGCACGGCCACACGGCGTGGCCAGGTCCGCACGGCCCAGGTGAGCCAGGGCCAGGGCCTCGTACTTGGCCGAACCTCGCGAACGGGCCAGGTCGAGGAGCTGGGGGACCCGGCCCGGTTCCAGCCTGGTCTCCAGCTCGACCTGGCGTAGCTCGCCCCGCCAACGGAACGGCAACCAGGCCTGCAAGGTGGTCGATGCCCGTTTGAGCGCGGCCCCGGCCGCGGAGGCGTCGCCGCGTCGTAGGAAGCACTCGGCCAGCGCCTGATGGGCGTGGAGCTCCTGCTCGGTCTGGAGGACCCCGGCGTCGACGGTCAGTGATTCCTCCAGGGCCTGGGCGGCCAACTCCTCGGCCCGGCCCAACTCCCCCAGTTCCCGCCACACCCACGACAGGGCGGTTGCCGTGCGGGCCCGGTAGAAGTGAAGGTCGTAGCGCTCGAGGATGGCCCGCTTGCGTTCGAGGACCCGGCAGGCTCCGGCCAGGTCGCCGGCGTTGGCGCGGGCCAGCCCGGCGAAGAACAGGGCCCGAAGCAGGGAGCGCGACGACGAGGTGGTCTCGGAGGCGGCGAGGGCCCGGTCCAGCACCTCGATCGCCTCCGGATAGCGGTCCCCGTGCTCGAGGAGAGCTCCGAGGCAGCTGAGGACGGACGCCTCCGTGAGGGTGTCAGGCTCGGTGTCGAGGGCCAGCCGATAGGCGTCGGCGGCGCCGTCGATGTCCCCGGCCCAGTGCCGAACCCGACCGAGGAGGACCAGAGCCCCGGGAAGGGCTCTGGGGGCGGACGCCGCCGCCTCGGCCAGACGAGTGCCCGAACCGCGTAATCGGAGGCCATCTCTGCGTCCCGGGCGTAGTAGGCGGCCCAGCCCAACCCGGACAGGGAGCGGGCTTCGAGATCGACGGCCCCGAGGTCCCTGGCTCGTTGCAGGGCGAGGTCAAGGTCGGCGCGGGCGTCGCCGTAGCGGACCAGGTCGACCCGCACCGCCGCCCGGGTCATCAACAACTCGATGCTCCGCCGGTCGCTACCCGCCCCCATCGCGGACGCGAGCGCGGCGCTCAGCAGCCGGTCGGCGTCCCGGTTGGCGAACCGGCGGCGGGCGTCGTCGGCCCCCTCGGTCCACGCCTCGGTGGCGGCGTCGTGCTGGCCGGCGGCGTCGAGGTGGCGGGCTCTGGCCTCGGGGGTGGGGGCGCCGAGCGCAGCCCGTCGGTGACGGCTGACGCGGATAGGTGGCGGGGTGGACGAGTACAGCACGTCGCGCAGGACCTTGCTGGCGAACGCGAAGCGGTCCTGGCGCACCGTGACCAGGCCGGCGGCCAGCGCCCGATCGGCCCGCCGGGCGGCATCCTCGGGGGAGAGGGACCCCAGTTCGGCGACGTCGTCGAGGTCGAACACGGCACCGTAGGTGGCAGCCAGGCGCAGCAACTCGTCGACGTCGGAGCCACAACGGCGCGTGCGTTGCTCCACCACGTCGCGGACAGAGCCGGCCAGCGCGTCGAGGGCTACGTCGGTACCGGCCTCGGCGGCCAGGCGGATGGCTTCGACGACGAAGAGGGGATCACCGCCCGTCGCCTCGTGGATGGCCTCGGCCAGACGGCCGACACCGGCGGCCTCGGCCAGGGTGGCGGTGGCCTCCAGGTCGAACGCCCCGACCTCGACCGCGACGTCGACCTGGGCGAGCAGATCGGAGAGGTCGAGACCGGGCTCGACCCGCACGGTGCCGACGATGAGCAGCGGGGCGGTATGCAGGGTGGAGCGGGCCAGGTCGATCGCTTCGAGGGCGGAGGCCGCGGTGTGGTGGAGGTTCTCCACGATCAGCAAGGTGGGATGCCGGGCGGCGATGCGGCCCAGGACCGCGGCCACCGCCTGAAGGGACTGGCGGTGTTCGAGCTCTGGCGACAGCTGCCCGTATCCGGTCGGTCCGGGGATGGTGTCGGGGAGCAACTGGTGGAGGGCTCCTTCCCACCCGGCGATAAGGGAATCGTGGGGATCGGCGTGGAGCTCTTCGAGGTGGTCGGCGATCACCTCGACCAGGGGGTGGAGGAACACCGAACGCTCGGCCCATCGTCCCGAGGCGTGCAGGACGAGGCCGCCCCGGGCGGCGACCTGGCGGGCCACAGCATCCACCAGGTACGACTTGCCGGCTCCGGTCACGCCCCTGACCACGGCCAGCCGGCATCCCCTCTGGGCGTCGACCCAGGCGCCGAGCAGGGCGTCCATGGACGCGGCGCGGCCGACGGGCACCGTCACTGGGCCTCGCCCTGCCGGCGCCGGCTCTGGGGCCGGTCGTGCCGGGGGCGTCGGGTCTGGGGCGGGTCCTGCCGGTCGCCCCGGGGGCGACGGGCGATCACCGGTCGGCGCCGCCAGGCTCTCGTGACTCCGCCTGGTCTCATCGCCGGGGGCCAGCCCCAACTGTCCGGCCAGGGCCTTGACCAGCGGCGTCGGCCCGCCCCACCCGGCCCAGGGCGCTCCATGCGGTCATGGCCGCCACGGTGGCGGCCTCGTCGAGCTCATCGGCGGCCAGGGCCGCCTCCGCCAGCTCGGCGGCCAGGGCGTGGTCCCCGATCTGGGAACCGGCCGACCACCCGACCTCCCAGGCCTGGCGGTGCTGGCGTTCGAGGACCCGGCGGGCATCGTCGGCCCACGGTGCATCCGGGTAGGCCTCGAGCAGGTGGCCTCGTTCGAGGAGGGCCAGGGCGCGGGTCGCGGGGGTGGCGGCCCGGGCCGGGTGACCGGCCCGCAGGTGGTCGCCGGCCACGCCGACCAGGTCCTCGATCTCGCCCAGGTCGGTTTCCGCTTCGGCCGCCAGGCGGTAGCCGTGGCGATCGCCCTCGATGGTGTGTCGACCGATGGCCCGGCGGAGGCGGCTGACCAGCGATGCCACCCCTTGGTAGGCGGACGGCTGGGGATCGGCCCAGAGGGCCTCTACGATGACGTCCGCCGACACGAAGCGGCCCTGGTGGAGGGCGAGGAGGGCCAGCAGCTGGGTGGCCCGGCCCGCCGGGATGTCCGCCGCCTCCCCGTCGACGAGCACGGCGAGCGGGCCGATGAGCTGGACCCTGACGGACCCCGCGCCGGTAGGGCCCGGGGCTCGATGCGTGGACCCGTCCGGGTTCCGGGGACCGTTCACCCCCTCAGTGTGCGTCCACCCGGCGTCCCCTCGTCGCTCAGGTCGTGAACAGTCCGAGAAACGTGCTCGCTGCGGGTGTTTGCCGGGGGTCTCCCATCCGCTCTGGGCCCGGGCGCTTCGCAGACCGGGGCGGGGGTCGGTGGCGGGGCGGTCGGGGGCGGGGCGGAGGCTGGGGCGGAGGGGTCGGGGGCGGTTCCCGAGCCGGGCCACCACCGAAGGATCCTGCGGTCCGGCCTGAACCGTTCGTACCGGTGCTCCTCGGGTTGCGAACCGTTGGTGCCACCAGACGACACCTTCGGTAACTCGACGCCAACTCCACCGGTACATTCGGTTCATTCGGGCCTTCGATGACGGCGGCCCGGGGCGACGGCCCCCGGCCTTACACCGTTCGACCCGAGAGAGCCAGAGATCGGTACAGGTCGAGGTGGCGCCGGGCGCTGGCATCCCAGCCGTAGCGGGCGGCCACGGTCCTGCCGACAGCGGCCAGTCGGGCTCGTTCGCCGGCGTCGGTCATGAGCGTGGTCAGGGCGCCGGCGAGGGCGGCGTCATCGCCGGGCGGGACCAGGAGGGCGTCCACGCCGGGGGTCAGGTACTCCCGGAACACGGGTAGGTCGCTGGTCACCACCGGCAACCCCGCGGCCATGGCCTCGAGCACGGCCAGGCCCCATCCCTCGTTGACGGAGGGGAAGGCCAGTGCGTCGGCCGCGTGGTACCACGCCTGCAGCTCGTCGGCATCGACGGTGCCGACCATCACCACGTCGACCCCGAGCTCCAGGCCCAGCTCGGGCAGGCCGTCGAGGACGCCGGTGCGGTACGCGGCGTGGTCCTGGAACGAGTGGCCACCGACCACCGCGAGCACGGCCTGGCCGCCGGCCGCCTTGACCCTGGCCAGGGCGCGAACCAGATGGTCGCTGCCCTTGCGGGGTTCGACGCCGCCGACGGCCAGAAACAGGAACCGGTCGGTGGCGCCCACCTTGGCCCGCAAGCCGGCGGTGGTGGCCGGGGAGGGGACGGCGGAGAACAGGTCGTTGTCGACCCCGTTGGGCACGATCTCGGCGTTGACGCCGTAGTCGTCGGCCAGGATGCGCTTCCAGGTCGCCGACACGACCAGGATCCGGTCGGGCTCGAGGATGGCCTGCCGCTGACAGGTGATCAGCGCCGGGGTGGAGAAGTCGTCGACATGGTGCACGGTGCGGACCACGGTGATGGGTGCGCCGGCGTCACGGACCCGGCACGCCGCCCGGGCGGAGATGCAGTCCTGGGTGTGGACGATGGGCGACACGTCGTCGCCCATGGCCGTCAGCCCCCCGGCCAGGGCGTCGACCGAATCGAAGACCCGCTGCGCGAGCGTTCCGGCCCGCGAGGGTGGGGTGAAGAGCCTGATCGGCACGGAGACGTGCCGGTAGAACGTGCCCCCGGGCCGGCCCAGAGCCATCACCTCGACGTCGGCTCCGAGGGCGCCGAGCGCCTCGGCCACGGCCAGGGTGTGGACCACACCGCCCCGGGGCTTGGTCGAGTACGTGGCCAGGGCCACCGGGGGGCCGGCGGGGGCCTGGCTCACGGAAGGGAGTCGACCAGACCCGGACGCCTGGTGGCCAGCCCGGCGGCGGCGAGGGCAGCCCGGGCCGCGGTCGGCGGGACCACGCAGCCGGCGTCGCGCAGGCGCTGGCGTTGAGCGTCGAGGCCCTGGGGGTCGCCGTCGGTGCCCAGCACGTAGGTGACGATGGCCGGTCCTCCCGTGGCGATGATCTCCTCGCAGACCGGAGCGAGGGTGCCCGCCGGGTCCTCATGGGCCCCGTAGCCGAGCACCACGTCGAGGAGGACGGCAGCCACGTCGGTGCGGTCGCCCACCTCCCGGAGGCGCTCGATGCGCGCCTCGGGGTCGATCATCGGGTGCGGTCGCCCCTGGGTGAACTCCTCCTCGCCCAGGTCCAGGCAGACGTGCGCCCCGTCGGGGGCGGGCAGCCCGTGGCGCTTGTCGAGAGGGGTGTTGGAGTACACCGCCTCCCCGAGCACCCGGCCCAACAGGTCCAGCGACTCGTAGCACAGGGTTCCGCCGGAGAACAGGCCATGGACGAGGGTCCGCTCGTCGTCCAGCCGGGCCCCGGCCGCTTCCACCTCGGCGCGCAGCGGTGCCATGTCGCCGGGCACGGACACGCCGAGGATCCCCAGGGCGGCGGCGGCCCCCGCCTCCAGGGTGGAGGTGACCACCGGGCCCTCCGCCCCCCCGCCGGAGAGCCCGCCGCCGGAGAGCCCCGAGAGCCCCGACAGCCCGATCAGGGCGGCGACGACAGGGGTGCGGGTGGCCCGGGCCACGACGGCCCGGGCCACATCCGCGTCGGGTGGATTG
>JBPCNZ010000103.1:0-6993 GCA_051000755.1 Acidimicrobiales bacterium | reverse complement strand
CGGTTCTCGGGGGCGCGGAGATGGGTAAAAGAGACAGGCCCCCTTGTTCCGCTTCTCCTCTTGCTTGGCCGCGGGCGTGTGGGGGCAGGACTCGGCGTCCCTGGCCGGCTCCCCGGCCACGCCGGCGCCGGCGTCGTCGGACGATGCGCCACCGTCGGCTGCCTCCTCGACTGCTTCAGCGACCTCGGCGTCCTCGGCCGATCCGGCGGTGTCATCGCCGGCGGCGTCATCGCCGGCGGCGTCATCGCCGGCGGTGTCGGCACCCGACGACGGGGCGGTGGCTGCGGCGCCGTCGGAGATCACGGCCAGCCTGGTGCCCACGTCGACGGTCTCGCCTTCGGGTACGAGGATCTCGGACACGACGCCGGCGGCCGGGGAGGGCACTTCCGAGTCGACCTTGTCGGTGGAGACCTCGAAGAGGACCTCGTCCTCGGCCACCTCATCGCCGACCTGCTTCATCCATCGGGTGATGGTCCCCTCGGTGACGGTTTCGCCGAGCTGGGGCATGGTGATGTCAGCCAACGTGTAGGCCTCTTCCGGTCAGGGCGAGCACGGTCTCGCCGAAGGTCTCCGACAGGGTCGGGTGAGGCTGGATGTAGTGGGCCACCTCGTCGGGGCTGGCCTCCCAGTTGACGGCCAGATATCCCTGTCCCAGCTGCTCGGTCACCCACGGCCCGACCATGTGCACGCCAAGGATCCGGCCCGCCTTGCCGTCGGCTGTCTTCTCGCAGATGACCTTGACCAGGCCCTCGGGCTCGCCCACGATGAGAGCGCGGCCGTTGCCGCCGAAGGGGTCCTTCTTGGCGACCACCTCGTAGCCGGCCTCGGTGGCCGCCTCCTCCGACAGGCCGGCGAAGGCCACCTCCGGGTGGCAGTAGATGCACCACGGCACCTTGGAGTAGTCCACGGGGATGACGCTGTCGGCCCCGTCGAGGATCTGGTCGATGATCAGGGCCCCCTCGGCAAACCCCACGTGGGCGAGCGCCGGCGTGGGCACCAGGTCGCCGGCGGCGTAGACCCCCGGCTCGGCGGTGCGCATGTGGTCGTCGACCTTGACGAACCCTCGTTCGTCGACCTCGACGGCGGTGCCGTCGAGACCCAGGTTGCCCGAAAGTGGGGCGCGGCCGACAGAGACGACGACGGAGTCGACGGTGATCTCCTCGCCCTCACCGAACTGCAACGTTGTCGAGGCGCCATCGGATGCCGGTTGGTGGCCGCTGACCTTGACGCCGGTCCGCACGTCGATGCCCCGCTTCTTGAACGAGCGCAGCACGACACTGGTGACATCGGAGTCGCAGCCCGGCAGGATCTTGGGGAGGGCCTCCAGCACGGTCACCTGGGTGCCGAGGTCGGACAGCATGGATGCGAACTCGCAGCCGATCGCCCCTCCCCCGATGACCACCGCGGAGCCGGGCAGGTCCTCGAGGTCGAGGATCTCGTCGGAGGTCATGACCAGCTTGCCGTCGACCTCGAAGCCGGGGAGGGTGCGCGGCACCGAGCCCGAAGCCAGGATGATGTGGGTCCCGTGGAGCTCAGTGCCGTCATCGACGCGCACGAGGTGGTCGGGACCGAGGGTGCCGACCCCCTCGAAGGTCGTGACCTTTCGTTTCTTGAGCAGCCCCTGCAGGCCCTTCCACAACCCGCCGACGACCTTCTGCTTGCGGGCCTGGCTCTGGGCGAACTCCAGCTTGGGTTGGTCCACGGCGATGCCGAACTCCCCGGCCCCGGCCACCGTGCGGTACACGGTGGCCGTCTCGAGGAACTCCTTGGCCGGGATGCATCCCCGGTGCAGGCAGGTTCCGCCGACCCTCTCCTTCTCGACGATGGCGATGTTGAGCCCGGCCAGACCGCCGCGCAGCGCGGCCGCATAGCCCGCGGGTCCTCCCCCGATGATGACGACGTCGAACTCCTGGGCCGTGGGGACCACCTCCTTGTGAACGGCGTCGATCCTACTTCGGCAGGAGGCCGTCACCGCAGAGGCAGGCGGCGTATATTGAAGGTCATGGAGCCAAGCACCACGCACAACGAGCCGGCGGTCGACGAGACAAACGACGACGCCGGAGTCGAAGAGGAACTGCTCGTCGAGGAGATCTCCATCGACGGGATGTGCGGGGTCTACTGATCACTCCTCCCGTGGCGACATCGGCCTGGGATCCTGCGCAGCACTACCGCCTCCACCCCAGGGTGGCGCTGCGCCCCGAGCCGTTCGGCGCTCTGGCCTATCACTACGACAGCCGGCGTCTGACGTTCCTGCGTTCCCCGCTCCTCGTCGATGTGGTCAAGGGTCTGGGGGATCACGCCTCGGCGGCCGAAGCCGTCGCCGCCTTGGTGCCGCCGAGCCGTCGAGGATCATTCCTCAAAGCCCTTGCCGACCTGGCAGAGTCCCACTTCATCCACCCCCTCGAGCCGGGAGACCACGATGTTGACCGATGACCTCAAGTCCGGTCTGGACGCCCCCATCTGTCTGACCTGGGAGCTGACCTACGGGTGCAACCTGGCGTGCATCCACTGCCTGTCGTCGTCGGGTCGGCGTGACCCCAACGAGCTCACCACCGCCGAGGCCATGGGCGTCGTCGACGAGATGAAGGCGATGCAGGTCTTCTACGTCAACATCGGGGGCGGCGAGCCGACGATCCGCTCGGACTTCTACGAGATCGTGGACTATGCCATCAGCCACGGTGTGGGGGTCAAGTTCTCCACCAACGGCTCCACCATCAATGCCGCCCGCGCCCGCCGTCTGGCGGCCACGGACTATCTCGACGTGCAGATCTCCATCGACGGGGCCGACGCCGCCACCAACGACGCGCTGCGGGGCGGCGGGTCGTTCGCCTCGGCCCGGCGAGCCATGGACCACCTGGCTTCGGCCAACTTCGGACCGTTCAAGATCAGCGTGGTCATGACCCGCGACAACATCGACCAGCTCGACGGCTTCAAGGCCATCGCCGAGGCCTACGGGGCCCAGCTGCGCCTGACCCGGCTGCGACCTTCGGGCCGGGGCGCCGACACCTGGCACCAGCTCCACCCCACCGACGAGCAACAGATCACGCTGTACCGCTGGCTGCTGGACCACCCCGACACGCTGACGGGCGACTCGTTCTTCCACCTTTCCGCCCTGGGGGAGGCCCTGCCCGGCCTCAACCTGTGCGGCGCGGGCCGGGTGGTGTGCCTTATCGACCCGGTCGGCGACGTCTACGCCTGCCCGTTCGTCCTCCACGACGAGTTCCGCGCCGGCAGCGTGCGCGACCCGGGCGGGTTCGCCCGGGTGTGGACCAGCTCCGAGCTGTTCGAGGAGCTGCGCAAGCCCGCATCGGCGGGGGCGTGCGCCTCCTGCGGTTCCTACGATGCGTGCCAGGGCGGCTGCATGGCCGCCAAGTTCTTCACGGGGATCCCACTCGACGGCCCCGACCCCGAGTGCGTCAAGGGCTTCGGCGCCGAGGCTCTGGCCGGCGTGGGCGCCGGCACCGCCCCCTCCCCGGGCGTGGGCCACTCGGTGCCCGTGAAACTGCTCGCCCGCCGGCGCTGACTGTCGTGACCAGCCTGGGTTCGCTCACCTGGGCGGAGGTCGCGGAGCGGTCGGCCACCACATTGCTGGTGCTCCCGGTCGGCTCCACCGAGCAGCACGGCCCTCACCTGCCCCTCTCGACCGACACCGAGGTGGCCACCGCCCTGGCCGGGCGACTGGCCCAGGCCCGCCCCGATGCGGTCGTCGCCCCGGCCGTCCCCTACGGGTCGAGCGGCGAGCACGCCGGCTTCCCCGGCACCCTGTCGATCGGCCAGGACGCCCTCGCCCAGCTCATCATCGAGCTGGGGCGGTCCGCCGACGCCTTCGCCGGCCTACTCATCGTGTCGGGCCACGGCGGCAACGCCGAACCGCTGGCGGCCGCCGTCGCCACGTTGACGGGCGAGGGCCGGGCCGTCCGGATGTGGTCGCCACGCCCTCTCCCCGACGATGCCGCCCGCTTCGACGCCCACGCCGGCTGGGTCGAGACCTCGCTCGTGTTGGCCCTCCGCCCCGACTCGGTACGCACCGGGAGGATGGAACCGGGCGTCACCACCGCGGTGCGGGAACTGGCCACCGTCCTGCGGACCGGCGGGGTGGCCGCCGTCTCCGCCAACGGCGTCCTCGGCGACCCGACCACCGCCTCGGCCGACGACGGGCACCGGCTGCTGGACCACTGGAGCTCAGATCTGGCCGCCAGCGTGGCGGGCTGGCCGTGACCGTCGCGACCGTAGGGGGCGACGATGGGAGGGACCGGGTGGCCCTGATCACCGGCGCGGCCCGGGGCATGGGAGCAGCCACCGCCCGCCGCCTGGCCGGAGCCGGATGGCGCCTCGCACTCGTCGACCTCTGCCACGACGACCCCCATCTGCCGTACGGGCTGGGGACCGCCGAGGACCTGCGGTCGACCGTCGATGCCTGCGGCGGTTCCGAACGGGCCATCGCCATCCCCGCCGACGTCCGCGACCAGCCCGCCCTGGACGCGGCGGCGGCAACGGCCCGGGACCGCTTCGGCGGTCTCGACGCGACCGTGGCCGTGGCCGGAGCCATCGCCGGGGGCCGCGAGGCCTGGAAGGTCAGCGACGACGAGTGGGCCACCATGGTCGGCGTGAACCTCGAGGGAGTGTGGCGCCTGGCCCGGGCGGCCATCCCCGTGATGCTGGAACGGACCGAACCCCGCCAGGGGCGCTTCGTGGCGGTGGCCTCGACCGGCGGCACCCTGGGGCTGCCTCTCCTCTCCGCCTACTGCGCAGCCAAGCACGGAGTCATCGGCCTGGTGCGGGCCCTGGCCGCGGAGCTCGCTCCCTCGGGCATCACCGCCAACGTGGTCGCCCCCGGTTCGACCGCCACCGCCATGCTCGACGCCAGCGCCGCCGTCTACGGGCTGGACGGCACGGCCGAGTTCGCTACCCACCACCTCCTCCCCCGCCTGCTCGACCCGGAGGAGCCCGCCGCGCTGCTGGCCTGGTTGTGCGGTCCCGACAGCAGCGGGATCACCGGGGCCGTCCTGCCCGTCGACGCCGGTATGACCGCCCACTGAACCCTCGGGTCGGACACACCGCCTCCCGGAGTCCTTTTTGGGCCACGCTAGCGGTGCCGTTCCAGGCCGGCCCAGAGGCCGGTACGGTGGAGTGGCGGGAGACACACTGAGCCGGAGGTTTCCATGCAACGCCTGAGTCCCCTGGATTCGTCGTTCCTGCACATCGAGGACGCCTCGAGCCCAATGCACATCGCCTCGATCGCCATCTTCGAGGGACCGGCGCCCAAGTTCACCGACGTGCTCGCCATGATCGCCTCCAAGATGTCGCAGGTGCCGCGCTACCGCCAGAAGGTGCGGTTCGTGCCGTTCGAGCTCAACCGGCCGGTGTGGGTGGACGACGTCCACTTCAACCTCGAGTACCACGTTCGCCACACGGCCCTCCCCGCCCCCGGCAGCGACGAGCAGCTGCGCAACCTGATCGGTCGGATCATGAGCCAGGCGCTCGATCGGTCCAAGCCCCTGTGGGAGATGTGGATGGTGGAGGGCCTCGAGGACCAGCACTGGGCCCTGATCTCCAAGAGCCATCACGCCATGGTCGACGGCGTGTCGGGCACCGATCTGCTCGGCGTCGTGCTCGATACGTCGCCCGATCCGGCCCGGGGGGAGATGGCGCCATGGAAGCCGGAGCCGGAGTTGAGCCCCGCCGAGTTCCTCGGTGCGTCCCTCGCTGAGCGGGTGGTGAGCCCGTACGAGGGGTTGCGCAGCGCTCGCTCCATGGTGATGCGGCCCCGCCGCCTGCTGGCCGAGATCGCCACCACCAGCAAGGGCCTGACCAGCATGCGGGGCCTGGTCCGCCGGACCGAGGAGTCGTCGCTGAACGGACCGATCGGCCCCCACCGCCGCTACACCTGGACCCGGGGCAACGTCAGCGAGGTCAAAGCCGTCCGCCAGGCCTTGGGGGGCACGCTCAACGACGTGGTCCTGGCCGCCATCACCCAGGGATTCCGGCAACTGTTGATCTCCCGGGGGGAGAACGTGGAGGGGCGCCACGTCCGCAGCCTGGTGCCCGTATCGGTGCGCAAGGCGGCTCAGAAAGGCAGTTACGACAATCGGGTGTCCGCCATGTTCGCCGAATTGCCTGTCGGGATCGACGACCCCGTGGAGCGCCTCCATGCCGTCACCACCCAGCTGCGCGATCTCAAAGACTCGAATCAGGCGGTGGCCGGTGAGACCCTCACGTCGCTTGCCGGTTTTGCCCCCCCGGCGCTGCTGTCCGCCGGCACTCGGGTGGCGATGCGCATCCCCCAGCGCAACCTGAACACGGTCACCACCACTGTCCCGGGGCCACGGGTGCAGCTGTATGCGGCCGGCTCCAAGATGCTCGAGGCGTTTCCCTACGTGCCTCTGGCCGGGCAGGTTCGCATCGGCGTGGCCATCTTCAGCTACCTCGACACCCTCAACTTCGGGATCACCGGCGACGCCGAGACGAACCCGGATCTCGAGGTGCTGGCGGCTGGCATCGCCGACGGGCTGGCCGACTTGAAGAAGGCCGCCGAGAAGGCATGAGCCCCGCAGGGCCACGGCAGCCATGAAGCTCAAGCTTGACCTCCACGACATCTACAACCGGGGCGACGACATCGATCGGGCCCTGAGGGAGGTCATGGCCGAGGCCGTGGCCACCAAGGCGTCGATGGTCGAGATCATCCCCGGCAAGGGCAGCGGGCAACTGAAGAAGCGGGTGCTGCGATTCCTCGACCAGAAAGAGGTGAAGGCCCTCTACTCCCGGGTGGAGAAGGACTCCAAGAACTTCGGCCGGATCTTCGTGCACTTCCGCTGGAAGTGAGCAAGGCAGGTCTACCACCTGCCTGTATCCCGGCTTTAGCTGCTCTGACCTGCACTTTCACCGTTCAGCAGTTCGCACCACTTCTCGTCAGTTCTCACCGTTCTGAGGACTGGCTGAGGACTGAGTGAGGACCGGCGGCGTTGCGCCCACTCGTCAATCGAGCAGCCGCCA
>JBPCNZ010000102.1:0-6160 GCA_051000755.1 Acidimicrobiales bacterium | reverse complement strand
GTGGTCGACGACTGCCGGGCATGGGCGCTCGACCAGGGGGGCGAGCTGGAGGGCGTGTGGGGCGGGCTGAGCAAGGCGGACCGGCGGACGATGCGGGCACGGCCGAAGGCGGCGTGAGTCCTCAGCTAGTCCTCAGCTAGTCCTCAGAACGCTGTAAACGGCTGTAAGCGAGCATAAACGGGTGGGCAACAAAAGTGCAGGTGAGCGCCGCTTTCCGGCGTATACCCGCAGGTCAGTCACACCCCGGCGTCACTCGACGCCGAACAGGTAGGGGTAGAGCGGTTGACCGCCATGATGCACCTCACCGGTGACGCCGGGGCGGTGCTCGTCGAGCCAGTCGGTGATCCGGCGGGTGACCGACGGCTCCGCCCCCTCCCCGACGATGATCGTCGCCACCTCGTGGTGCTTGGCGTCGACGAGACGGTCGAGCAGACCGATCGCTGCCCCGTACATGTCGGGGGCCACCACCTCGATGCCCGACCGGCTGACCCCGATCCAGTCGCCCTCGTGGACGTCGCCG
This sequence comes from Acidimicrobiales bacterium, assembly GCA_051000755.1. Classification (GTDB taxonomy): domain Bacteria; phylum Actinomycetota; class Acidimicrobiia; order Acidimicrobiales; family Palsa-688; genus JALZAH01. Next base: position 5,640 of record JBPCNZ010000102.1, on the reverse strand, counting down.
GCGGGGCTGGCTGCGGTTCGCACCGCCGTGGTGACCTCGCCGGCGGCCACGGCGTGGGCCGCGCCCCGCATGGCCGTGGCGTTGTCATTGGCGTCGCCCTCCGGGTCGTAGTCGAGCAGGGCCGCGAATCCCTCCGGGATGCCGCGGGTGGCGACCACCCGGACCGTCTTGGTGGCCTGGGCCGCCGCCGACTCGGCCACCGCCACGATGTTCTTGTTGTTGGGCAGGACCACCACCTGGTCCGCGGGAGCGGCGTCGATGGCGGCGATGATCTCGGCCGTGGAGGGATTCATGGACTGGCCGCCGGAGACGGTGCCGGTGACCCCCAGGGACTCGAAGATCCGCCGGATGCCCTCACCGGTGCAGACGGCGACCACCGCCGTCCGGCGGTCCAGGCCGTCTTCGGCGGAGTTGAGGTTGCCGTCGGCCAGGCCGTGGGCGGCCTGGCGGACCCACCGTTCCTCCTCCACCTCCTCGAGGAGGTCGCTGACCCGGATCTTGCGGGGCCGGCCGATGTCGATGGCCGCCTCGATGGCGGCCCCGATGTCGTCGGTGTGGATGTGGCAGTTGAACAGCCCGTCGCCGCCGACCACGACGATGGACTCACCGATCGACGCCCAGGCCCGGCGGAAACCGTCCACCGCGTCGTCGCGCGCTTCGAGCAGGTACATCACCTCGTAGCGCGGTCCCCCGTCCCCGCCAAGAGGCACCTCGGAACGGCCCGGCCCGGCGGATACCGCCCCCGAGGCCCAAGCGGGCGCCCCGTCAGCGGTGGCCGTCGACCCGCGGTCCGCCGCAGACCCAGGGTAAGCCGCAGACCCAGGGTAAGCCGCAGACCCGGGAGCGGCTGCCGACGTGGCCGCTGCCGGCCCATCATCGGGCGGGTCGGGAACGGGGCGGCCATCGACGACGTTGAGCAGGGCGTCGAAGAGCAGAAGCAGGCCGGCGCCGCCGGAATCGACCACGCCGGCAGCTCGCAACGCCGGCAACAGTTCGGTCGTGGCGGCCAGTGCCGTCGCCGCCGCCTCCCGTGCGGTGGCGGCCACGTCGAGGAGGTCCGAGCCCCCGGCCCCATCGGCCACCGACTCGGCTGCCCCCCGGATGACGGTGAGGATCGTGCCCTCGACGGGGTTCTGAACGGCCTGGTAGGCCCCGTCGCTGGCCTCGGACAGGGCATGGCGCAACACGTCTGCGTCGATCCCTTCGGCGTCTCCCACCACCTTGGCGACGCCTCGAAGGATCTGCGAGAGGATCACCCCGGAGTTGCCCCGGGCCCCCATCAGGGACCCGTGGGCCAGAGCCTTGGCCACCGCCGCCAGATCGTCGCCGTCGGCGGCCGCCACGTCGGTGACGACCGACTCGACGGTCAGGGACATGTTCGTCCCCGTGTCACCGTCGGGGACGGGATAGACGTTGAGGCGGTTGATGACCTCCCGGTGGGCGGCCAGAGCGTCTCGATAGGCGACCATCACCGCGATGAGGTCCCTCGGGCCGAGGCGCGCCAACGTCTGCATGACGGGGGATGCTAACTTGTGCGGCTTATGGCAGCGGTGTGCGAGGTCTGTGGAAAACGTCCGTCGTTCGGTATGAGCATCAGTCATTCCCATCGCCGGACGAAGCGCCGTTGGAACCCCAACATCCAGACCGTTCGCGCCGTCCAGGGCGGCACCGTCCGCCGGGTCGACGTGTGCACGTCCTGCATCAGGGCCGGGAAGGTCACCAAGGCCGTTCGCTGAGGGGCCGTTCGCTGAGGGGCCGTTCGCTGAGAAGCCGCGATCTGCCCTTCAGCCGCCCCAGTCGTGCTCCCACCCGACCCGCTCGAGGGGTCGCCCAGACAAGGTGCGGGTGGTCGGCGTCGCCACACACGTCCCGATCCGGACCGGTTGGGCGAGTCCCCGGAACGCCCCGGCGATGTCTGCGGCATCCGGTGCGCAGAACACCAGGACGTAGTCCTCCCCGCCGCCCAGCGCCTCCGCCTCAGTAGCCCCTTCGGCCACGGGAACGCCCGAGATGGTGAACCCCACACCCGACGCGTCGGCGATGTGGCCGAGGTCGGCGACCAGGCCGTCGGACACGTCGATCATGGCCGTGGCCCCGCCTCTCGCCGCCGCCCGACCCTCGGCCAGGGCCGCCTCCGGCCGGGCGTGGGCCAACACCAGGTGGCGCTCGATCGCTTCGCTCACGACCGGGCCCGCTGCCTCCTCCGGGCCGGCCCCCCTCCCGGCTCGTCGGCGGAGGATGCGCAGGCCGGCGGCGGCCCGGCCCAGGGGGCCGGTGACCCAGATCCCGTCATCGACCCGGGCGCCGCTCCGGGTGACGACCGGGCCGTCGGCCCAGCCCGTCACCGCCACGCAGATCACCAGACCGGGAGCATTGGTGAGATCACCACCGACCACAGGGCAGTCGTAGCGGCCCGCCGCAGCCCGGATGCCCTGGTAGAGCAGGCCCAGATCGGTGGCCGGGGGGCCGGCCACGGTGACCAGGGCATGGCCGGGTCGCCCGCCCATGGCGGCCACGTCGCTGACGTTGACGGCCAGGGCCTTCCAGCCCAGATCGTCCAAGCCGGTCAGGGTCAGATCCGCATGGACACCGGCGACCACCGCGTCGGTCGCCAGCAGCAGCCAAGTGCCGGCAGGAGCACGCACCACCGCGGCGTCGTCACCGATCCACGTTTCGCCTCGGGGGGCAGCGGGAAGCATGGACGCAAGGCCGGCCAGGGCGTCGAACTCGCCGCTCAGGACCTGCCTCCGATATCGTTCACCACCGACGGGAGCCTACGCTAGACCCGTGGAGCACCAGCCGAGATGAGACCGGGATCCACTGCACGTAACGGCCCCCCGAGCGGTTTTGAGGACCGCGTCTGATGTCTATGTTCGGCGTCGGGTCCCTTCGGTGGGGCCCGATCGCCGGCGTCGGCCCGTATGGCCGACGCACTTCCCGCCTGGGGACGCCGACGCGCCCCCCGAGCATCACCAGTCGAAGGAGACGCACCCAAGCATGACCTCCCCCAAGCCCCCGATCGAACACAAGCGCCTCCAGGCCTGGGTGGACGAATGGGCGGCCCTGACCAAGCCTGATCGCGTCGAATGGTGTGACGGTTCTGCTGAGGAGTACGACACTCTCTGCCAGCAACTGGTTGACGGAGGCACGTTCACCCGCCTGTCCGAGGCGAAGCGACCCTCGAGCTACTGGGCGGCCTCGGACCCCGCCGACGTGGCCCGGGTGGAGGACCGTACCTACATTTGCTCTGAGCAGGAGATCGACGCCGGCCCCACCAACAACTGGCGGGACCCGGCGGAGATGAAGCAGACCATGCGGGACCTCTACGACGGTTGCATGGCGGGCCGAACCATGTACGTCGTGCCGTTCTCGATGGGTCCGCTCGGTTCGCCCATCGCCCACATCGGCGTGCAGGTGACCGACTCCGCCTATGTGGCGGTGAGCATGCGGATCATGGCCCGGATGGGGCGCGGTGCCCTCGAGGTGCTCGGTACCGAGGGGCCGTTCGTGCCCTGCGTTCATTCGGTCGGGGCCCCCTTGGCCGCCGGTGAAGCCGACGTCCCGTGGCCGTGTGACGCCGACAACAAGTACATCGTCCACTTCCCCGAGACCCGGGAGATCTGGTCCTACGGGTCGGGCTACGGGGGCAACGCCCTGCTCGGCAAGAAGTGCTTCGCCCTTCGCATCGCCTCGGTCATGGCCCGCGATGACGGCTGGTTGGCGGAGCACATGCTCGTCGTCAAGCTGACGTCTCCCGAAGGCGAGTCGCGCTACATCACCGGGGCGTTCCCGTCGGCGTGCGGCAAGACCAACCTGGCCATGCTGATCCCGACCCTGCCGGGCTGGAAGGTCGAGACCATCGGCGACGATATCTGCTGGATGAAGTTCGGGGCCGACGGGCGGCTCCGGGCCATCAACCCGGAGCACGGCTTCTTCGGGGTCGCCCCCGGAACGTCCAACACGACGAACCTCAACGCTATGCTGACTCTCTCGGGGAACTGCATCTTCACCAACACCGCCCTCACCGACGACGGGGACGTCTGGTGGGAGGGCATGACCGAAGAGAAGCCGGCGCATCTCACTGACTGGAAGAAGCAGGACTGGACGCCGGACAGCGAGACGCCGGCCGCCCATCCCAACGCCCGGTTCACCGCCCCCGCCTCTCAGGACCCGGCCATCGCCCCCGAGTGGGAGGACCCCGAGGGCGTGCCGATCTCGGCCGTGCTCTTCGGCGGTCGCCGCTCGAGTGTCGTGCCCCTGATCACTGAGGCCTTCGACTGGCATCACGGCGTGTTCCTCGGCTCCATCATGGCCTCGGAGACGACGGCCGCCGCCGCCGGGGCAGTCGGCAAGCTACGCCGGGACCCCTTCGCCATGTTGCCGTTCTGCGGCTACAACATGGCGGACTACTTCCAGCACTGGCTGGACGTCGGCGCCGCCGGCGACCCCGACAAGCTGCCCAAGATGTTCTACGTCAACTGGTTCCGCAAGGGTGAGGACGGCACGTTCATCTGGCCCGGGTTCGGCGAGAACAGCCGGGTTCTCGAGTGGGTCTTCAAGCGCTGCGCCGGCAAGGGCGACGCCATCGAGAGCCCGATCGGGATGCTCCCGACACCCGGTGCCATTCCGATCGAGGGCCTCGACCTCGACGAGGACGCCATGGCCCGCCTGCTGGCCGTCGACAACGAGGAGTGGAAAGCCGAGGTGCCCTCGATCGCCGAGCACTTCGACGGTCTGGGCGAGCGCCTCCCCGCCGAGTTGCGCTCCGAGTTGACCCAACTCGAGAAGCGCCTGGGCTGAGGCCGGAGCCCCGAGGGGAGCCCGCCCGGGCGCCGGCACCCACCGGAGACAGGACCTCCCGGTGGGCGCCGCTAGCATCGGCCGCCCAGCACCAGCACCAGCGAGGGGACATGACGTGGCGGTGAGCGCCTACATCCTGATCCAGACCGAGGTCGGCCAAGCCGAAGCCGTGGCCTCCCACGCCCGGGACCTGGCCGGGGTCACGGTCTCCGAAGGGGTGACCGGGCCCTACGACGTGATCGTCAAGGCTGAGGCTCCCTCGGTGGACGAGCTCGGACGCATGGTCGTCAGCCGCCTCCAGCACATCGAGGGCATCACCCGTACCCTCACCTGCCCTGTCGTCGACCTCGGCCCCTGATTCGTCGGATCAGCGCCTTAGCGCACGGCTCCCGTGTCGCGCAGCTCGGCGATCTCCGCAGTGGAGAAACCCCAGTCGCCAAGGGCCGCGACGGTGTCCTGGCCGGGGCGGGGCGGGAGCCCGGCGACCTCCCCTGGTGTCCGGCTGAGGCGTGGTGCGGGGGCGGGCTGGACGACACCACCGACGTCGATGAACGTTCGGCGCTCCGCCATGTGGGGATGCTGCGGGGCCTCGTCCATGGTCAACACGGGGGCGAAGCAGGCATCGGTGCCCTCCAACAACGTGCACCACTCGTCGCGTGACTTGGTCTTCATGATCGCCGCCAGCCGCTGGCGCATCCCCGGCCAGGACGCCCGGTCGCCCGGCTCGGGCAACGGGCCCACGCCGTCGGCGCCGGCGTCGAGGCCGGTGATGTTCAGCATCTCTGCGTAGAAATTCTGCCCCAGGGACCCTAACTACACATCCCCGCCGGCGCCCGTCTC
>JBPCNZ010000101.1:0-12116 GCA_051000755.1 Acidimicrobiales bacterium | reverse complement strand
ACCACTTCAAAGCCCGACACGTCATCGAACGCGTAGTCCCGCCCGCCGGCGCTGATGATGTTGGCGGGGCCGCCGCCGGCGAGGAGTTGTTACAGACTGCGAAAAATTCCGCAAACGTGTCCTTGAGGAGAAGGTCAACTAACGTCCAAGTGGCCACAGAGGTACGAACCGATGGCAATGTCTGGTGGCTATGCATATGGCGGATAGACACCTTGATCTAGCGGTCCTGCGGCGAGTGGCTTCGGTCAGCGCCCAGATCAACCGCGGTCAGCGACTGAACGACACCCTCCAAGCCGTCGCCGAGGGAGTGGTCGAAGCGCTTGGCTTTGGCGCCGCCGCGGTGAACTACGTCCTGGCCAACGGCGACCTGCAGGTGCTGGCCGTGGCCGGTCCCCAAGAGGCCTGCGACGTCCTGGCCGGCCAGATCGTCGAGAAGGCTTTCATGGATGACCTCTTGGCCCGATCCGTGGCCTGGGGCCCGTTGCGTTTCGTCTCTCACGAACAGGAGGACGCCTGAGACCCGTTCACGTGGGTCCCGGACGTGACCGTGGAGGAGGCGCCGGATGCGTGGCATCCCGAGGATGCCCTGTTGGCGCCGATGTATGCCAGCGACGGGACCATGGTCGGAGTGCTCTCGGTCGATCTACCTCCCGACCAGCGCCGTCCGGGCCCGATGCTGCGAGAGATGCTCGACATCTTCGCCGTCCAGGCAGGGGTGGCCATCGGCAACGCCAAACTGGCGGAACAGCTGCGCCAGGAACATGGTCGGCTCCAGGCCAGCGAGGCTGCTTTCCGGTTCTCGTTCTCGGCATCGGCGGGGGCCATGGCCATGTTCAGCCTCGATGCCGGGGACCGGGGCCGGCTTCTTCAGGTCAATGATGCCTTCTGCCGGGTGTTCGGGCGCAGCGCTGGCGAGCTGGCAGATCTGCATTGGGCCAAGCTGGTGCATCCCAGTGAGCGGGCCCCCAGTGATGCCCGGCTCCGGGAGTTCGCCTACGGACACCGACGTTTCACGCGCGACGAGCGCAAGATGGTCCGCAAGGACGGGACGTTGATCTGGGCCAGCCTCACGGCAAGCGTCATCTCCCCGGGCAGCAGCTACCCGCCGTTTCTGCTCGTGCACCTCGAGGACATCACCGAGCGTAAAGCTCGCGACGACATCCTGTCCCGCCAAGCCCAGCTCGACGCCCTGACGGGCGTGCCCAACCGGCGGGTGCTGCTCACCCATCTGCGGACGGTCGTGGCCGATGCCGTCCAGGGCGGACCGCCTGGCGCCGTGCTCTACTGCGACCTCGACGGGCTCAAGCAGATCAATGACCGCTATGGGCACGCCGTCGGTGACCTCGTCCTCAAGGAGACCGTTGGCCGTCTCCGGGCCCAGGTGCGCGCCGCCGATGTCATCGCCCGACTGGGCGGAGACGAATTCGTCATCGTCGCCGTGGACCTCGATCTCGAGGGTGCGGCCCAGCTGGTCGATCGGATCCGACGGGCCTTCTGCCGGCTGTTGACCGACGTCCCTGAGGTCGTGACCATCAGCGTCGGTGCCGCCACCTTTGATGCCAGCACGAGCGACGTCGAAGCGCTGCTGTACCACGCCGACATGGCCATGTACGCCAACAAGGGCGCCGGCCGCACGGCTTAGCGGGTTCCGTGCCAGTGCCAGTGCCAGTGCCGGTGCCGGTGCCAGTGCCAGTGCCAGTGCCAGTGCCCGTGCTCCGTGGGATCGCCTAAGCCGACCACGCTGCGGCGCCGTGCTAGTCGATGCCGACAGACGTGGTCTTCGCAGTTGCACGGGGACCTTCTTCGTCGTGAGGCGGTTGTGGAATCACCGGGTGTTGTCCCGCTAAGACCCTCATGGCGAACAGCCCCTCACTGGCCCGCCCCCCGCCGACGTGCGTCACGAGCAGGGCCCTAACGCCAGACGCCCGCTCGAGCCACAAACCAGGGGCGCCCAGCAGCCTCAGCCACCGACCCTACCACCACGGCCCCCGAGCCTCGGCTACCCACGATCAGCCGCCACAACCCTTTCCTTGCTCAGCGCGCCTTCCCCCAGCCACCTCCGTCGAACCTCGCCAAGCCCCGCATCACCGCTCTCACCTTCCCAACCGCGGCGCCGACTCGCACAACCCAGGCCCGTGACTCAACGGGCCGACGATCCCTCGGGCGGAGAGCCGGGGCGAGCAACCTGGGCTGCGCGAGGGGCCGGGGTGAACCGATTGTTTCGGTTTTGGGACGAACGTGAACCGTTCGCCCCGTCAGGCGGCACAAACAGTCCTCGGCCGGATGGAGGCCGGTACGAACGGTTCACGTTCGTCGCCGCCAGTGCCTCTCGCCCAGCGCCCTCACCGCCAGCGCCCTCGCCTCCAGCGCCCTCGCCGCCGGCGTCAGGGTGAGCGCCGGTGCCGCCGGTGTGCCGCCGGCATCTCAGCGGGGCCGCCACTGCCTCCAGGTGGCCACCGCGGTGGCGCGCGGCTTGCCGTCCCAGGACAGCTCGACGTCCACCCACATCTCGGACTCGCTGGCTGATCGCACCTGGGCGCTGAGGGTGAGCGGCTCGAAGAGGGGAGTCGGACGCAGGTAGCGGACATCGAGCCCGGCGGTGACGTAGCCGATCGGTGCGTCCGGCGCCGGCATCCACCCCCGGCGCTCAGCTTCGGTCATCACCGCCGCGGCGCTGTGGCAGTCGAGCACCGTGGAGATGATCCCGCCGTTGAGATAGCCGACCCCGTTGTCGTGCTCCGGGAGGGGAACGAAGGTGGCCACGACGGCTTTCCCCGCGAGATAGCTTCGCAGCTTGAGGCCCTTCGGATTGGCGTGACCGCACCCGAAGCAGGTGAGGGTGGGATAGAGGCGCTCCTGGATGCTGAGCTCGTCGGGACCGGTGCCCATCGGGCGCCATGCTGCCGTCCTCACCACACGCGGTAGGGCAGGAACTTCCCGTTGAAGGTCAGCACCACCCGGTCCCCCTTGGGATCTGCCACCCGGGCGAAGTCCAGCTCGAAGTCGATGGCACTCATGATGCCATCGCCGAACTCCTCGGCCATGAGGGCGGCAACGGCTGCCCCGTACACCTGGACGGCCTCCTCCAGCCGGTAGACGGCCGGCTGGCTGCGGTCCAACGCCCCCGCTCCCCGGTCGGGGGGCAGTTGCAGGGCGGCTACCACGTCGTCGTCGAGGCTGAGAAGTCCTCCGATGGCGCTCGCCTGGTCGGCGTCGAGGGGCTGCTGGCCAAGGACGGCGGAGGTCGACCACACCAGGCTGCGGCCGACAGCCTGGGCTATGTCAGCCCAGGTCACGCCGGATCTCGCCTTGGCGGCGGCGACCTGAGCACCGGCCCACAGCCGGGTACCGGAAACGGGAGTGCTGGTCATCACCTCATCCTCGTCGCGTCCACGTAGGTCCGTGTTACAACCGGAGAAACTGAGGACGAGGGGTCAGTTTTGGTGTCATCAAACGGCGGGGCTACGGCTGGCAACGCGGTGTTGCAGCGTCAGCTCTGTCGTGTCGTCGCCGGTTGACCGGAGATCGATGCTGACGAGGCTGGCGTCGGTGCCGAGCACCGAGGTGACCGCCAGTCGTCGCGGTGGTTCGCACTCGGTGATCTCACCGCCAGCGTTGTCCGTCGCTCTGGCGGACTCGAGGCGCTGAGGGTTGGTGCCGGTGAAACGAGCCACAAATCGGCGTTCTCTAGTAGGCGGTGGTCCGAGCTCGCGGACGCGGACGGGCTTTCATGTGGGGCTGTTGGCCGCGGGTCCAGACCACCATGTCGATCTCGGCCGCGCAGAGGCGACCATCGGTGGCTGCGACCAGAAGCTCGATGGCATGCAGGGCGCAGGCGCGCAGTTCGATCTCCTCGGGTGAGTCGTGCGCCAGCAGCTCTTCGGCGGCGATCCTTGCCGCCAGGACCGGATCGAGTTCGAGTACGCCGTCGACGGTGAGCACGTGGGGTACGAGGTTGTCGGCGAACGCGGTCAGGCGGGCCAGGTCGCCAAAGGCGGTGACTCCGGCTGCTTGGAGGTCAGCGGCGGTGAGTTGAGCGCGTTTGAAGAACGGCACCTGGCTGCCGGCGTAAGAAGAGACATCGAAGAAGCAGTCCCAGCCGGCCAGGCGGGTCGCGAGAGCGACGGCCGAGCCGCCGGCGTCGGTGACGACCCGGAGGAAGCTTCCCTCAGCGTCATTGCGCACGTGGCTCCCGAGATCTCGCAGCGCGTTGGCGAACAGGGGCAGGACCTCGTGGTCTGGGTCCTGGTCGAGCACCTCGGCCAGTTCACCAGCGTCGATCTCGGCGAGCTCCTCGGCCGTCCATGGGCCGCGAGCCCGGAAGCGGTCGGCGAGCCCGCTGGCCATGGTCAAGGAGCCGGAGCGGCCCGGCCGCTTGCGGACCGTCGGCCACCAGCCCGAGCCGAAGTTGATCGAGTCGATGCACAGCACGAACGCGGCGACAGCCTCGACGTCCCCCTCGGTGAAGTGCGCCGTCGGGTCCAGCCCCGGCACGTCCGACGCGGCGGGCAGCCCCTCAGCGTAAGAAGCAATCGCGTCGACGTTGATCCGCACGTGACGGGCCTGGTCGGCCACGGCCCGGCAGGCACCACGGACGGCGTCGACAAGCGGGAGCTCACCGCCTGACCGGAACGTCACCATGACGAAAGGTACCCACACTCCAACACAGAAGAAACGTTCTACCGCCCACTGCTGCACCTCGGGACCGATCAGAATTCGCGTTTGGGATCCGTTTGCGGGACGAAGCGCATCCCCAGGTTGATGATCACGTTGCAGTCGTCGACCGGGGCCCCGATCGCCGATCCTTCGTTACCCCGGCATCACCAGCACCCCCCGACGACGAAGGCGGATGACGACGAGCGCACCATCGTCGTTCGCGGACCACGATCTCACCCCCGGCGGTGCTCGCACCGGGCCCGGCGGGGGAGTTCACAGCACCCGAAATGCGATCGTCGGTCCGGCGAGCCACTCGACGCCGGCACCCAAGCCCCTGCCTCCCGCACCCGGCCCACCCCGACCGGTCGGCCCGGTGACCCTGCGGGACGGCACCACCACGCCTCCCCCCGACGACGTCCAACTGCCCCAACAGCCAAAGCCGCCGACGTAGACCCTCGCTACCATGGAGCCGACACGGCGGAGGCCCGATGACAACCGATTCGATCACCAACATCGTGGTTGTCATGAAGGAGAACCACACCTTCGACAACTACTTCGGCATGCTGGGTCGTGGCGACGGCTTCACCTTCGATGCCGGAGGGGCACCTACCAACACGAACCCGGACAGCGAGGGGCGCCCGGTGCGGGTCCACCATCAGGACCTCCCGATCAACCCGTCCTTCCGGGTGAGCCAGACCTGGAACTCGTCCCATCGGCAATGGAACGGCGGAGCCATGAACGGCTTCGTCACGACCACGGGCAGCCACGACCCGATGGGTTACCTCGACGGCAACGACCTGCCCTGGTACTACGCCCTGGCGAAGTCGTTCGGGATCGCCGATCGTTACTTCGCGTCCGTCCTGGCTCAGACGTTCCCCAACCGGCGATTCCTCCAGGCGGCCACCGCGGACGGCCTGGTGAGCACAACCATCCCCGGCCCGTTCGTCCGCCCGCCCGCCACCGGGACGATCTGGGATCGCCTCGATACGGCAGGCATCAGCTGGGCCAACTATTTCGCCGAGGTGCCGGAGGTGGCCTTGTGGCCCCGAAATGTCCTCCGATACCACAGCCACCTCCACTCCCTCGATCGCTTCTTCGATGACTGCAAGGGGGGAACCCTTCCGGCGGTCAGCCTGGTGACCCCGGACGTGCCGTTCGCCTCCGAGGGGGAATACGAGGACGACCAGATCGGCGAGGCGTTCACCGCCACCCTCTTCGATGCCGTCGGCGCTGGCCTCCAGTGGGCGGGGATGCTCTGGGTGCTCACGTGGGACGAGGGTGGCGGGTTCTACGACCATGTGCCGCCTCCCGCGGCGGTGCCCCCCGACGACGTGGCGCCCGCCATCCACGTGCCGCCCGATCAGCCCGGCGGCTACGACCGCCTCGGCTTCCGGGTGCCGTGCATCGTGGCGTCGCCCTTCTCCAAACCTGGCTACGTCTCGTCCGTCGTCTACGACCACACGTCGGTTCTGGCCACGATCGAACAGCGGTGGGGTCTGGCCCCGCTGACCCGGCGGGACGCGGCGGCGGCGCCGCTATTCGACTTCTTGGACCTGGAGGGGCCGCCAGCCTTCCCCCGGCCGCCCCCGCTGCAACGACCCACGATCTGGCCGTTCACCGGCCACCGGTAGGGCCCACCTGGCCGGCTGCCCTGGGTCGAATCGTCCATTCACCGTGTCGAAACTCCGGCGCCCATCCGTTCCCGCAGCTCGGAAAGCCCGCCGGCGACGGCCACGAGGAGCAGGCCCGGACCATCGAGGTCCATCCAGGCCCAGCCGTCACCGGCATCTGCGGCGGGCGCCATTCCCGGGCCGATGATCAGACGCAGGCCCACACTGCGGTGGGGGCCGACGACCGCAGGGCCGTCCCAGCCCGGACCGCCGATCACGAGCTGATGGCGGAGGAGCGGAACACCGGCGACGTCCACGTCGAAGCGCAGGTCGAGGGCGCCCGGCTCCTCGCCGTGGCGCCCGAGAACAACCTCCTCGGTCCAGTCGACCTCGGCGTCCTCGCCGACACGAAGAGAGACGTACTGGGAGTGGTGGCAACCGGCGGTGGCGATCAGGGGCTCGGGATGCCAGTCCAGGGTGGCGCATCGCCCAACGGACACCTCGAATCGTTGACGACTCGAGCGACCCTCGTAGAGGATCGTGGCCGCCGCCGAGCGGAGGCGGAGGGTGGCCTCCTCGGCCACGGTCACGGCGATGCCGATGTCGTCATCGCCGAGCGGTCCCGCGGCCGTGCCCACCACATAGACCGCGTCCCCGGCGGCCCGGAACGTGACCGGCGGGCAGGAGACGACCCGACCGAGGCGGCCGGAGGCGAGGACGTTCAGCTCGGCTCGGGCCCGCACCGGTCCACCAGGTCGCGCACCCAGGCCGCCACGGCGCCCGCTCCGGGGTCCTCGCTCAGGCTCGTGAACCGCACCGGGCGCCGGTCCCGGTGGCGGGCCGCGTCCTCGGCCATGACGGTTAGATCGGACCCGACCAGGGGGGCGAGGTCGGTCTTGTTGATCACCAGGAGGTCCGATCTGGTGATTCCCGGCCCCCCTTTCCGAGGCACCTTGTCGCCGCCGGCCACGTCGATCACGAAGATCTGGTGGTCGACCAGGCCGTAGCTGAAGGTTGCCGTCAGATTGTCACCGCCCGACTCGATGAGGACAAGATCGAGGTCGGGAAGGGCCCGCTCCAACGCCTCGACCGCGTCGAGGTTGGCGCTGATGTCGTCGCGTATGGCCGTGTGCGGGCAGCATCCCGTCTCGACCGCGGCGATCCGTGCGTCGGGGAGAACCGCCGCTCGACGGAGCATCTCGGCGTCCTCGGTGGTGTAGATGTCATTGGTGACGACCGCCATCGACAGGTGAGGGCCCAGTGTTCGGGCCAGCGCCGCGACGAGCGCGGTCTTGCCGCTTCCGACGGGACCGCCGATGCCGATCCGGAGCGGCCGGCGGGATTCAGGAGGCAAAGAGTCGTACCGCCCGGCGGGCATGGATCTGGGCTGCGATGTCACACAGCGGGCCGCTGGCCGCCGGGAGGGGCCCACCGGCGGGCGAGTCGAGGGCCTGGGCAACGACCATGTCGACGGCCGGGGCCAGGTCGGCCAGCACCAGGGCCACGGCAAAAGGATCGAGCCCGAGGAGCCGGACCGCGGCCCACCCCGGGGCGGTAACACTGGCCTGGGCGGCGACGAGCGCCGCGCCGGCCCGGTCGACCCCGGCGGCGACGGCCGCCGCCGCGACCGCGACGGGCCAGAGCGGGCCATCGGCGTGCACGGCGGCGACGGTGTCGAGGACCGGCGCCGGCCACAGTCGTCGGGCCACCCTGACCAGCCCCCGACCCTGGGAGCGCCCCGCCTGGCGCAGGGCCGACGCCGGGCAGCGAGCCGCGGCTTCGGAGTCGAGCTCAGCCCAGCCCTCAGGGGCCGCGCCGAGGTCAGCGCCGGCGCCAGCCAGAGCGGCATCGACCAACCCGGCGGTGGCCAGCCTCCCCCGTACGTAGGCCCGGAGGTCAGAGACGTCGCCGACCCGCCCGTCGGTGACGGCTTCCTCCATCCCCCCGGAATGCACGTGGCCGCCCGTCGGGAGTCGGCCGTCGGCCAGCACCAGCAGGGTGGCCGTGGCGGGGGCCGGGCCCGTGGTCCGGGTCAAAACAGGAAGTAGCGTTGGGTCATGGGCAGGTCGATCGCGGGGTGCTCGGTGACGGTCTCGCCGTCGATCGTCACCTCGAAGCGGTCCGGGTCCACGGTGATCCGGGGGAGGGCGTCGTTGCCGGGCAGGTCGGCCTTGGTCAGCCGGCGGGTGTCCGCGACGGCGACCACCTGCCGCCCGAGCCCCAACCGGTCGGGGAGGTCGTCCTCGATGGCTGCGGGGGCGACCCACGTCAGCGAGCAGGCGGCCGCGACGCGCCCTTCGGCCCCGAACATGGGCCGTCCCCATTGTGGTTGCGGGGTCGGGATGGAGGCGTTGGCGTCGCCCATCTGAGCCCAGGCGATCATGCCCCCTTTGATGACCATGGCCGGGCGGACCCCGAAGAACCGCGGGTCGTAGAGGATCAGGTCGGCGAGCTTGCCCGGATGGACGGAACCGATGTCGCCGGCCATGCCGTGAGCCACCGCCGGGCAGATCGTGTACTTGGCCACGTAGCGCCGGACCCGGTTGTTGTCGGCGGCGCCGTCGTCACGCAGCGGGCCGCGGCGGCGCTTCATGGCATGTGCTGTCTGCCAGGTTCGGGCAATGACCTCGCCGATGCGGCCCATGGCCTGGGAATCGGAGCCGATCATGGAGATGGCTCCGAGGTCGTGAAGGACATCCTCGGCGGCGATCGTCGCCGGTCGGATGCGGCTCTCGGCAAAGGCCAGATCCTCGGGTACCGAAGGGTTGAGGTGATGGCAGACCATCAGCATGTCGAGGTGCTCGTCGATGGTGTTGACCGTGTGCGGTCGAGTCGGGTTGGTCGACGACGGCAGGACGTTCGTCTCGCCGGCCACGGTGATGATGTCGGGGGCGTGGCCCCCTCCGGCTCCTTCGGTGTGATAGGCGTGGATCGTCCGTCCCGCGATGGCGGCGAGGGTTGAGTCCACGAAGCCGGCCTCGTTGAGGGTGTCGGTGTGGATGGCGGCCTGGACCCCTCCGGCGTCGCACACCCGCAGGCAGGCGTCGATGGCAGCGGGGGTGGTGCCCCAGTCCTCGTGCAGCTTGAAGCCTGACGCCCCGGCTCCGAGCTGTTCCCACAGCCCCTCCTCCGAGACGGTGTTGCCCTTGCCGAGCAACGCCACGTTGACCGGCCAGCCGTCGAGCGCGGTCAACATTGCGGCCAGATACCAGGCGCCAGGGGTCACCGTCGTGGCCTTGGTCCCCTCTGCCGGTCCGGTGCCGCCGCCGATGACGGTGGTGATCCCCGATGCCAGCCCCTCCTCCAGGACCTGGGGGCAGATCAGGTGGACGTGGCAGTCGATGGCCCCGGCCGTGAGGATCAGGCCGTTGCCGGCGAGGATCTCGGTGGACGGCCCGATGCACAGGTCGGGGTCGACGCCGTCCATGGTGTCGGGGTTGCCCGCTTTGCCCAGGGCCACGATCCGTCCGTCCCTGACGCCGACGTCGGCCTTGACGATCTTGTCGTGGTCCACGACGACGGCGCCGGTGATCACCAGGTCCGGGGACCCCTCGCCGCGGGTCGTCCGGCTCTGGCCCATCGACTCGCGGATCACCTTCCCGCCTCCGAAGACGGCCTCGTCGCCGGCCCGGCCCGGTCCACCGCAGAGGTCCTCGGTGATCTCGATCAGCAGGTCGGTGTCGGCCAGGCGGATCCGGTCGCCGGCGGTGGGGCCGTAGAGGGCCGCGTATCGGGACCGGGCGACTGGCTCAGGCACCGAGAGGACCGCCGACGTCGCCCCGGAAGCCAGCCATGTAGCGCCAGCCGCCGAACGCCACCAGCTCCACGTCCCGATCAGCACCCGGTTCGAAGCGCACACTCGTCCCGGCCGGCACCGCCAGTCGGTGCCCCCTTGCCGCAGCCCGGTCGAACACGAGGGCAGGATTGGTCTCCGCGAAGTGGAAGTGGGAGCCGACCTGTACCGGTCGATCCCCCGTGTTGGTCACCGAAACGGTGATCACCTCCCGGCCCTCGTTGATGACGACCGGTTCGTGGCCGACGATCACCTCGCCCGGCGTCCCTTCCGCTGTGGTCACGGTATGGGCCGGTGCACGGTGACCAGCTTGGTGCCGTCGGGGAAGGTGGCTTCCACCTGGATGTCGTCGATCATCTCGGGGATGCCGACCATGACATCGTCGCGCCCGAGGACCTCCCGCCCGGTGGTCATCAACTCGGCAACGGAGCGGCCGTCGCGCGCCCCCTCGAGGACGAAGCTGGTGATCAGCGCCACCGCCTCGGGATGGTTGAGCTTGACGCCTCTCGCCTGGCGGTCCCGGGCGATCATCGCCGCGACGGAGACGAGCAGCTTGTCGCGCTCATGGGGGGAGAGCTTCACGTTCCCGGGCCGCCTCGCACCCTCACCATCCCGAGACGGGAGCGGCCCGTCAACTGATTGTCATGCCGGCCAGGACATCCCTGGTCTGTCGGGCTGGGTCGTGGTCAGCCCATCGAGCTGCCGCCAGGCGCCGCTCGTCGTCGCCGCCGCGGCTCACCAGGCAGACGCCGACCGGCCTTCCATCCACCTCGGCGAGGGGCAGACTGACCGCCGGGAGACCAGCCAGGCCGGCCAGGCAGGTGAGCAGCAGGGTGCGGGTCCGCAGATCGCCCTTGTCCACCCCGGCGACCCCGATGGGCGGGGCGACCGTCGCCGCCGATGCGAGCACCAGGACCCCACCGGGTGGCACCACCGCGTCGAAGGCGGCCCGCACCTCGGCCCCGGCCCCGGTGGCGGCGTCCGCCGCCGAGGGCTGGGTGCGCCGGGCGGTGTCGAAGCGGGCCGCGATGCCCGGCCCCAGGTAGGGGTGCTGCCGTTCGATCCAGCGTCCGTGCTGACGCCATGCCTCCACCATCTGGCGGCCCCGGAAGGCGTCGAGCCACCCGTTGAGGCGCTTTCCGCACACGTCGGCTCGGATCACGTCGGCCCCGATCTGGCTGGCCAACCGGTCTGCGGCGGCGCTCACCGCCCGGGCCACGGCGGGGTCGGCCACGGCCAGCAGATCGTCGGCGATCACCAGCGCCGTCGGGGTCTCCTCGGACGAGGCGGTCTCCAGGAGGGCTGTACCGGTGGCGCTCAGGACCGCTCCGGTGGCGGCCAGGACCCCGACCGTGCCGAACGACGTCGCCAGCTCGACCACCCCTTCGAGCGGCACGCGCCCATGGGTGGGCCGCAGGCCGAACACCCCGCAGTAGGAGGCCGGCACCCGGATCGACCCGCCGGTGTCGGTCCCGAGGGCGGCGGCCACCAGACCGCCGGCGACCGCAGACGCCGAGCCGCTGGACGATCCGCCCGGTACCCGCCCGGGGGCGGCCGGGTTGCGAGGGGTGCCGTAGTGGACGTTGGTCCCCGACAGGCTGAACCCGAGCTCGTCGGTGTGGGCCTTGCCTACCACCACGGCGCCGGCGGCGAGCATCCGCGATACCGCGGTGGCATGGGTGGTGGCCGGCGAGGCGCATGCCAGCCGGTGGGGGTTGCCGGCGCCCGTTGCCTCCCCGGCCACATCGATCAGATCCTTGATGACCATCGCCAGGCCCCCGAGAGGGCCTCCCGGGTCGCCTTTGGCCAGTACCCGTGGACCGACCCGCAGGGCGCCGAGGTCGTCGTTCGCCTGCACCGTGACAACGATCTCACCCCCGGCGGTGCTAGCGGTGGGCTGAGCGGGGGAGTTCACATCACCGAAATGCGATGGGTGCGGCGCTCCAGGAGTGAGCGGCATGGGGGGTGTGGCCAGGCCTTTTGCGGTCTGGGACCGTTTGAGGCCGTGATGAGGGTGCTATCGGGGCGGGGGGTCCGGGTGGCGGTGGCGCTATGGG
>JBPCNZ010000100.1:0-6448 GCA_051000755.1 Acidimicrobiales bacterium | reverse complement strand
CTCCACCTCTCCTATGACCTGTGCCTCCTTCCTCACCCCGCCTGGGTCCCGGGGCTGTTTGGGCCGGTCCATGCTGGGGCGGGCGGCCGCGTTGCTCGACGATCCCCCCGGCGCTGAGACCGCCACCTCCGACGGCGTCGGGGGCGGCGGCGCGCCGTGGCGCCGCCTGACCAGGGGTGTCCACACCCACCCCCTGATCGCCGACGCCGCCCTCACCTTCTTCCTGGCCGCCATCAGCACGCCCAGACTGCTCGTCGAGGGCCGCCCCAGTGTCGGGCAGGTGATCTTTCAGGTCCTCCTGCTCGTTCCGCTCATCTGGCGGCGGCGGTTCCCCGTCGGCGTGTTCGTGACCCTCAGCCTCATCGCCTTCCTGCAGTTCCTGGCCAACGAGCGCGTGATCGCCGACGTCAGCCTGCTGGTGGCCCTCTGCACCCTGTCGGTGCACCGGCCCCGGCGCACGGCTCTGGCCGCCGCCGCCGTCCTCGAGGTCGGGGTGATCATGGCCACCCTGCGCTGGACCCTGACCGGGTCGTGGATCCACACCCTGGTCTTTCTCTCCGGTCTGGTGGCCGCGGCCTTTCTTCTCGGGGTCAACGTCCGGACCCGGCGGGCCCACCTGGCCACCCTCATCGAGCGAGCCGAGCGCCTGGAGCACGAACGCGACCAGCAGACCCGGATGGCGGCGGTGGCCGAGCGGACCCGGATCGCCCGGGAGATGCACGACGTGCTGGCCCACAGCCTGGCGGTCATGGTCAGCCTGGCCGACGGGGCTGCGGCCAAGCTGGTCAGCGAACCGGAACGGGCGGCCAACGCCATCGCCCATGTCTCCGACCTCGGGCGCCAGTCGCTGCGCGACACCCGCCGGTTGCTGGGCGTGCTCCGCGACGACACCCCCGGGGCCCTCGGCGGAGCCGACATCAGCCCCCAGCCCGACGTCAGCCAGCTCGACGATCTGGTGGCGCGGGTCAGGGCGACCGGGCTGGACGCCTCCCTCGAGGTCACCGGCGAGCCGTTCGCCATCCCGCCCGGCGCCGGCCTCACGGTCTACCGGATCGTCCAGGAGGCCCTGACCAACAGCGTCAAGCACGCCGCCGGCGCCCATCGGGTCCAGGTCCGGTTGCGCTACGACGCCCCCGAGCTCGACATCGAGGTGGACGACGACGGCCTCCTGCCCTGGCCCGCGGAGGGCGTCGCTCCGACACCGGTCCCGGGCCACGGCCTGGCCGGCATGCGCGAACGGGCCTCGGTCCACCAGGGGATCGTCGCCGCCGGACCCGGACCGGACGGCGGCTGGCGGGTGCAGGCCCGCCTGCCGGTCGGCCCCGGAGGTTTGCGCTGACCGTCACCGTTCTCCTCGTCGACGATCAGGCTCTACTGCGCAGCGGGTTCCGGATGATCCTCGAGGAGCAGGACGACCTCCGGGTGGTCGGCGAGGCGCCCGATGGCGACGACGCCGTCCGGCTGGCCGCCCAGCTGCGGCCCGACGTGATCCTGATGGACGTGCGGATGCCGGGGACCGATGGGATCGAGGCCACCCGTCGGGTTGTGGCCCAGACCCCCTCGGCGCGGGTGCTCATCCTGACCACCTTCGACCTCGACGAGTACGCCTTCTCCGCTCTGCGCTTCGGTGCCAGCGGGTTTCTCCTCAAAGACGTTCCGCCTGCCGAGCTGGCCGCCGCCATCCGCACGGTGGCGTCGGGCGACGCCGTGGTCGCCCCGAGCGTGACCCGGCGCCTGCTCGACGCCTATGCCACCAAGCTGCCCGACCTGCGCCCCGGGTCCGAGCCGGCCGCGGGTTCGCCCATCGACCTGCTGACCGACCGCGAACGGGAGATCCTGGTGGAGGTCGCCGGCGGGCTGTCCAACGGGGAGATCGCCACGAAGCTATACGTGGCGGAGGCGACGGTGAAGACCCACCTGGGGCGCATCCTGGCCAAGCTCGACCTGAGGGACCGGGTCCAGGTCGTGGTCTTCGCTTACCAGACCGGCCTGGTCCTCCCTCAAAATCCGGAATAAAAACAGCTTTTCCTGTGTAATCTCTGATTGAATCATCTACCGAGAACGTCGTCACAGGGGAGATCGCACCATGCAGACACCGCAGGAAACGCCCATTGCCGTGGTCACCGGGGCCTCCTCCGGCCTCGGCGCCGCCGTGGCCGAGGGCCTGGCCCGGCAGGGCTGGTCACTGGTGATCGACGGTCGGGACCCCGGCCCCCTCGCCGAGGAGACCGAACGCCTCGGGGCCCTCGCCGGCCCCGCCACCGTGGCCAGCGTCGCCGGCGATGTGGCCGATCCTGACCATCGCCGCCGGCTGGTGGCCACCGTGGCGGACCGGGGCCGGGTCGATCTGGTGGTGCTCAACGCCAGCATCCTCGGCCCCAGCCCCCAACCCCAGCTGGCCGACTACCCCCTCGATGCCCTGCGGGCGGTCTACGAGGTCAACACCATCGCACCCCTGGCCATCCTGCAGGACCTGACCCCGTGGCTGCGGGAGGGGCCGGCGCCCCGGGTGGTCGCCGTCACCTCGGACGCCGCCTTGGAGCCCTACGCCGGCTGGGGCGGTTACGGCTCGTCCAAGGCCGCCCTGGAGCAGCTCAGCGCCATCTGGGGAGCGGAGCAGCCCTGGTGCCGAACATGGACGGTCGACCCCGGCGATCTGCGCACCCGGCTCCACCAGGAGGCATTTCCCGGCGAGGACATCTCCGACCGGCCGGAGCCGGCGACGGTCGTGCCTGCCCTGATGAGCCTGATCGGATCCGATCGACCGAGCGGCCGGGTCCGCCTGGCCGACATCACCTTGGCTCCTTCGGGCGAGACGGAGCCGGCCCGATGACCCCGCCGGCCCTCGTTGACGGCTTGGCCTTCGACCTCCCGCCCGGCCTCGAGGCGACCGAACCCCCCGAGGAGCGTGGCCTCTCCCGTGACGCCGTCAAGTTGCTGGTGGCCCGCGGGCGGGACGGCTCCGTCGAGCACCGGATCTTCCGAGACCTGCCGGCCATCCTCGGGCCCGGGGATCTCCTGGTGGTCAACACGTCGGCCACCCTCCCCGCCGCTCTCGACGCCCGCCTGCCGGACGGCGCCGCCGTCGTCGTTCACGTGGCGGGCGGTTCGCCGAGTGGCGACTGGGTGCTCGAGCTGCGCCACCTCGCCGGGCCGGCCACCTTGCCGTGGCTCGACGCGCCCGCGGGGCTGGTGCTCGACCTTCCGGCTGGCGGTCAGGCCCGGCTGCTCGGTCCCAACGGGGGCGGTGGCGGCGGCCCCGTCCGCCTGTGGGCAGCCACCCTGGCCCTGCCCGCGCCGGTCCTGGCCTACCTGGCCCGCTACGGGCGGCCGATCCGCTATGGCTACGTCACCCGGGACCGCCCCATCGGGGCGTACCAGACGGTGTTCGCCGATGAACCCGGATCGGCGGAGATGCCGAGCGCGGCCCGACCGTTCTCCGCCGCGGTGGTGACCAGGCTGGTCGCCCGCGGGGTGAGCTTCGCTCCGTTCGTGCTCCACACCGGGGTGTCCTCCCCCGAAGCCCACGAGCCGCCCAGCACCGAGTGGTACCGGCTGGCCGAGCCCAGCGCGGCGTTGATCAACGCCACCCGCGCCGCCGGCAACCGGGTCATCGCCGTGGGCACCACCGCGGTGCGCGCCCTCGAGACGGTGGCCGACGAGCGGGGTATCGTGCGCGCCGCCGAGGGGTGGACCGACCTGGTGATCGGCCCGGCGCGAGGGGTACGGGCCGTCGACGGCCTCATCACCGGTTGGCACGAACCGCAGGCCTCGCACCTCCAGTTGCTCGAGGCGGTGGCCGGACGCCCGTTGCTGGAGGCGTCCTACACTGCCGCTCTGGCACGGAGGTACGTCTGGCACGAGTTCGGCGACAGCCACCTGATCCTGCGATGAACACGACCCGGCCCAGCGAGCCGGTGGAGCTGGCACCGACCGAGACGGCCGGCGCCGGCTCCGGCCTGGCCGGGTTCTCGCCGGCGGTGGGCGCCGTGCTCGAACGGCTCAAGGCGGCCGGGGACATCTCCGCCGACGAGCTGGCCGCCGAGCTCGGCATCACCGTCAGCGCCGTGCGCCAGCATCTGCGGCCCCTCGAGGAACAAGGCCTGGTGGCCCACCGCGACGAGCGCCGCGGGCCGGGCCGGCCCCGCCGGCGCTACTGCCTGGCCCCGGCCGCGGAATCGTTGTGGCCCAAGCGCTACGGACAGCTCACCAACCAGCTGCTCGGCTTCCTCGAGGCCACCGACCCGGACCTGGTGGCGAGGGTCTTCGACCAGCGAGGGGCGGAGAGGGTCCGGCGGGCCGAGGTGCGCCTGGCCGGGAAGCCCTTCGACGATCGGGTGCGGGAGCTGGCCGCGATCCTCGACGAGGACGGCTATCTGGCCGACGCCACCCATGTGGAGCCCGGCTTCTGGACGGTCAATGAGCACAACTGCGCCGTCCTCGACGTGGCCCGCCGTTACGACCATGCCTGCACCAGCGAGCTGGCGTTCCTCCGGGCCTCGGTACCCGAGGCGGACATCGAGCGGGTGGCCCACATCGTGAGCGGCGCCCACAGCTGCGTCTACGAGATCCGCCAGCGCTGACGGTGCCGGCCCTGACCCGCCTCGCCGTCTGGGCTCCCCGGCCGGAACAGGTCGACGCCGTCATGGGCGACGAGCGCCACCCAATGACCCGCGACGACCGGGGCTGGTGGTCGCTCGAGACGCCCGTCGCCGCCGGGACCGAGTACGGCTTCAGCCTCGACGGAGGTCCCGTGCTGCCCGACCCCCGCTCGCCGTGGCAGCCCGAAGGCGTCGACGGCCCGTCGCGCACGGTCGACCACGACAGCTTTGCCTGGTCCGACGGGGCGTGGCGCGGCGTGCACCTGCCCTCGGCCGTCCTCTACGAGCTCCACGTGGGGACATTCACCAAATCAGGGACCTTTGAAGGGGCCATCGCCCACCTCGACCACCTCGTCGACCTCGGCGTGGATGCCGTCGAGCTGCTCCCCGTGGCCGAGGCCAGCGGCGGGCGGGGCTGGGGCTATGACGGTGTCGACCTCTTCGCCCCCCATCACGCCTACGGCGGACCCCACGGTCTCAAGGCCCTCATCGACGCCTGCCACCGCCGGGGCCTCGGTGTGATCATCGACGTCGTCTACAACCATCTGGGGCCGGCCGGGAACCATCTGGGCCGGTACGGGCCGTACTTCACCGATCGACACGTCACCAACTGGGGGGACGCGGTGAACGTCGACGGGCCTGACTCGGGCGAGGTTCGCTCCTTCATCGTGGACAATGTCCTCGCCTGGCTCCGGGACTACCACGCCGACGGGCTCCGCCTCGACGCGGTGCACGCCATCGCCGACACCTCGGCGGTGCACATCGCCGAGACGATCAGCATCGCCGTCTCCGCCCTGGCCGCGCAGGTCGGCCGCCCCCTCTCCGTCATCGCCGAGAGCGACCTCAACGATCCTCGATACGTCACCTCCCGCGAGGCCGGCGGGTACGGGCTGGACGCCGCATGGGCCGACGAGTTTCACCATGCCGTCCATGCGGCGCTGACCGGCGAGACCAACGGGTACTACGAGGACTTCGGTTCTCTGGCCGAGGTGGCCACCGCCCTGCGCCGGGCGTGGGTATACGCCGGGGAGTACTCCCGTCACCGCCGGCGGGTCCACGGACGGCCGCCCGTCGGCCTCGACGCGTCGGCGTTCGTGGTGTGCATCCAGAACCACGACCAGGTCGGCAACCGGGCCCTCGGTGAGCGTCTCTGCCATCTCACCAGCCCCGGCCGAGCCCGGATCGCCGCCGCCCTGCTGCTGTGCTCCCCCTTCATTCCTCTGCTGTTCCAGGGCGAGGAGTGGGCGGCGTCCGCCCCGTTCCAGTACTTCACCGATCACGCCGACCCCGACCTGGGCCGAGCGGTCACCGAGGGACGGACCCAGGAGTTCTCGTCGTTCGGCTGGGCGCCCGAGACGGTGCCCGACCCCCAGGACCCCGCCACCTTCTCCCGCTCGACGCTGGATTGGTCCGAGGTGGCCGCCGGCGAGCACGCCTCCATGCTCGAGTGGTACCGCACCCTGATCGCCCTGCGCCGGCGCCTCCCCGACATCACCAACCCTGAGCTGGCCGCCACCGAGGTGACCCTCTCGGGGGACGACCGCCAACTCATCATGCGGCGCGGCCACCTGACGGTCATGGTCAACCTCGGCGCCGTCCCCCTCCCTCTCGTCCTGGCCCCCGGCGACCAGGTGGTCGCATTCCACCCGGTGCTCGACGTCGCAACCGGCTCGGGCCAGCTCGCCCCCGACGGCGTGGCCATCATCGACGCCAGCCCCAATTCGTTTGGGTGCGGCGCTCCAGGAGTGAGCGGCATGGGGGGTGTGGCCAGGCCTTTTGCGGTCTGGGACCGTTTGAGGCCGTGATGAGGGTGCTATCGGGGCGGGGGGTCCGGGTGGCGGTGGCGC
>JBPCNZ010000099.1:0-51584 GCA_051000755.1 Acidimicrobiales bacterium | reverse complement strand
CTAAGTCTTAGTGGACCATCACGGGCTCGTCCTTCTCCGGGGGGACGATCCCGACGGGGACCCTTGAGGCGCAACATCACGATCGACCTCCCCGTCGACCTGACCACGATGGACGACACCGGCCTGGCGTGGTCCCTTCATGACGACAGCTCCGCCCCGAGCGCATCGTCCCCGGCGCGTACATCCTGATCGGCGAGGACGAAGCCATGGCGGTGGCCAGAGTGGTCGACATCGGGGACGCGCCATCCACGCGTTGCCTTTCCAAGCGTCCGTGGCCACCAATTCACATCGACTGCCCGCCGCCGTTCATCGCCTCGTGATCGCCCGTGGCTCCGCCGGCCGCTCTCCGTGGCTGTCGAGCCGGCACGGAGGACGGCAGCACATTTTCACGGGCACCGACGGGCACCTCCGGCGAGCAGCGGTTCCGGTTCTGCTGTGGCACGGGGTGGCACGACCGCCTCGAGGTCGCCCGCTCAGAACGTCCCCGAAGAGGCAGAAAGGCCCTCTGAGGAGGGCCTTACCCGAGTGGTCGGAGTCGGCATCGATCCGACGACCTCGCGCTTTTCAGGCGCGCGCTCTACCAACTGAGCTATCCGACCGCGGACCTGACGGGATTTGAACCCGCGACCTCCGGCTTGACAGGCCGGCGTGCACTCCAAACTGCACCACAGGTCCCTGCGCGTGACCGGTTCGCCAGGGCGGACCGGGCCACGAGGGCTGGCCGATCACTGTAGCGGCTGGCCATACGAGGGTGCCGCGCCCGCTGGGTATCGGGCAGGATGCGTGGGTGCCGCGAGGATGGAGGGACGCGACCGATCATGTCATCGTGTTCGGCCTGCGCGGCCTGGGGGTTCGCATCGTGGAGCAGCTGCACTCCGCCGGGGTGAATGTTGTGGTGGTCGACGACCAGACCGACCGGCGCTTGATCAGCGTGCTGGAAGGCTGGCAGGTGCCCCGGATGGTGGCCACCCCCGATCTCACCGCCACTCTCGCCGCCGCCGGGATCGCCGGGGCCCGAGCCCTGATCGCGGTGGCCGACGACGACCTCGACACCCTGGAGGTGGCCCTGGTCGCCAACAACGTCCGGCGCGACCTCCGGGTGGTGCTGCGCATGGTCAACACCGCGGTGGCCGGCGCCGTGGCCGAGGTGACCGGTTCGGGCACCGTGCTTGACGTCACCGCCCTCGCCGCCCCCTCCGTGGTCGAGGCTTGCCTGCGTCAGGCCACCCGCGACCTCGATCTCGGAGGTGAGACCTTCACGGTCCTCGAGACCAGGGCGGCACGATCCTCGACGCTGCGGGATCTCTACGGCGATCTTGCTCCCCTGGCGGTCATCACCGACGACGGCAACGCCGTCGATCTGTGCCCCGGCCGGGACCAGCCGGTGACGGCCGGCGACCGGGTGGTGGTCATCGGCGCGGGCTCCGAGCTGGCGGGCCTGGGCCCGGCCCGTATCCCCGCTCGCAGCGTCGACACGGTGGCGCGGAACCGGCACCGGCGCCGGCACCAAGAGGCGCTCCGGCGCCGGGCCTCCCGGGCCTGGCGCCTGGTCTGGTCGGACACCACCCGGCCCTTCCGGGTCACCTTCAGCGCCCTCGTCGCCCTCGTCGTCATCTCGACCATCGTGTTGCATCTCAGCTACCGCCGGCCAGGTGGGATGTCCCTGCTCAACGGCCTCTACTTCACGGTGGAAACGGTGGTGACCGTCGGCTTCGGGGACTTCACGTACTCGTCTCAGTCGCCCTGGCTGGTCGTCTTCGGACTGGTCCTGATGATCGCCGGGGCCGGTCTGGTCACCGCCCTGCTCGCCCTGCTGACCAACGTCCTGGTCAGCCGGAGAATCGCCGAAACCCTCGGTCACCGCCAGATCGAGCAGGCGACCGACCATGTGGTGGTCGTCGGCCTGGGCGCCATCGGCCTGCGCGTCGTCGAGGGCCTGGTGGAAGAGGGGATCCCGGTCGTCGTCGTCGAACGGGACGACGACAACCGCAACCTACCCCGGGCCCGGGCCCTCGCCGTGCCCGTGCTCATCGCCGACGCCACCACGGACGGCACCATCGAGATGGCCAACGTGGCCGACTCGGTGGCGGTGGCCGTGATGACCAGCAACGACCTCACCAACATCGAGACGGGCCTGGCCATGCGGTCGCACACGCGCCGGACCGGCCGGGACATCCCCGTCGTCCTGAGGGTGTTCGACCGCAACATGGGCCGGATCGTCGAGCGCGACTTCGGCTTCCGCTACGTGCGGAGCACCTCGGCGCTGGCCGCCCCCTGGTTTGTCGGCGCCGCTCTCGGCCTCGACATCCTCTCCACCTTCTACGTGGAGCGCGAGCTGCTCCTCGTGGCCCGACTCACCGTCGCCGCCGCCGGGGGCCTGGCCGGCCTGGCCATGCAGCAGCTCCCGGCCCGCCTTCGGGTGGTGGCCATCGCCCGGGCCGAGGGTGGCCATCTCGAGCATCCGCCCCGGCGCGACACTCGCTTCGCCCCTGGTGACCGCGCCTATGTGATCGGTCCCTACCGGGAGCTCCTCGTCGCCCTTCGCCGCGACGCCGAGGCCGACGCCGTCGAGACCGCGACGGCGGAGCGACCCACGGCCCGCCCCGAATCAGACCCGAGGCCCGCCCCATGACCGTCGACAGCCACATCCATCTCCTGCCCGAGCGGCTGGGCGCCGCCGTCCGCCGCTTCTTTGCCGACCGCCTGGGCTACGAGGCCTGGGCCTACCCCGCCGACCACCACGCCGTCTGCGCCCGCCTGGCCGAGGAGGGCGTGGAGGAGGCGTGGACCCTCCCCTACGCTCACAAACCCGACGTGTCCGACGGGCTCAACCAGGCCACGGCGACCATCGCCGCCGGCCAGGAGGACGGACCGGTGCGCATCGTGGCGGGGGCGACGACCCACCCGGGCGACGACGAGCCCGTCGAAACCGTCCGCCGCGCCGTCGAGGACCTGGGTGCCCGGGTCCTCAAGCTGCACTGCTCCGTCGGCGACTACAGCCCGGATGACCCCCGGCTCGACGCGGTGTGGGCCTACACGTCCTCGATCTCCCTGCCGACCGTCGTGCACGCGGGCCACGCCATCTCCGGCCACACGGCGGAGACGGAGTTGGAGCCCATCGCCACAGTCGCCCGCCGCTGGCCCCAGGCCAGGATCATCATCGCCCACTGCGGGCACGCGGCGGCGGCCACCGCCCTCGATCTCGTCGCCCGCCACCGCGAGCTGTACGTGGATCTGACGCCGGTCGTCTTCGAGGCCGTCCTCGCCCCGCCAGGGGCGGTGGCTGCTGTGGGCGACAAGGTGCTGTTCGGCTCCGATGCGCCCAACACCTTCGTGACCGTGACCGACTCCCTGGCGTGGGTGGCGGGGATGGGCCTGGACCCGGCTACCCACGCCGCCGTGACCGGCGGCAACGCCCGGCGCCTGCAGGCCGAGATCCGCGCCTGACTTCAGCGACCCTGGGCCTGTTGCAGCTCCCGCCAGGTCAGACGCGGCCCAGCGGGCTCCTTGGGCAGGCCCAGGACCATCTCCCCCAGGATGTTGCGCTGGATCTGGGACGTCCCCGCGTAGATCGTCCCGGCGCGCGCCGACAGGAACGTCCCGACCCACGATGCGCTGTCGTTGGGGGCACCGACATCGTCGGCCTGGAACGCGCTGGTCGGGGAGCGGCCGGACGGCACCATGGCGTCAGCGCCGAGGATGTCCACCGAGAGCTCGGTGACCTTGCGGTGGTACTCACTCCAGAAGAGCTTGAAGATCGAGCCCTCGGGCCCGGGGGAGGCGCCGGCCAGGAACCCGGTCAGGGTTCGCATCCCCAAGAAACGCATGATCTCGACCTGGCTGTAGCACCAGGCCAGGCGCTGACGGATGAGCGGATCGGTGTTCTTGCCGCGCTCGGTCGCCAGGGCCAGGAGGCGGTCGAGCTCGGCCCGGAACGAGATCGGCACCGTCGCCGCCGCCTCTCCCCGCTCGTAGCCGAGCAGGGTCATGGCCACCGCCCACCCCTCGTTGACCCCTCCGATGACATTGTCCCGGGGGGTGCGGGCATCGGTGAAGAAGGTTTCGTTGAACTCCGAAGAGCCGTTGAGCATCCTGATCGGGCGAACCTCGACGCCGGGCTGGTCCATGGGTACCAGGAGGAAGGTGATGCCCTTGTGCTTCGGCAGGTCGGGGTCGCTGCGGCACAGGACGAAGATCATGTTGGCCGACTGCGCCGCCGAGGTCCAGATCTTCTGCCCGTTGATCACCCACTCGTCGCCGTCGAGCACCGCCCGGCACCCGAGGCTGCCCAGGTCCGAACCGGCGCCGGGCTCGGAGTACCCCTGGCACCACGTGTCCTCACCGGAGAGGATCCGGGGCAGGAAGTGACGCTTCTGCTCGTCGGTCCCCCAGGCCAGGATGGTGTTGCCCACCATCTGGATGCCGAACACGTCGTTGCCCGTCCCGGTGGGCACACCGGCCTTGAACAGTTCCTCGACGAGAACCACCTGCTCGAGGGCCGACAGGCCCCCGCCCCCGTATTCCTTGGGCCAGGCCGCCGCCAGCAGCCCGTGCTCGTGCAACGTGGCCCGCCACTGGTGGGCGAAGGTCGCCGCCTCATCGGCGGAGAGGGAGCCGATCCCCTGCCAATCGGTGGGGAGGTGCTCGCCGAGAAAGGCCCGCACCTTTTCCCGGTACGTCTCGGCTTCGGCTGGGTAACGAGGGTCCACGTCCCCACGATACCAATCCCGGTTCACGCCGGGCCCGGCTCCCTCCACGTAGGGTGAGGCCGTGGGGCTGGGATGCGGGATCGACATCGGTGGATCGGGGATCAAGGCGGCCAGGGTCGACCTGAGCACCGGGCAGCTGGCATCGGAGCGGTTGCGGCTGGCCACGCCATCGCCCTCCACGCCCGAGGCGGTGGCGGCCGTGGTAGCGGACGTCATTGCCCAACTTTCCTGGCCGGGCCCGGTCGGCTGCACCTTCCCCGCGGTCGTCACCGCCGGCGTGGCCCGGACGGCCGCCAACGTGGATGCGTCATGGATCGGCACCAACATCGAGACGCTCATCGGCCGTGCTCTCGGCGTCGGCGTCACCGCCCTCAACGACGCCGATGCCGCCGGGGTGGCCGAGGCCAACTTCGGGGCCGCCCGCGACCAGTCAGGGCTGGTGGTGGTGATCACCGTCGGCACCGGCCTCGGCACGGCCCTCCTCCACGACGGCCGGCTCATCCCCAACTCCGAGCTCGGCCACCTCGAGGTCGGCGGGGTCGACGCCGAGACCATGGCCAGCGCCGGTGCCCGGGAGCGGACCGGTCTGGGTTGGAAGCCGTGGGCCGCCCACCTCCAGGCCTACCTCAAGGTGTTGGAGGACTACCTGTGGCCCGATCTCCTCGTCATCGGCGGCGGGGTGAGCAAGAAGGCCGAGAAGTTCCTCCCCGAGCTGAACCTCCGCACTCCCGTGGTCCCCGCCGTCCTTCGGAACCAGGCAGGGATCGTCGGCTCGGCCATGGCCGCCGATCTGGCCGAAGCGGGACGGAGCGCCGAGTAGCGTTCGGGGCACATGGACGTGCTCGTTGCCATCGAGGCGTTCGACGTGCCGGATCGCCTGGCGACCAAGGCCCGTCGGATCGTCATTGTCCCCGCTCGCCCATTGTCGGCGGACGTGGTGGCCGACCTTCGGGCCCACATCCCCCGGTGGGTGGGGGTCGTCGGCCCGCCCGGCGAGGCCCTGGCCGCCGCCCTTGACCTGAACACCGCCGGCCTGGCGGTGAGGCTCTACACCGACACGGCACCCGAAGACGCCCTGCCCGCCGGCATCGACATCGAGCCTCTCAGCGACTCCGGGCCACCCATGGAGGTCGCCGACTCACTCGTCGACCTCATCGGCAACACGCCCCTGGTCCGTCTGGACCGGATGGGTCGCGACCTGAGCTGCACCCTGGTGGCCAAGCTCGAATATCTCAACCCGGGAGGCAGCGTCAAGGACCGGCCGGCGCTCACCATGATCATCGCCGCCGAGCAGGACGGCCTGCTGGGGCCGGGGGGCACCATCGTGGAGCCGACGTCGGGCAACACCGGGACCGGTCTCGCCATCGTCGCCGCCCGCCGGGGTTACCGCTGCATCTTCACCATGCCCGACAAGATCGCCAAGGAGAAGGTCGACCTGCTGCGGGCCTACGGGGCCGAGGTGGTGGTCTGCCCCAGTGCCGTCGAGCCCGATCACCCCGACTCCTACTATCAGACCGCCCGGCGCCTAACCGAGACCACGCCGGGCGCGTTCATGCCCAACCAGTACGACAACCACGCCAACCCCGCCGCCCACGTGGCCACCACGGGCCCGGAGATCTGGCGCCAGACGGCCGGGCGCATCACCCACTTCGTGGCCAGCATCGGCACCGGCGGGACGATCTCGGGCGTCGGACGCTACCTCAAGTCGCAGAACCCCGATGTCCAGGTCATCGGCGCCGACCCCGAGGGTTCGGTGTACTCGGGAGGCAGTGGCCGTCCCTACCTGGTCGAAGGCATCGGCGAGGACTTCTGGCCCACCACCTACGACAAGACGGTGGCCGACCGGGTGGTCAAGGTGTCCGACCGCGACAGCTTCCTCACCGCCCGGCTGGTCACGACCGAAGAAGGCATCCTGGCCGGCGGCTCCTGCGGGACGGCCGTGTGGGCGGCGATCGAGATCGGCCGCGACCTCGGCCCCGACGCGGTGGTGGTCGTGCTCCTCCCCGACTCCGGGCGTGGCTACCTGTCCAAGGTGTACAACGACGAATGGATGGCCGATCACGGATTCCTGCGCTCGGCGGGAGACACGGTCGAATCGGTCCTGGCGGCCAAGAGCGGCGCGTCGCTGCCGCGCCTGGTTCACGTCCACCCCGACGAGACGGTGCGCTCCGCCATCGCCATCCTCCGCGAGTACGGCGTGTCCCAGATGCCGGTCGTCAAAGCCGAGCCGCCGGTGGCCCTGGCCGAGGTGGTGGGCACGGTCAGCGACCGCCACCTGCTGGAGATGGCGCTCGGCGATCCGGGGGTCATCGACCGACCGCTGGGTGAGGTCATGGATCCACCCCTGCCGATGATCGGCACCGGGGAGACCGTCGACGTGGCCGCCGCCCGCCTCAGTGAGGCCTCGGCTGTCCTGGTGGTCGACGAGGGCAGCCCGACGGGGATCCTGACCCGCTCGGACCTCCTCGACTTCCTGGCCCAGCCCAAGCCATGACCCGCCCACCGGCCCGACCCGGCTTCGAGACCCTGGCGGTGCACGCCGGCCAGCACCCGGATCCCCAGACGGGAGCGGTCGTCCCCGGCATCTCCATGGCCACCACCTACGCCCAGGAGTCGGTCGGCAACCACCAGGGCTTCGAATACAGCCGGAGCGGCAACCCCACCCGGGCCACCCTCGAGGCGTGCCTGGCCGCCCTGGAGGGAGCCGAGAGGGGGTTGGCGTTCTCCAGCGGGCTGGCCGCCGAGAACGCCCTGCTGCACCTCCTCCTTCCGGGCGACCACCTGGTGATCCCGACCGACGCCTACGGCGGTACCTTCCGCCTGATCGACAAGGTGCACCGGCGGATGGGGATCGACCACACGGCGGTGGCGCTCGCCGATCTCGACGCCATCGAGGCGGCGTGGCGGCCGACCACCAAGATGGTGTGGATCGAGACACCCTCCAACCCGATGCTCAACATCATCGACATCGCGGCCGTGGCCGACATCGCCCACCGCCACGGGGCATCGGTCGTGGTGGACAACACGTTTGCCACCCCGTACCTGCAACAGCCCTTGTCGCTCGGGGCCGACTTCGTCGTGCACTCCACCACCAAGTACCTGGGCGGCCACAGCGACGTGGTCGGCGGTTTCGTCGGCGCCGCCGACGCCGGACGGGGCGAGGAGGTGGCCTTCTTCCAGAACGCGGTGGGCGGCGTTCCCAGCCCCTTCGACTGCTTCCTGGTCCTGCGCGGCATCAAGACCCTGCCGTTGCGGATGGACCGCCACAACGCCAACGCGGCGGTGGTCGTTGAAGCCCTCGAACGCCACCGGGCCGTGGGGCGGGTCCTCTACCCGGGCCGACCGGACCACCCCGGACATGCCCTGGCGGCCCGGCAGATGAGCGGATTCGGTGGCATGGTGTCGTTCGTGCTGGCCGGTGGCCAACCAGCGGCGTTGGAGGTGGCCCGCTCGACGAGGCTGTTCACCCTGGCCGAGTCGCTCGGAGCCGTGGAGTCCCTGATCGAACACCCCCACCAGATGACCCACTCGTCGGTGGCCGGGTCCCCGCTGGCCGTCGACCCCGGGTTGCTGCGGCTGTCGGTCGGCGTGGAGAGCGCGGTCGATCTCGTCGCCGACCTCGACGACGCCCTCGACCGGGTCGCCTAGGGAGGCGGGGACATGGACGACCACCGGGAGATCGACTGGGGGGTGGCGGCCGGTTTCGTCTCCGATCGCGGCCACCGCCATCACCGCAACGAGGATGCCGGCGACGTCGTCGTCGAGGGCGACCGGGTGGCGGTGGTCGTCTGCGACGGGGTCTCCTCCACCGCCAACCCCGATCAGGCCTCGGCCGCGGCGGCGGAGGCGGCCATGGCGGTGCTCCGGGAGTTCCTGACGTCCGGGTCGGCGGCGTCCGGGTCGGCGGCAGGCGCCCTGCGCCTGGCGGTCAGCGCGGCACGCCGGGCCGTGGAGGACGTGCCTGCCGAGGAGCCGGGCGGCTACCCGGGTCGGCCCTCGACCACCATGGTCCTCGCCCTGGTGGCTCCGGGGACGGCGGTCACCGCCAGCGTCGGCGACAGCCGGGGGTACTGGCTTCCCGACCAGGGCACCAGCCGGCGGCTCACGGTTGACGATTCCTGGGCGGAGGCGGCCATTGCCGCCGGGGTACCCGAACCGGCCGCCTATGCCGCCCCTCAGGCCCATGTCATCACCAACTGGATCGGCGGCGACGCCTCCGACGACGACCCCACCGTTACGGCGGTGGACCTCGACACGCCAGGTCTGCTGGTGGTCTGCAGTGATGGCTTGTGGAACTACCTCCCCGCCCCCGAGGATCTGGCCGCGGCGGTGGTCGCCGGGGACGAGCATGGCATCGAGGTCTCCCGGCCTCTCGCCGTGGCCCGCCACCTGGTGCAGGTGGCCCTCGACGCCGGCGGGTCCGACAACGTCACCGTCGCCGTCATCACCGCCGGACCGCCGCCCCCCTGATCGCTTACATCAGGCGCAGGCGGATGGTGTCGTCCATGTGCTGCAGGCGGGCCAGCATGTCCTCGGTGTAGTCCCGGGCGATGTCGGTGATCACGTAGCCGATGTCGCCCCGGGTGGCGAGGGCCTGGCCCTCGATGTTGACCCGGTGCTCGGCGAAGATGGCGTTGATGGCGGCCAGCACGCCCGGCGTGTTGCGGTGGATGTGGACCAGCAGGTGGCTGCCGCTGCGCTGGGCCAACTCCAGGTTGGGCAGGTTGACGCTGAGCGACGTCGTGCCCCGGCGGACGTAGTCGACCAGCTTGTTGGCCACGAACCCACCGATGTCCACCTGGGCCTCCTCGGTGCTGCCCCCGATGTGGGGGGTGAGGATGACGTTGTCGAGTCCGGCCAGCTCGGAGACGAAGGGCTCCTCGGAGCTGGCCGGTTCCTTGGCGAACACATCGACGGCGGCGCCCGCCAGGTGCCCCTCCGTGATGTGGCGGGCCAGAGCGGCGTGGTCGACGACGAAGCCACGCGACAGGTTCAGGAACAGGGCGCCCTTCCGCATGGCCGAGAACTCGGTCTCCCCGAACATCATCCGGTTGTCCGGTCGGCCGTCGACGTGGAGGGTGACCACGTCCACCTCGCCCAGCAGCTCGGCCATCGACGCACAACGCCGGGCGTTGCCGAGGGCCAAGCGGTCGGCGGTGTCGAAGTACGACACCGACATGCCCAGGTTCTCGGCCAGGACCGACAGCTGGGTGCCGATGTTGCCGTACCCGACGATGCCCAGTCGCCGGCCCCGGACCTCGTGGCTGCCGGCTGCGGACTTGTCCCACCGGCCCGCGTGCATGGACCGGTTCTTGCCGGTCAGACCGCGGGTCAAGGCGATGATCTCGGCCAGGGCCAGCTCCACCACCGAGCGGGTGTTGGAGAAGGGGGCATTGAACACCGCCGTACCCCGACGGGCGGCCCCGGCCAGGTCGATCTGGTTGGTACCGATGCAGAAGGCCCCGACGGCCAGAAGCCGACGTCCGGCGAACAGGGCCTCCCCCGTGACCTGGGTGCCGCTGCGCACGCCCAGGATCTCCACGTCGACGATGCGCTCGACCAGTTCTTCCGGTCCCAGGGCGTAGGGGACCCGTTCGACCTCGAAGCCGGCGGAGGCCAAGACGTCGGCCGCCCCCGGGTGGATGTTCTCCGCCAGCAACGCCCGCCCGCCGGAGCGGCCGGACGCCGGGGTCACCTCGTCGAGGGTCTCGATCTGCATGACCGGCAGGATACCGGGAGCGGCCCCGGTGGTCTCCCGGGGCCGCTCACCTCAGTGTTCAACGGGGGCGGGTCCCACCCCGGCGCCGATCCCAGAGCCACCGCAGGGTGAGAAACTCGAGGATACGCTTCAGCACCGCTTAGATCCCGGTCTGGTCACGGTTGTCCGATGACCCCACCTGGCGATCCGTCTCCCGGCTGGCGTCTTCGCCTTCGTCGTGGCGGCCGGCTTCCTTGCCGTCCTTGGCGGAGATGCTCTCGCCGCGGCGGCTCATGCTCTCGCCGACACCCTCGGGCGCCATGGCGGAGTCCGGTTGGTCGGCATCGGATCCCGGCTGCAC
Source organism: Acidimicrobiales bacterium (assembly GCA_051000755.1). Lineage (GTDB taxonomy): Bacteria > Actinomycetota > Acidimicrobiia > Acidimicrobiales > Palsa-688 > JALZAH01. Next base: position 40,816 of record JBPCNZ010000099.1, on the reverse strand, counting down.
CGGCTCGTGTTCCGGCGTCTCGCTGCCGTACGCTCGGGCCGTGCTGGCCGGCTCGCGCTCCCCACCACCGTCTTCCCGGCCCTCGTAGGGCGGGACCGCGGAGCCCTCGGTGCTCACCTCACCACCCGGGCCCGGGTTGTTGCCTTGGGAAAAATCGTTACCGATGCGGTCGCTCTTTGCTGGCTGTTCCTCGGCCATGAAAGGCCTCCTCGTGATGGATGGTTGGCGGCGACGGCCCCCTCAAGGTCTGGCCGCTCGTTATCCGCTAGTGCTTGTCTACCCGTTCATCCGATTCTTCACGCTTATTACGTCGTGTAGTCGGCGTTGATCCGCACATAGCCGTCGGAGAGATCGCAGCCGTAGACGGTGGCGACGCCGCCGCCCAACCCCCCGCCCCCATCGACGCCGACGTCGACGTCGATGTCGACGTGGTCGGCGGCCATGACCTGGGCCAGACGGGCCAGGCCGTCCTCGTCGGGGACGGCCGGGTAGGCCTCGAGATCCCCGAAGCGGATGACCACCCGGTCGGGGTGGATGTCCGTGTCGTCCGAGCACTTGCCGATGGCCATGGCCACCCTCCCCCAGTTGGGGTCGGCGCCGTGGACGGCCGTCTTGACGAGAGGCGAGTTGACGATCGCTTTGGCCACCCGTCGGGCCTGCTGGCGATCGCGCGCCCCACCGACGGTGACGGTGATCAGCTTGGTCGCCCCCTCGCCGTCGCGCGCCAGTTGGAGGGTGAGGTCCAGGCACACCTCCCGGAGGGCGTTGCCGAGGGAGATGTCGGCAACCGGTCCGGCCACCCCACTGGCCAGCACCACGACGGTGTCGGACGTGGAGGTGTCGGTGTCGATGCTCAAGCAGTTGAACGTCTCGTCGACGGCCCTCCGCCACAGCCGGCTCAACGTGGGCGCATCGACAGCCGCGTCGGTGAGGACGAAGGCCAGCATGGTGGCCATGTTCGGCTCGATCATGCCGACCCCCTTGGCCACGCCCACCACCCGGACTGCGCCCACCTGGCAGACCGCCACCTTGGGATGGGTGTCGGTGGTCATCATGGCCGCTGCCACCGCGCCCGCGTCGGCCGTGAAGTCGCGCTGCTGATCGAGAGCACCGAGGTGGGCGCGCAGCATGTCCATCGGATAGGGACGGCCGATGACCCCGGTGCTGGCCACCAGGATCTCCTCGACGGGAACGCCGGTGGCGGTGGCCGCCAGGGAGGTCAGTTCGAGAGCGTGGAGGCGGCCCTGGGCGCCCGTGGCCACATTGGCGTTCTTGGCCACCACCACCACGCCTCGGGCGTGACCGGTGGCGGCCCGGGCCCGGCTGACCTCGACACTCGGCCCGGCGAAGAGGCTCTGGGTGAACAACGCCGCGCTCGTCGCCGGGCCGGTGGCCATGATGACGGCAACATCATCACCTTCGTCCCGGAGGCCGGCGTGACCCGTGTGGGCCAGGAAACCGGCCGGCAGCCGAACGGCTACCGGCCGGGTCGACCGTCGATCCTGGGGGGAAGGTGAGACAGGTGGGTACGGGGGGCTGGCCACCCGTCGATCTTGTCAGAGCCGGCGATCCGAGCCCACCGGGGACGGCTCAGATCAGGTGGGCTCAGGCCTCCTGGGGAACTTCCATCTGCTCCAGGCAGCGGCGGATCTCCGAAGCGCGGAAGCGGCGGTGGCCGCCGAGGGTCCGGATGGCGGTGATCTTGCCGGCCCGGGCCCAACGGGTCACCGTCTTGGGGTTCACCCGGAACAGCGCCGCAACCTCTGCGGGGGTGAGGAGTGCATCGGTTTGCATCGCTTCGGGCATGGTCTGGACCTTCCATCAAGAGGACTGATTCGGTCATCACGGTACGACCCGCCCGGTTGCGCTGTATATGGCCCATCCGGGCTATTTCTCCAGGCGGCAGAACTAGTCACCCGAACGGCCCACCCAGCTCATCCCGGCCGAACGCCAGCAACCGGGGGGCTCCGCCCAAGGCGGAGGCGTTGGCGGCTCAAGCCTGTGTCATCTGCCGAACGCAAGAGGGGTGCGGACGTGGACCTGGCCCGACCCGGGCACCAGCCGGCCCAGCACGAACGGCTCGTGACCGGCGCCACCGACGACGGCGATGGCCTCGTCGACCTCGGCGGCGGGCAGGACCACGACCATCCCCACCCCCAGGTTGAACACCCGCAGCATCTCGGCGTCGGCGACCCTGCCGGCCTCGGCGATCTCGGCGAAGATCCGGGGGATGGGCCAGGGCGGCCGGTCGATGACGGCGTCGAGGTCGGGGGCCATGACCCGGGGCAGGTTGCCGGGGAGGCCGCCGCCGGTGATGTGGGCGATGGCGTGCACCTCGACGGAGCGCAGGAGGGTGAGGATGGCCGGGGTGTAGATCACCGAAGGGCGCAGCAGCTCGTCGGCCAGCGACGCCGGCGCCCCTTCCCATGCCGGCCCATCCAGGTCCCGCCCGGCTTCGACGAGCAGGGCCCGGCGGGCCAGGGAGTAGCCGTTGGAGCGCAGACCGGGCGACGGGATGGCGAGAGCCACATCACCGGCGGTGGTCCGGGCCGGGCCGTCGATGATCCGTTCCTTGTCCACGATGCCCACCGCGAAACCGGCCATGTCGACCTCGCCGGGCTGCAGGAGGCCAGGGTGCTCGGCCAGCTCCCCTCCGACGATGGCGCATCCCGCGGTCCGGCAGCCGGAGGCGATGCCGGTCATCAGCGCTCGGACCTGGGCGGGGTCGACACGGCCGAGCAACTGGTAGTCGAGGAAGAACAGGGGCTCCGCGCCGCAGCACACCAGGTCGTCCACGCACATGGCCACCAGGTCGATGCCCACCGTGTCGAAGCGCCCGGTGGCCATGGCCACTGCCATCTTGGTGCCCACCCCGTCGGTGCCCGACACCAGCACCGGCCGTTGATACCCGGCCGGTACCTCGAACATCCCCCCGAACCCGCCGATGGCGCCCAGCACCTCGGGGCGCTGCGTGGTGGAGGCGACGAGGTCGCGCATGACGTCGATGGCCCGGTCGGCGGCCTCGATGTCGACGCCGGAATCGGCGTAGGTCAGGCGCGACCCGAGGCTCGTTCCCCGACCGTCCGTGCCCGGATCCCCAGTCGCCTCAGACGCCACTGCGCAGCGCCGGCGCCGCCACCGGCACGGCCACCGGGTAGTTGCCGGTCAGGCAGGCGTCGCAGAACCCCGCCTCGGGGACCCCGGTCGCCTCCTTGAGCCCCTCCAGCGACAGGTAGGCCAGGCTGTCGGCCCCCAGGTAGTCGCGCACCTCGTCGACGGCGGCGTTGGCCGCGATCAGCTCCGAGGGAGATCCGGTGTCGAGGCCGTAGTAGCACGGCCAGCGGTACGGCGGTGACGAGATCCGCAGGTGGACCTCGGCGGCCCCCGCCTCCTGCAACATCCGGACCATGGCCCTCGTCGTGGTGCCGCGGACGATGGAGTCGTCGACGACGACCACCCGGCGACCGGTGATGGCGTCGCGCAACGGGTTGAGCTTGCGCCTCACCCCCTGGGCCCGCTGGGCCTGGTCGGGGACGATGAAGGTCCGCCCGATGTAGCGGTTCTTGACCAGCCCCTGACCGTAGGGGATGCCGCTGCGGCGGGCGAAGCCCTCGGCCGCAGGAAGGCCGGAGTCGGGGACGCCCATGACCATGTCGGCGGGGACGGGGGCCTGGTCGGCGAGGACCTCGCCCATCCGGATGCGGGCGCTGTGCAGCTCCTGGCCATACAGGCGGCTGTCGGGGCGGGCCAGGTACACGAACTCGAACAGGCACAGCTTGGGGTCGATGCGCTCCGGTGGCCACGGGTTCGACGAATGGAGGCCCTCGGCGTCGATGGCGAGCACCTCGCCCGGCTCCAGCTCCCGGACGAACGTGGCGCCCACGATGTCGAGGGCGGGCGTCTCCGAGGCGAGCACCCAGCCACCGCCTGATCCTCGGTCGGTCAGCCGCCCCAGGCACAGGGGCCGGAAGCCGTTCGGGTCGCGTACGCCGATGACCTGGGTGTTGTCTACCAGCACGAGGGAGAATGCCCCCTCCAGGCTCGGTCCGACCGCGTGCAGGGCGTCGACCAGGTCAGCTTCGGGCTTGGCCTCGAGATGGCGGGCCAACAGCTCGGCGATCAGGTCACTGTCATTGGTGACGACGCCGGGCAACATCCCCGCTTCGGCGGCCAGAGCCTCGGTGTTGGTCAGGTTGCCGTTGTGGCCCAGGGCCAGGGCCCGGGTCCCCGCCGCCCGGTACACCGGCTGGGCGTGCTGCCAGGTCGACGATCCTGTCGTCGAGTACCGGGTGTGACCGATGGCCCGGTCCCCTTCGAGGCCGGCCAGGCGGTACTCGTTGAACACGGTGGTGACCAGACCCATGTCCTTGACGATCACGATCTCGGCGCCGTCGCTGATGGCCATCCCCGCCGACTCCTGGCCCCGGTGCTGCAGGGCGTAGAGGCCGTCGAAGGTCAGGTGGGCGACCGAACCGCCCGGGGAGTACACCCCGAAGACCCCGCACGCCTCCCGGGGCGGCGTGTGGTCGACCTCGCCGACTGGCCGGTCGGGGGTCATTGCCGGGTCGTGGCGGTCCGCGGGCACGTGCCCCATCCTCTCATGCCGGGTGGGGGTTGCGGTCATTCTCGATGCGAACGACCGCCCGGTCGGCACCGCTTACGCTGGTGCGGTGATCGACCTCCACACCCACTCGACTGTTTCCGACGGCAGCGAACCTCCCATGACCGTCGTCGACCTGGCCGCCGACGCCGGGCTGAGCGCCGTGGCCCTGACCGACCATGACCGCCTCGATGGGCTGGCCGACGCCAGCCGGCGCGGCGCCGAGCGGGGCATCGAGGTCGTTCCCGGTTGCGAGCTGTCCTGCGAGCACCCCGGCACCATGCACCTGCTGGTGTATTTCATCACCGCCGGCGACGGCCCCCTCCAAAACGAGCTCGACTGGTTGCAGCGGGCACGCGACGACCGCAACGGCCTGCTGGCGTCGCGCCTGGCCGACCTGGGCCTTCCGGTCACCATCGAGGAGATGGAGGAGGAATCCGGCGGGACCGGCACGGGCCGGCCGCACGCCGCCGCCATCCTCGTCCGCAAGGGGGTGGTGGCCAGTGTGCAGGAGGCCTTCGACCGGTACCTGGCCAAGGGCCAGCCCGCCTACGTCCCCAAGGGCCGCCTCAGCCCCGAGGACGCCCTGCGCCTGGCCCGGACATCGGGGGGCGTGACGGTGTTGGCCCATCCCCTTTCGTTGGGGCTCGAACCCGCCCTGCTCGAGCGCCAGGTCGGCGAGCTTGCGGGCCTCGGCCTGGCCGGTATCGAATGCCTCTACGGTCGTTACGCCCCGGCCGATCGCTCCGGTCTGGCGGACATGGCCGCTCGTCACGGGCTGGCCGTCACGGGCGGGTCCGACTTCCACGGCACCTACAAGCCCGACCTGTCGGTCGGGATCGGGCGAGGGGATCTGGCCGTCGACGACGGGCTGCTCGATCACCTTCGGGAGCTGGTGCCGGCCTCCTGAGCCCGGCGCTGGCGGGTGGCGACGGGACCGGCGTGGTCAGCCGAGGGCGAGCACCTGGGGCAGGGCCGAGCGCCACGCGCCTCGGGCCTCGTCGAGCGACAGGTCCATCGAACCTTCGATGATGAGCCGGTCCCCGCCCGCCACGCCCAGGTCCACCACGGCCAGGCGGGCGATGGCGGCACGGGCGGTGAGGTCGTCGAGGGCGGCGGTGGGCACCGAGCAAACGACTCGTGATGGTCCCTCACCGAACAAATCGGTGATGGTCGTCAGGCCTCCAACGCGGAATCCGACTTCGCGGTGCACGGCCATCTCCGCCAAGGTTACGGCCACGCCCCCGTCGGAGACATCGTGGATGCCGTCGACGAGGCCCTCGTTGACCACCGCGGCGACGAGGGTCAGCAGTCGGCGGTGCCCGGCCAGGTCGAGCGGGGCCAGCCTCCCTCGGTGTTCGCCGTGGACGTCCCAGGCCCAGCGCGATCCGCCGAGGGAGACCGGGGCGTCGGGTGGGGCCACGACGACGATCCTGCTTCCCGCCGTGAGCCCGATCCCCGGTGGTGGCACGGCCAGGTGTTGAACGAGGCCGATGGTGCCGACCACAGGGGTGGGGTCGATGTCGCGGCCCCGACTCTCGTTGTAGAGGCTCACGTTGCCCCCGATCACCGGGATCGACAGGGCGGTGCACGCCTCGCTCATGCCGTCGATGGCCTCGGACAGCTGCCACATGACCTCGGGGTGCTCGGGGTTGCCGAAGTTCAAGCAGTTGACCAGGGCCACGGGCGTGGCCCCGACACACGCCACGTTGAGGGCCGACTCGGCCACCACCGCCGCCGTGCCGGCCCGGGGGTCGAGGGCGCACCAGCGCCCGTTGCCATCCGTGGACAGGGCCATCGCTGCCGCCGTTGCTTCACCGGGCACCACCCCGGGGGCCCGGAGACGGAGTAGGGCGGCGTCGCCTCCGGGCGCGACGACGGTGTTGCAGAACAGCTGGTGGTCGTATTGGCGATACACCCAAGACGGGTCGACGAGCAGGGCCAGCACGTCGGCGGCGACGTCCTTCGACGCAACGATCGCCGAGAGGGCCGAGGCGCCCGCCGCCGCCCGTTCGTCGAAGTCGGCCGGGCGGCGCAGGGGCCGGTGGTAGAGCGGGGCGTCGTCGTGGAGGGTCGATGCGGCCACGTCGGCCAGGATGTCGCCGTCCCAGTCCGAGAGGACCCGGAGACGACCGCTGCCGGTGACCCGGCCGACGACGCTGGCCCTGACCTCCCATCGCCGGCACAGCTCGAGGACCCGGCCCAGGTCGTCGGGGGTGACGATGGCCAGCATGCGCTCCTGGCTCTCACTCGTCATGATCTCCCAGGCCTCCATGCCCGGCTCGCGTTGGTGGACGGCCGCCACGTTGACGTCCATGCCCACCCCACCGCGTGACGCCGTCTCGCTGGTGGCGCAGATGAGACCGGCGCCGCCCAGGTCCTGGATGCCGACGACCAGGTGGGCATCGAGGAGGTCGAGGCACGCCTCGATGAGCCGCTTCTCCTCGAAGGGGTCGCCGACCTGGACGTTGGGCCGCTTGGCCTCCTCGGCGACGGCGTCGGCGCCGAACCCGGCCGACGCCAGCACGCTCACCCCACCGATCCCGTCCCTGCCCGTTGAGGACCCGAAGAGCACCGCCAGGTTGCCCACACCGGTGGCGGCCCCGAGGACTAGACGGTCCTTGGGCAGGAGTCCGCAGCACAGCACGTTGACCAACGGGTTGTCGGCGTAGCACTCGTCGAAGACGATCTCCCCCCCGACGGTGGGGACCCCGACCGAGTTGCCGTAGCCGGAGATGCCCGCGACCACGCCTGAGGCGATCCACCGGGACCGGGCATCGCTGGTCGGACCAAACCGCAGGGGGTCCATGATGGCGATGGGCCGGGCTCCCATGGTGAAGATGTCGCGCAGGATGCCACCGACACCGGTTGCCGCCCCCTGGTAGGGCTCGATGGCTGACGGATGGTTGTGGCTCTCGATGCGCAGGGCGACGGCCAGGCCGCCGCCGGCATCGATGACGCCGGCGTTCTCGCCCGGGCCGACGAGGACCCGTCGTCCCTCCGTCGGCAGGCGACCGAGGTGGACCTTGGAGGACTTGTACGAGCAGTGCTCGCTCCACATCACCGCGTACAGGGCCAGCTCCAGATGGTTGGCCGGCCGGCCGAGGAGCCGTTGGATCTCGGCCGCCTCGTCGTCAGTGAGCCCGAGGGCCCGATGGACCGCCGCGCTCACGCCCGCGCCACCTCGACCCCGGCGGCGCCCAGCAGCGCCCCGAGCAGCACCCGGCCGTCGGTGCCTCCAACCAGGGGATCGCAGGCCCGCTCCGGATGGGGCATCAGCCCGACGACGTTGCCGTCGGCGTTGGTTATCCCGGCGATGTCGTCGACCGAGCCGTTGGGGTTGTCGACATAGCGCAGGACGATGCGCCCCTCGGCCCGCAGCTCGTCGAGGGTGCGCGGATCGCAGAGGTAGTTGCCCTCGAAGTGGTTGATGGGGATGCGCAGGCGCTGACCGACGGGGACCCCCGCGGTGAGCACCGAGCGATCACTCACGACCTCCAGCTCCATGGGAGCGCACACGAACGCCAGGCCGGCGTTGCGACCCAGGGCCCCGGGCAGGAGGTGGGCTTCGGTGAGCACCTGGAAGCCGTTGCAGATCCCGACGACCGGGCCCCCGTCCGCGGCGAACGCCTCGATGGCAGCCATGATCGGCGAGAAGCGGGCGATGGCACCGGGACGCAGGTAGTCGCCGTGGGCGAAGCCGCCGGGCAGGACCAGAGCGTCGACGTCACCGAGGCTGGTGTCGCCGTGCCAGATCAGGCGGACGCGACCGCCGAGCCCGTCGACGGCTCCGATGACGTCGTGCTCACAGTTGGTACCGGGGAACAGCACCACCCCGACGGTTGCCGTCATGGCCCGTCCTCGACGGTGATCCGGGCGTCCTCGATCACCGGGTTGGTCAGGAAGCGCCGGCACAACTCACCGGCCCGCTCGCCGGCGGCGGCCGGGGAGGCGGCGTCCACGTGAAAGCGGAAGGCCTTGCCGGTCGCCATCCCGGTGACGTCATCGAAGCCGAGAGCCGGCAGGGCCCGCTCGATGGTTGCCCCCTGGGGATCGGAGATGCCTTCTCGCAGGCCCACCTCCACGAACACGCGGAAGCGCATCAGCCGGCCTCCATCTGACCGAGGGCCGGGCCGCCGGCCCCGGGCCAGGCCGCGAACGGCAACCCGGTGAGCTGCTCGTAGGCCGCCACGTAACGGCTCCGGGTGGCATCGACCACGTCGGCGGGGAGATCCGGCGGCGGCGGGCGCTTGTCCCAGCCCGTGCTCTCCAGCCAGTCCCGTAGGGGCTGCTTGTCGAAGGAGGGCGGCGTTGTGCCTGCCTTCCACGCCTCGGCGGGCCAGAAGCGCGACGAGTCCGGGGTGAGGACCTCGTCGCAGATGGCCAGCCGGTGGTCGATGATCCCCAGCTCGAACTTGGTGTCGGCGATGATGATGCCTCGCTGGGCGGCCAGATCGGCGCCCCTGCGGTAGGCCTCGAGGGAGATGCGCCGGGCTTCGGCGGCCAGGTCGTCGCCGATCAGGGCCACCGCGGCACGGTAGGAGATGTTCTCGTCGTGGCCCTCGGCGGCCTTGGTGGAGGGGGTGAACACCGGCTCCGGCAGCCGCTCCGACTGTTGCAGGCCGGCCGGCAGGGCCTGGCCGTGCATCGTCGAGCTCCGGCGGTACTCGGCCCACGCCGAGCCGGACAGGTAGCCCCGTACGATGCACTCGATGGGCAGCATCTCTGCCCGGCGGACCACCATGGTCCGCCCGGCCAGCTGCTCGGGGTCCCGGGCCTCGGGGGGGGCCCCGGTGGAGACGAGGTGGTTGGGGGCGACGTCGGCCAGAGCCTCGAGCCAGAAGGCGGTGATGGCGGTGAGCACCCGTCCCTTGTCGGGGATGGGTTCGGCCATCACCACGTCGAACGCCGAGATGCGGTCGGACGTGACGAACACCAGATGGTCGTCGTCCAACTCGTAGATGTCGCGGACCTTGCCGGACGCCACGCGATTGAGGCTCATGGGGATTCCTCCAGACAGTGGGACATCAGGACGAGGGGAGCCATTCGGCCCGGTAGTCACCGAGGCGGCCGGCCAGCTCGCCGTCGTGCACGGCGAGGATCTCGACGGCCAGGACGGCGGCGTTGGCGGCCCCGTCGATGGCCACGGTGGCGACGGGCACACCCCTCGGCATCTGCACGGTGGCGTAGAGCGCGTCGACGCCACCGATGGCTCCGCCCGACAGGGGCACGCCGATCACGGGGAGGGTGGTCTGGCCGGCGACGGCCCCGGCCAGGTGGGCGGCCATGCCGGCCCCGCAGATGATGATCCCGTAGCCCGACTTCCGGGCGCCGGCGGCGAACTCGGCCACCACGCCGGGCGTGCGGTGGGCGGACATCACGTGTTCGGTGACCTCCACCCCGAAGCGGGTCAGGGTCTCGACGGCGGGAGCCATCTTGGGCTGGTCATTGGCCGAGCCCATCAACACGGCGACTTTCACGGGCGCACCTCCTCGGTGACCACAACAGGCGGGGGTGCCGGTCGGGAATGAGCGGCGGCGATGTCACCGCGATAGGTCATGGCCGGCCACGAGATGGAGCTCACGGCCTGATAGGCCCGGTCGCGGGCCGCGTCCAGCGAGGCCGCGGTGGCGGTCACGCCCAGCACCCGTCCCCCCGCCGTGACCAGACCACGACCGCCGTCGCCGGATGCGACCCCGGCGGCGTAGACCTCGACACCGGGATGCCCGGCGGCCACCTCCATGCCGTCGATGGGGTCGCCGGTGACCGGCGCCTGGGGGTAACCGCCGGCGGCGAGAACCACGCAGACGGCGGCGTCCTTGCCAAAGGTCGGAGGATCCACCAGGTCCAGGCGCCCGGTGGCGGCGGCGGCCAGCACGGCGGCGACGTCTCCCTGCCAGCGGGGCAACACCACCTGGGTCTCGGGGTCACCGAAGCGCACGTTGAACTCGAGCACCCGGGGGCCGTTCGGGGTCAGCATGATCCCGGCGTAGAGGACGCCGCGGTAGTCGATCCCCCGCTCGGTGAGCGCCCCCAACGTCGGCTTCACGGCCCGCTCCATGACCTCGGCGACGATGTCGGTTCCCACCCCGGGCACCGGCGAGTAGGCCCCCATCCCGCCCGTGTTGGGGCCGGTGTCGCCGGCGCCCAGACGCTTGTGGTCCTGGGCCGGGGCCAGGGCCAGCGCCCGGGTGCCGTCACAGACGGCCATGACCGACAGCTCCGGTCCCGACAGGCCCTCCTCGATCACCACCCGGCGGCCGGCGGCACCGAACGCGGCCCCTGACAGCTTGGCCTCCACGTCGGCGATGGCCTCGTCGAGCGACCACGTGACCAGCACCCCCTTGCCCGCGGCCAGCCCGTCGGTCTTGACGACCCACGGTGGGGGCAGGGAGCGCAGGAGCTCGACGGCTGGGGCGACCTCCTCGAAGGACCCGTACGCCGCGGTGGGCACACCGGCGGCGGCCAGGAGGTCCTTCATCCACGCCTTCGAGCCCTCCAGCCGGGCCCCGTCGGCCCCCGGTCCGAACACGGCCCGGCCCTGGGCCCGGAGCCGGTCGGCCAGGCCATCGACGAGGGGCGCCTCGGGGCCGATGATCCAGAGGTCGGCGTCGACCTCGGTGGCGTCGGCCATGGTCAGGGAGATGCCGGGTCCCGTCATGGCCGGGTTGCCGGGGGCGACCACCACCTCGGCGGTCCGGGCCAGGGCCACCGCCAGGGCGTGCTCGCGCCCGCCGGAGCCGACCACACAGACGCTCAGCCGTTGCGCCACCGATCAGGCGGGCTGGGTGCCGGGCGCGGAGAAGCGGACGAACTGGTCCCGGCCCGGACCGACCCCGACCACCCCGATGGGGATTCCGGTCTGCTCGGCCAGGAACCCCACATAGTCACGGGCCCGCAGCGGTAGTTGCTCCAACTCGGTCACCGCCGAGGTGTCGGACTGCCATCCGGGCAGGTTCTCGTAGACGGGTTTGGCCCGGTGCATCACCGACTGGTGATACGGCATGTGCTCGTAGCGCACACCGTCGAGCTCGTAGGCCACGCACACCTTCAGCGTCTCGAACGTGTCCAGCACGTCGAGCTTGGTCAGGGCCACCTCGGAGAGCGAGTTGAGGCGGGCGGCCTGACGGATCATGACCGCGTCGAACCACCCGGTCCGGCGGCGCCGGCCGGTGTTGGTGCCGAACTCGTGGCCCCGCTCGACCAGCACCTCACCCAGCCCGTCGTGGAGCTCGGTGGGGAACGGACCCGACCCGACCCGGGTCACGTAGGCCTTGGCGATGCCCATGACGTCGCTGATCTCCCGGGGTCCGACGCCGGCGCCGACACAGGCACCGCCGGCCACCGGGTTGGAGGAGGTCACGAACGGATAGGTGCCGTGGTCGAGGTCCAAGAAGGTGGCCTGGGCCCCCTCGAGCAGCACCCTCTGGCCGGCTTCGAGAGCCTGGTGGACGACGCCCACCGAGTCACCGATGAGCGGGGCCAGGGCCGGGGCGTACTCGTCGAGGTAGCGGGCGGCGATCTCGTCGGCCGACAGGGGCAGGCGGTTGTAGACCTTGGCCAGGATCTGGTTCTTCTCCCGGAGCACCACGTCGAGCTTCTCCCGGAAGATCTTCGGGTCGAGGAGATCCTGGATCCGGATGCCGATCCGGGCCGCCTTGTCGGCGTACGCCGGGCCGATCCCCCGCTTGGTGGTGCCCAACTTGTTGCGGCCGAGGAAGCGCTCGTTGAGCCCGTCGAGCTCCTGGTGGTACGGCATGATCAGATGGGCCGAACCGGACAGGCACAGCCGCGAACAGTCCACGCCGGCCTCGGCCAGGGTGGCCATCTCGGCCAGCAGGACGCCAGGGTCGACGACCACGCCGTTGCCGATCACGGGAGTGATGTGGCGGTACAGGATGCCGCTGGGCAACAGCTGGAGAGCAAAGGTTCGACCGTCGACCACGATGGTGTGCCCGGCATTGTGCCCGCCCTGATAGCGGACAACGACCTGCATGTCGCGGGCCAGGAGATCGGTCAGTTTCCCCTTGCCCTCGTCACCCCACTGGGTGCCGACGACGACGGTGGCAGGCACGCGCGCTCCTCAGAGGTTGTTCTCTGACGACCGCTCAGCAGGTCGCTGGCGGACGGCTCAGCATAGCCGAGCGCCCGCCGGCCCCTGCCGATCGGGCTAGGGGGCGGGAACGGGGACGTCGCTGATCCTGGCCTGGTTGCCCGGTAGGACCACGCTGATGGAGTGCACGGAGGGGTCGGGAGCGTACGCCCAGATCCGGTAGCTCTGACCGACATCCCAATACAGTTCCGCGTCGGAGGTGAGCGGATCGTTGCTGCTGTCCCGGATCGCTACGGAGATGTTGCCGGTCGCGTCCGACAGGTAGAGACCGCTGAAATTGTTGAGGCTCTCGTCGAGACTCAGCTTCTGCGATGCGGGGGCCGGGGGCACGGTGGCGGTCCCGGCCGAGAAGTCGTTCTCGCCGGAGCAGGAACTCATCGTGCATGTCGCAGTCAGGTCGAGGACCATGTACGGGCCGTGCCGGGTGACACCGTTGACCGTCACCTGATAGGCAGGGTTGACGGTCGACCCCGGATATTAAAGGGGTTTGAAGTCGACCGTGCGGGGACCGGCAGCGCCGGGTGGTGGTCCGGGTTGGCCTGTCGCAGCAGGGGGCGCCGGGGCCTCCGGTGCCTTCACCGAGTAGGCAAGGGTGACACGACGGTTGAGCGCCCGGCCCGCGGGGTTGTCAGACCCGTCCCCGTTGGTGTTGGGCGCGATTGGGTCTTGCGCTCCCATCCCCGAGGTCTGCAGGGTGGCCGGCGAGCCGGCCACGAGCGGGGTGAGCGCCGTCGCCACTGCCTGGGCTCGGGCTTCGGAGAGCGGGACATTGACCTCGTCGGTGCCGACAGCGTCGGTATACCCGGTGATCGTCACCGGACCATCGGCACCGTTCTTGATCCGCGCCGCCACCGAGGCGAGAACGGCTTGGGCCTGGGGGCTGAGCGTCGCCTGGTTGAAGGCGAACAACACGTCGGCCGACAAGGTGAGGGTGCTGCGGCCGGGCGCCTCCTGATCGCTGCCTGTGGTGTTGCCGACGGTTGCCATCAGGTCGAGGACGTCGAGGTTGAACGCCGTAGGGTCGGGGTTGGGTGGCGGGGCGGTGAACGGCGACGCCACGGCGGGGACCACACCGGGCCCGCCCGGCAGTCGCGGCGGTCCCGACGAGACGGGGACGTTGGCGATGAGCGGCCCGCCATTGGCGAACGCCACGTCGAGCGTCGAGGTCCCGGCCGGCGGCGCCGCAAAGGTCGTCGATGCCAGGTGGAGGGGCCCAGGATCGTAGTAGCCAGGCAGCACAGTCGAGTACGGCCGCTGCTGGTCGTCAAGGACCGGTTGGTAGAGCTTCTTGCCGCCAGGGTCGATCAGGCGGACGCCCCCGGCGGTGTTGTTCGACGCCGTGTAGGCGGCAGAACCGTTCCACGCCAACGGCATGTTGAGGTCGCCCGACGCGCAGCCAATGGTGCCGAAGGGAGCGACGCAGCCGATGCCGAAGTCGAGCGTGAGCCATGAGCCGTGCCGGCGGAGGTCGAAGACGACGATGCGGAGACGGTCCCGGCCCCCTCCTACGGGGGGATTGAAGGTCGCGGTGGTGGTGTTCAACCCGCCGGAGGCGGGGCCCCCAGGCGCTCCCGGCGCCGCGCCAGCTGCCGAATTGGCGGATCGGTGGCTGGCGGTGGGTCGGGGCCGTTCCTGGCCGCTGCCGGAAAGGCTGAGGGCTATCCCCGTGCCGCCCGCGAGGATGGCCACGGCGGCCGCGATCGCCAGCGCCGCCCGCTTCGGGTGCTGGCGACGCCAGGGCCCGACGGGTGGTGCCAGCGGCGAGGCGGTCGGAGTGGCCGGGGCGCTCGCGGCGTCGAGGTTCGTGGCCACGCCGGTGACCGCGGCGTCGGCGGCGGCGCCCATGGCCCCGGCGCTCTCGAAGCGCACAGCGGGGTCCTTGGCGGTGGCCCGCTGGATCACCGCGTCAAGGGCCGCCGGCAGCTCCGGTCGGATCTGGCGCACGGATGGCACCGCCTCGTTGACGCTGGCGTAGAGCTTGGCCGCCGTGTCGCTGCGGGGGAAGGGCACCTGGGAGGTGAGGGCGGCGTAGAGCACCGCCCCCAGGGCGTACACGTCGGTGCGCACGTCGACGGCCGCGCCGCGAACCTGCTCGGGGGCCAGGTAGTCGACGCTGCCCACCCAAGCCGCGCTGCCAGTGAGGTCAGGGTCGCTGCCGAGGCGTTTGACCAGACCGAAATCGTTCAGATAGGCCCGCTCGACTCCGCCACTGCGCTCGACCAGGATGTTGGAGGGCTTGACGTCGCGGTGCACCAGGCCGCGGGCGTGGGCCGCGTCCAGTGCTCCGGCGACCTGAGCCACGAGATCGACGGCCCGATCCGGGTTCATCGGTCCCGCCTGGGCGAGCAGCCCCCTCAGGTCGCCCCCCTCCACCAGGCGCATGGAGGCGAACAGCCGGCCGGCGTCCTCGCCCGCCTCGTGGATGGTGACGACGCTGGGATGGTCGAGCGACGCGGCCTGGCGAGACTCGTAGCGGAACCGTTCACGGAAGGTGGGATCAGCGGCCAGAGACGGGGCGATCACCTTGAGGGCCACGGCCCGGTCATAGTGCCATCTGGGTGGCTCGGTACACCGTGCCCATGCCTCCCCGACCGACCACCGCCTCCAACCGGTAGCCGCCGATCACCACTCCAGGGGCCAGCTCCTCAGGGGGCAGCGATGGCGGGACCGGCGGTGGCCAAACCGGCATCTGGGGGTCATCGCCGAACGTCATCGGCGCCAGTATCCCATCGAGGTACGGGCACCCGTAACCCCCCCTGGGGTCAGAAAGTCCACACCTCGCAGGGCAACCCTTGCGCTGGAAGAAAAGGCGCTTTAGCGCCGGCCCCCGTACATGGAGGCGATGATCCGCAGCATGCTGATGTAGACCAGCACCAGGGCGGTCATCATGGCCAGGGCGGCCGACCATTCGGCGTCGGCGGGCAGGCCCGCAGCCTCGGCCTTGTCCACGAAGGCGAAGTCGTTGAACAGGTTGAGCACGGCGATGGCCAGGAACACCACCCCGATGATCACGCCCAGGGGCCCGAAGCTGTTGAGCCCGGGCAGCGACAAACCGACCAGGGACAGCCCGGCCACGATCATGATCCCGAAGCCGCCCATCATGGCCAGGGCGGTCATGCGGGGGGTGACCTTGACCAGCCCGGTCCGGTACAGGGCGAGGGCGGCGACGAACACCGCTCCGGTGAAGACGATGGCGACGGGCACGATGCCATGGCCGAGGGTGGCGTAGCTGGCCGAGATGGCCCCCAGGCCCAGGCCTTCGAGCACGGCGTAGGCGGGAGCGATCACCTTCGACCATCGGACCTTGAAGTAGCTGAGGATGATCAGCCCGAAGGCCACCACCAGGCAGGCGAAGGCCAGGCCGACCGGCACGGCCACATAGCCGACGACTCCGGTGAGGACGGTGACCACCGTGAGGGTGAGCAGCTTGTCATAGGCCCGCTTGGCCTGGAAGGGCTCGGTGGGAGGTGCCCATTGCGGCCCGGAGCCGCCCCCGCCGTACCCCTTGGGGTCATAGACGGGAGGAATGCCACCGGGACCACCCGGCTGGGGGATGGTCCCCTGGCCGAAGGAGCCGCCGGCAGGCGCTCCCCAGCCCGAGGGTGGCGGGCGATGGGTGGGAGCCTTGTCCGGGGCGCCCCCGAACGCGGAGATGCCACCACCCGGAGCGCCGTACTCCTTGCCGATGTGGCGAAACGCCTTCTGGGTCGTCGTTGTGCTCACGAGTCCGAGTCTGCCCCATCGCGGTGACAAGCACACTGCGGAGGAGCTGAAAACCTGCGAAGAGCGTCTGACGTCAGCGGGCGGGAGTGGACCGGCCCCCCTGGGTCTCTTGCGTGGCGGCCACCACCGGCAGGTTCAAGGTCCCCGGATGGGCCGGGTCGATGGCGACCGAAAGAAGGTTCGGCGCCCGGTTGCCCAGATAGGCGTCGTCGGTGGCCGCCAGCACCAGCTCGATGCGGTCCCCCGCGGCGTAGCGGTGAGCGACACCGGGAAGCGTCACCGACACCGGTTTGCTCAGGTCGGCCACCCGGATGGGCGAGACCAGGCGGTTGACGAGGGTGACGGTGCCGTTCGGGGCCACGTCGTAGATCTTGGCGAACAGGGCCGGGTCCGTGGCCGGTGACAATCCGGCAGGGACGAGAGAGCGGAGGGTGAACCTGGCCGTGGGTACACCCACCGAATCGACGGCGCCGGGCAATGGCGACGTCTCGAAGGTGGTCACCGTGCCCGGGACATCACTGGGCGGGATGCTGGACAGCCCGGGCACCGAGTTGCCGATGGCGGACGTCTCCGAGTAACTCCCCCCCGTGCCGCCGGGCGGGTTGACAAATGACCGGCTCCCCGCCGTCACTGAACCGGCCCCCGCGGTGAGGGCGCCATTGCCCGACAGGTGCAGGGCCTCGGTGGTACCGACGGGCCAGGACGTGGCTGTCCCGTAGGAGGTTTCGGCGGACGCCCCGGCGGGAGTCGGGACCCAGTCCCTGTAGTACTCGACGGCGGGACCGGTCGAGACGCTCTGATGGCCCAGGTACTTGGCGAACCAGTCGGCGATCAGCTGGGTCTCGTAGCCCTTGGCCGCGTCGGTGTAGTCGACCTCGCCTGGGGCAGGGGTCAGGCCCGAGTGGCCCCAGCTCTGAAGGACCAGCTTGACCGGCGTGTTGTTGGCGAGCAGCTGCTTGTAGTTGGCCACCGCCTCGTTGATGTTGAACAGGGTGTCGTTCTCACCCTGCATCAACAAGGTGGGAGCATGCACCGTCGTCCCGTAGGTGACCATCGACGCGGCCCGGAGGGTGGCGACCGTCTGCGGGGAGGGGTAGCCGAGGACCGCCGACTGGACCAGATCGGAGCAGACGGCGGGATCGAACCCGGGACAGCTCGACGGCGGGAACGGGGTCGCGGTGGCGTGCTGGAGCGGCTCGGTCAGTCCCTCACCGAAGAAGAAAGCGGTCCACTCCGCCTTGAGGATCCCGGGCGGCGAGTCGGTGTGAACGAAGTTGGTGGCGTCGTTGCTCGGTCCCAGGGAGTAGGCCAGGTCGTTCCAGGTGATGACGGGGACGATGGCGTCGATCCTGGGATCGATCGACGAGGCGGCCAGCTGCACGGCTCCGCCGTAGGAGCCGCCGATCATCCCCACCCGGGGGTCGTCGTTGCCATCGCTGACGACCTCGGCGCGGTTACCCAACCACGACACCAGCTCCGAGGCGGCCCGGCCGTCGTAGGCCGGGCTGTCCAGCTCGATGTTGCACCCGCTGCCGCCGAAGCCCAGGCCCGAATAGGTGAGGACCTCGTAGTCCCGGGCGGCGAAGAACCCGGCGAGGGCCTGCTGGTCGGTGTAGCTACCACCGAACCCGTTGGTGGTGAGGATCGACGGCACCTGATGGCCGGCGCCGGCGTCATCGGGGACGAACAGCTCCCCCACGACGGTGCAGTGGGTGGTTCCGTCAGGACCCACCGAGACCGGGATGGACACGTTCTGGGTGTGGAAGCCGACGGTGGGCGGCGGCCCGGGTGCGACCCCAGCGGCCCGGGCGGCCGGCGCCAGCGCCGCGCCGGCCATGGCCAAGCCCCCAACCGCGGCCACGGCCAGCCGCCATCCGGCGCGGCCTCGGCCCCACCGCACCCAACCGGTCCGGCTCGGGCTGCCCATCGTCACCTGTCGACCGCTCATCGCACCCTCTTCGCCGTCATGTCGCAGGGTTCCTGCCCGACGCCCGCGATCGCCCAACACGGGCGTTTCGCCCTCGACGAACTGCCGGGCGTAGTGTCGAGTCATGGCACCAAGCAGCGGCACCTATCAGATCGGCCCGAGCGACGGGAGCCTCACCATCCGCACCCAGAAGGCGGGGGTCGGCGCCAAGATGGCCCACAACCTCGTGCTCGAAGCCAAGAGCTGGAGCGGCACCGTCAACTTCGACGCCGACGACCCGGCGGCATCCAACGGCGAGGTGACGGTCCAGCCCGCATCCCTCGAGGTCATCGACTTCAGCGGCGGCGTGAAGCCCTTGAGCGACGGGGACCGAAAGGACATCGCCAAGAACATCAACGACAAGGCCCTCCAGACCAAGAAGTACCCCGACATCACCTTCCGGACCACGTCGGTCGCCGGGGGGGGGGCCGCCTACACCGTGGAGGGTGAGCTGACGATCACCGGCCAGACCAAGCCCACCACCCTGGAGGTGACCGTCGACGGTAGCCAGGTGGTCGTCAAGGGCCGGGTGGTGCAGACCGATTTCGGGGTCAAGCCGTATTCGGCCATGCTCGGTGCCCTCAAGATCGACGATGCCGTGGAGGTCGAAGGCACCTTCGCTCTGCCCTCGTAAGGCGTCAGCTCCGGCGGAGGCGCCACACCGCCAGGGGGACGAAGAGGGCGAGGAGGAGGGCCGACCAGAGGAGGGCCTGGGGCAGGTAGGTGCTGAGCGGATGGCCGATGACGGCGACGGCCGGATGGCCCTCGGCCAGGATCCGGACGGTGTCGGACATCACCGTGATGGGCTGGTGGTTGGCGAAGGCCCGCATCCACGACGGCATGGTGGCCACCGGGACGTAGGCGCTCGACACGAACGTCAGCGGGAACACCAGGAACGACAGGCTCTGGGCGGCCTGGGCACTGCCGGCCAGAAAGCCCAGGGCGATGAACAGCCAGCAGAAGGCGAAGCCGAACAGCACACATAGGGCGAAGGCGGCCAGGGCCGACCCCACGCCGTCATGGATGCGGAAACCGACCGCGAAGCCGAAGGCCGTGGTGATCGCCAGGCTCCACGTCACCATGGCGGTGTCGGCCAGGACCCGCCCGCAGATGATCGACAGGGGCGGAACGGGCAGGCTGCGGAGCCGGTCGAACAACCCCTCGGAGAGGTCTTCGGCGATCCCGGCCGCCGAGCCCATCCCGGTGAACAGGACGCTGGTCATGACGAAGCCGGGCACGACGAAGTTGACATAGGTCATGGTCCCGGTGTGGCTGATGGCCCCGCCGAACACGTAGCGGAAGATGATGAGGAACATCACGCCCGAGAGGGTGCCGGCGACGATGAGCTGGGGGGTGCGAACGAATTTCTTGATCGTTCGCCCTGCCACGGTGAGGGTGGCCACGGGGAACGACGCCCCCCGGTTGGCGGCCGGCCCAGCGGGGCGGGACGGCGCCGTGGTGGCGATGGCGGTCATCGGAGGGCTCCTTGGGGTAGGTCGGTGGTGCTGGGGGCGTCAGCCCGCTCGGGACGCGAGCTGCCGGCCTGGTGACCGGTGAGAACGAGGAAGACCTCGTCGAGGGTGGGCCGGCGCAGGGTGAGGTCCTCGACGACCACGCCTGCTTCGCTCAACCGGGCCATGGCCACGGGGAGCAGCTCGGCGCCATTGGTGGTGGGCAGCGAGCAGCGCCGGGTGGCCCGGTCCACGTCGGGCGGGGCACCCAGGCCGGACAGGGCGGCCGTCGCCAGCTCCAGATTGTGGTCATCGCGGGTGTGGACCTCGATGCGGTCGGTGCCGGCCCGGGACTTGAGCTCGCCCGGCGTGCCGTCGGCGATCACCCGGCCGGCGTCGATGATGACGATGCGGGCCGCGAGCTGGTCGGCCTCCTCGAGATACTGGGTGCTGAGCACGATGTCGGTACCGGAGGCGCCGAGGTCGCGGATGGCATCCCACAGCTCGATGCGGCTGCGGGGGTCGAGGCCGGTCGTCGGCTCGTCGAGCAGCAGCAGGCGGGGCGAGCCGACCAGGCTGGCACCGAGGTCGAGGCGGCGGCGCATGCCCCCGGAGTAGGTGCGCACGGTCCGGTCGCCGGCCTCGCCCAGATCGAGCTGGTCGAGCACCGCCGCGGCCGAGGCCTGCGCCGCTCTCCGGCTCTGACCGTAGAGGCGGGCGACCATGATCAGGTTCTCCCGCCCGGTCATGGCGGCCTCCACCGCCGCGGCCTGGCCGGCCAGGCCGATCAGGCCGCGAACGGCCGCCGGGTGGCGGGTCACGTCGTGGCCGAGCACGCTCAGCGTCCCGGTGTCGGGACGCAGAAGGGTGGCGACGGTGCGGATGAGGGTGGTCTTGCCGGCCCCGTTGGGGCCGAGGATGGCGGTTATCTGCCCCGCCGGGACGGTCAGGTCCAGGCCATCCAGGGCCCGGATCTTGCCGAATCGCTTGACGAGGCCGGCGGCCTCGATGAGTGCGGTCATGAGCTTCCTCTCGGTTGGTGGGTGCTTGATCCGAGAGGACGCCTACGCTGGTGCTGGCACTGCGGCGCAGGATCCTCACGGATCGTGGGTTCGTGGTCATTCCGGGGTCGCGTGTTGGCGCACGCGGCCCCGGCTCTGTTCAAGCGGTCGGTGGCGTTGACACCTCCCGGGGCAGAGCGAGGGGTTCGCCGAGCTGCACCTCCATCTTGGACAGGACGTCGTCGCCGGCGAAGAAGCTCCGCCACAGGTCCAACCCTCCGAGCGATCCGGATTCGATGCTGGCGACCAGCTCCTGCACGAAGGCCAGCTCGGTCTCCATGACCCGTTGCTCGTACTCCGTCTCGACGACGAAGAGGCGGGGCAGACCGGCGTCGGCGGCGGCCCGGCGCACCCCGTCGAGTTGCACCAGTTGAAACTCGAGGACCTGGGCCCGAGCGGACAGGGCGGCCGTGACCTCCTCGGGCGGCAGGGCCCCCATGAACGACAGGCCCGCCATGAACGACGGATACTCCTTGGCCGGGACCGCCAGCAGCTCCGACAACCAGTCGGAGGCCTCACGGGCACCCGGGTCGGTGATCTCATAGATGGTGCGCTCGGGCCGGCGGCCTTCCCGCACGGTCTCGCGGGCCCGGATGAGCCCGCGCCGCTCCAGCCCGTCGACCACGGCGTAGAGCGAGCCGTAGTTGAGCCGGACGCTCTCCTGCTTGGCTCGCGACCGCAGCGTCTGGGCCACCTCGTAGGGATGCATGGGCCGCTCGTAGAGGCAGACCAGCACGGCCAGGGCGAGGGGGTTGGATCGCTTCGACCCGGACATGGCCCCAGAATACTCTGCTTAGAGTAATCCGGCAAGGGTAGAATGAGCGGAGGGTGGCTACGGCCTCCCCCGAAGGGCCCTCAGACCAGGACCAGGCCCTCACCGTCGGGCGCTTCGTCCACGGTGACCACCGACCCGTCGCCGTAGCGACCGTCGAGGAGGGCCATGGCCAGCGGGTCGTTGATGGACCGCTGGATCAGACGCTTGAGGGGCCGGGCCCCGTACGCCGGGTCGTAGCCCCGCCGGGCCAACCACCGGCGGGCCTCGTCGGTCACCGACAGGGTGAGCCGGCGTTGGGCCAGGCGGGCGTCCAGCCCCTCGAGCTGGATGTCGACCACCGCGGCCAGATCCTCCTCGGTGAGCTCGCGGAACGTGACGATCTCGTCGACCCGGTTCAAGAACTCGGGCCGGAACGCCTCCCGCAGGTCGCCGGCGTAGTTCGACGTCATGATCAGGACCGTGTTGGTGAAGTTCACCGTGCGACCCTGACCGTCGGTGAGCCGACCGTCGTCGAGCACCTGGAGGAGGATGTTGAACACATCCGGGTGGGCCTTCTCGATCTCATCGAGCAGGACCACGGCGTAGGGCCGGCGCCGGACGGCCTCGGTGAGCTGGCCGCCCTCGTCGTAGCCGACATAGCCCGGAGGGGCGCCAACCAGGCGGGCCACGGAATGCTTCTCCATGTATTCCGACATGTCGATGCGGACCATCGACTTGGGATCATCGAAGAGAAAGTCCGCCAGGGTCCGGGCCAGCTCGGTCTTGCCGACCCCGGTCGGGCCGAGGAACAAGAAGCTGCCGATGGGGCGATCCGGGTCCGACAGCCCGCTGCGGGACCGGCGGATGGCGTTGGCCACGGCGCTGACCGCCTCGTCCTGGCCTACGACGCGGTGGTGGAGGACGTCCTCCATGCGCACCAACTTGGCCACCTCGCCCTCGAGGAGCCGGGTCACCGGCACCCCGGTCCACTTGGAGATGACCTCGGCCACGTCCTCGTCGTCGACCTGCTGCTTGAGCATCTTGCCGTCCACCTGCAGCTCGCCCAGATGGGCGGTGGCCTCGGTCAGGCGCCGCTCCAGATTGGGCAGGTCCCCGTAGGTGATCTCCGCCGCCTTGGCCAGATCGCCCTCCCGGGTGAAGCGCTCAGCGTCCGCCTTGCGGGCCTCGATCTCGGTCCGGATGGAGGAGATCTCCTCGGAGGCCCCCTTCTCGTTCTGCCAGTGGGCCTCCAGCCCGCTCAGCTGCTCGTGCAGGTCGGCCAGCTCGGAGTCGAGCTTGGACAGGCGGTCGATCGATGCCAGGTCGGTCTCCTTCTCCAGGGCCAGGTGCTCGATGTCGAGTTGGCGGATGCGCCGGCTGACCACGTCGATCTCGGTCGGCACCGAGTCGATCTCGATGCGCAACCGGCTGGCCGCCTCGTCGATCAGGTCGATGGCCTTGTCGGGCAGGAACCTCCCGGTCACGTAGCGGTTGGACAGCACCGCCGCCGCCACCAGGGCGGCGTCCTGGATCTCCACCTTGTGGTGGACCTGGTAGCGCTCCTTCAGGCCCCGCAGGATGGCGATGGTGGCCTCCACCGACGGTTCACCGACGAACACCTGCTGGAAGCGGCGCTCCAGGGCGGCGTCCTTCTCGATGTGCTTGCGGTACTCGTCGAGGGTGGTGGCGCCGACCAGGCGCAGCTCCCCCCGGGCCAGCATCGGCTTGATCATGTTCCCGGCGTCCATGGCCCCTTCGGCGGCGCCGGCGCCGACGATGGTGTGCAGCTCGTCGATGAAGGTGATGACCTCGCCGTTGGAGTCGGTGATCTCCTTGAGGACCGCCTTCAGGCGCTCCTCGAACTCGCCGCGATATTTCGAGCCGGCCACCATGGAGCTGAGGTCGAGGGCAAGCACCCGCTTCCCTTTCAGGCTCTCGGGAATGTCCCCGTCCACAATCCGCTGGGCCAGGCCCTCCACGATCGCCGTCTTGCCGACACCGGGCTCTCCGATCAGCACCGGGTTGTTCTTGGTGCGCCGGGACAGCACCTGGATGACCCGGCGGATCTCCTCGTCGCGGCCGATGACCGGATCGAGCTTGCCGGAGCGGGCGTCCGCCGTGAGGTCCCGGCCGTACTTCTCCAGAGCCTGGTACTGCTCCTCGGGGTTGGCGCTGGTCACCCGGTGGCTGCCCCGGACCTCGACCAGGGCCGAACGCAGGTCCTCGATGGGGACGCCGATGCGGGCCGCCAGGGCCAGGAGCAGGTGCTCGACCGACAAGTAGTCGTCGGCCATGGCCTCACGCTCGGAGTCGGCTCGGGCCATGACGTCGCTCAGGTCCCGGTCGAGCTGGGGATCGCTGCCCCCGTAGCTGTGGGGGCGGCGGGCAATGGCCTCCTCAGTGCGGTTGCGCAGGGTCAGAGGGGTGACGCCGACACGCTGGAGCACGGGCAGGGTGACGGTACCGTCCTGGCCCAGCAGGGCCGCCACCAGATGGTCCGGGGTGACCTCGGGATTGTTGCGGTCCCGGGCCGCGTCCATGGCGGCCCGCACCGCCTCGGTCGTCTTCGCCGTCCACCGGTTGGGGTCAAGAGCCACCTTGGTCTGCCTTTCCTCCTAGAGATGTGCGCACGTCAGGGGTTCGGGATCCAGCGGGCGGGTGAGTTCTTCACCGGGACCAGATCACGGCGGTACTGACGGTGGACGCGCTCGACCGCAGAGCGAGCGTCGGCCCTGACCACCTCCAGCTCGGCGGTGAGGCGCGCCACCTCGGCCTCGAGCTCCATGACCCGCCGGACGCCCTCGAGGTTGAGCCCGGCGTTGGTCAGGTCCTGGATGCGCCGGAGCAGGGCGATGTCGTGCTCGCTGTAGCGCCGGCTCCCGCCCCCGGTCCGGGCCGGGTCCACCAGGCCCTTGCGCTCGTAGAGGCGCAGGGTCTGGGGATGGACGCCGGCCAGTTCGGCGGCGACGGAGATCACGTAGACGGCTCGGCTCCGGCGGATGTCACTCATGGGTCACCCCCGGGCCGGTGCCGATCATGATCTGGTCCCGTCGATGAGGTTGGCCCGCAGGGCCGGGCCATCGAGCACCTGGCCCAGCCCCTCGACCGCCTCTCGCTGCTCGTCGGTCAGCTGCGCAGGCACGGCCACCTCCACGGTGACGAACAGGTCGCCGACACCGGACGACACGGGAACTCCGTGGCTGCGCACCCGGAACGTCCTCCCCGAGCGGGTGCCCGCCGGGACCTTGAGGCTGACCGGCCGCTCCAGGGTGGGCACGGTGATGGTGGTGCCGAGGGTGGCCTCGGGGTAGCTGACCGGGACGGTCAGGGTCAGGTCCTTGGTGCCGCGGCGGCCGAAGCGACGGTCGGGCGCGGTGTGGACGACCACGTAGAGGTCGCCGGGGGGACCACCGTTGCGGCCGGCATCGCCCCTGGCCTTGACCCGGATGCGTTGACCGTCGGTGACCCCGGCGGGTATCCGGACCTTCACCTGCCGGGCCCGGTGCTCGGTCCCGGCGCCGTGACAGGTCGGGCAGGGCTGCTCCACCCGGAAGCCGGTACCACCACAGGCCTGGCACGGCTGGGAGAAGGAGAACAGTCCCTGGTTGTCGTTGATCACGCCCCGCCCCGAGCAGATGGGGCAGACGACCGGCGCCGTTCCCGGCTTGGCCCCGGTGCCGCCACAGGTGTGGCAGGCGATGTCGCTGGTGACGTTGACCGTGGTGGTCACGCCATGCACGGCGTCGTCGAAGCTCAGGTGGAGGCCGGTCTCCAGATCCTGGCCCCGGTGGGGCCCGGCCGGGCGGGCCTGGGGCCGCCCGGCTCGTCCGGCGCCGCCGCGACCGAAGATGTTGCCGAGCAGGTCGCCGAGATCGTCGACCCGGAAGCTGCCCGGGCCGCCCGCCCAGGGGGCGCCGGCGCCGGCGAAGGGGTTGGACGCGGGGCACCCGCGCCGGACCTCGTCGTACTCCTTGCGCCGCGCGGTGTCGCCTAGGACGTCGTAGGCGGCGGAAACATCCTTGAACTGGTCCTCCGCGCCCGGGTTGGCGTCAGGGTGGTACTGCTTGGCCAGCTTCCGGTAGGCCTTGGCGATCTCCTTCTCGGAGGCCTGATCCGACACCCCCAGGACCTTGTAGTAGTCCTTCTCGAACCACTCACGCTGGGGTGCCATGGCGCCTCACCCCCGCACTTTGACCATGGCGGGACGCAACACCCTGCCCTTCCACGAGTAGCCGGCTCGCAGCACCTCGGCTACCTCCTGGTCACCGTCACCTGGTTCGTGGGCCACCCCGTCGTGGACGGTGGGGTCGAACGGGCCGCCGTCGGGATCGATGCGGTCCAGGCCCTCACGGGCCAAGGCGTCGAGGAGGGCGGTGCGGACCTGGGTGAGATCCTCACCGGCGCCGTGGGAGAAGGCCAGGTCGGCCGTGTCGAGGACGGGAAGAAGCTTCTCCACGAGGGTCTCGGCGGCTCGGTCAGCCTGGTCCATCTGCTGCTTGACCATGCGCTTCTTGTAGTTCTCGAAGTCGGCCTGCAGCCGACGGAGGGCATCAAGGTAGCTGTCCCTCTCGGCGTGGACCACCGCCAGGACGTCGATGTCCTCGTTCACGTCGACGGCGGCGGCGTCAGCGTCAGCGTCGGCCTCCTCGTCGGGGGTGGCCGCCGCCGCCGCCACGTCGGCCCGGCCCTCCGCCGCGGCAGCCCCGGAGTCGGCGGTCGCCCCGGTCCCGGCCGGGACACCTCCGGGATCCGGGCCGGGCACCCTGGCGTCGACGGGCAGGTCGGCATCGTCGACGCCATCGGGGCCCGGCAGGCGGTCGGCCGCCGGGTCGTCCGATGCCGCGCTCATGACTTCTTGTCCTCGTCCACGATCTCGGCGTCGACGACCTCGTCGTCGTTGGGCGCGCCGGCACCAGAGGTGCCGTCGGACCCCGCCGTACCGGCGTCGCCGCCGGCGGGAGCCGCCTGCTCGTAGAGCTGCTTGCCGAGCTCTTGCACGCCGACCGCGAGCGTCTCGGTCTTGGACTTGATGCTCTCCACCTCGTTGCCGCCGAGGGCCTCCTTCAGGGCGGCCAGGTCGGCCTCGACCTTGTCCTTGGTCTCGCCGGTGAGCGACGCCGCCTGATCCTTCAGCATCTTCTCGGTCTGGTAGACGAGGCTGTCGGCCTGGTTGCGGACATCGGCCTCCTCCCGGCGGGACTTGTCGTCCGAGGCGTGGGACTCAGCGTCGCGGACCATGCGGTCGATCTCGTCCTTGTTGAGCGAGGACTGGCCGGTGATGGTCATCGACTGCTCCTTGCTCGTGGCCCGGTCCTTGGCGGACACGTGCACGATGCCGTTGGCGTCGATGTCGAAGGTCACCTCGATCTGGGGCACGCCGCGCGGGGCGGGCGGCAGGTCGACCAGTTGGAACTTGCCCAGCGTCTTGTTGTACATCGACATCTCCCGCTCGCCCTGGAGCACGTGGATCTCGACCGACGGCTGGCCGTCCTCGGCCGTGGTGAACACCTCCGAGCGCCGGGTGGGGATGGTGGTGTTCCGCTCGATGAGCTTGGTCATGACGCCGCCCTTGGTCTCGATGCCGAGGGACAGAGGGGTGACGTCGAGGAGCAGCACGTCCTTGACCTCGCCCTTGAGGACGCCGGCCTGGATGGCGGCGCCGATGGCGACCACCTCGTCGGGGTTGACCCCCTTGTGGGGCTCCTTGCCCGTCATGGCCTGCACCAGGTCGTGGATGGCAGGCATGCGCGTCGAACCACCGACCATCACCACATGGTCGATCTTGTCGGTGGTCAGCCCGGCGTCGGCGATGGCCTGCTCGAAGGGGCCCTTGCAGGCGTCGGCCAGGTCGGCGGTGAGCTCTTGGAACTTGGACCTCGTCAGTTTGAGGTCCAAGTGCTTGGGGCCCTCGCTGGTGGCGGTGATGAAGGGCAGGTTGATGGTGGTCTCGGCCACCGAGGACAGCTCGATCTTTGCCTTCTCGCCGGCTTCCTTCAGCCGCTGGACGGCCATCTTGTCGGCGCCCAGGTCGACGCCCTCGGTGTTCTTGAACGACGTGATGAGCCAGTCGATGACCCGCTGGTCCCAGTCGTCACCACCGAGGTGGGTGTTGCCGCTGGTCGACTTGACCTGGAAGATGCCCTCGGAGATCTCGAGGACCGAGACGTCGAAGGTCCCACCGCCGAGGTCGAAGACGAGGACGGTCTGCTCTTCCTCCTTGTCCAGCCCGTAGGCCAGGGCGGCCGCGGTCGGCTCGTTGATGATGCGCAACACCTCGAGGCCGGCGATCTGGCCGGCCTCCTTGGTGGCCGTCCGCTGGGCGTCGTCGAAGTACGCCGGCACCGTGATCACGGCCTGGGTGACGGTGTCACCGAGGTAGCTCTCGGCGTCCCGCTTCAGCTTCTGGAGGATGCGGGCCGAAATCTCCTGGGGGTTGTACTTCTTGCCGTCGATGTCGACGCTCCAGGAGTTCTCACCCATGTGGCGCTTGACCGACCGGATGGTCCGGTCCGGGTTGGTGATCGACTGCCGTTTGGCCACCTCGCCGACCAGGACCTCGTCGGACTTGGAGAAGCCGACGACCGACGGGGTCGTGCGGGCGCCCTCGGCGTTGGGGATGACCGTGGGCTCCCCTGCTTCCAAGACGCTGACCACCGAGTTGGTGGTCCCAAGATCAATTCCGACAGCCTTGGGCATCGAGCCCTCCTTCTTCTTCGGGACGCCGCCGGTTCTCTGGCCGCGGCGCTCTTTCACGAACGATGAACGAAGGGCAGTGTAACAAACTTGAGTGCCTTCGACTCAGGAAATCTTCTCAGCGATGGCGGACAGCCGGACTGCTGAGGCTTTGCACCTGAACGGCGGTCTGCACCAGAAGTCTGACGGCTGCACCTAAAGGGCGGCTGGCCCGCCGCCTGACAACGTCACCACGTGAAGCGCGGGAGCGGGCCGATTGCCTTCCACGCCACGCCTGCCACGATTCCGAGGAGGATTAGGACGGCGATCAAACGAACCGCCAGGTCAAGGTAGAAACAGAGCCAACCTCGGAAGGCCTTGTTCTGCTTGTCCGAAGCGGCGTACAGATCCCGGAACGGTGTGCTGGTCTTGATGAACCGGGTCAAGGCGCGAGTTGCCCCGGCATCCTGGGCCGGTGGCACCGCGGGTTCCTGCTCCTCTTTGTCCGAATAGCCGTAAGACTCCGGACTGTCAGGCGCAGGAAGTTGATCCCCGGAAGGCGTGTCTGTCACCGCACTAGGTGATGCGCAGGTTCCGCAACCGAAGGTCCATCGCTCGGTCCGAGGTGCCGAACTGAGACGCTAGGTCAGGATGCCAGATGCTGGATCGACCTTCCTCGGACAACTTCTTTACCGTCGCGGCGGGCATGAGCAGCGCAGCGGCGAACTGGTTGGCGAAGATCTCCTCGGCGTCGATCCCGAGCCCGGCGAGGGTGGACCGGTAGTCGACGTAATGAGTGCGGCCATCGTGCCCTCGCCTCAGATAGTGGCCGATCTCGTGCGCGCAGGTGAACCGCTGACGGTTCGAGTGATCCCACTCGTTGATCGTGATCACCGGAGTGCCGCCTACGGGGATGGTGATCTTCCCGGATTCGTCCGAGGGTAGGTCGGCGTACCGGCATCGGATCCCGAGTCCGCTGGCGATTCGGAACGGGTCCACCGGTAGCGGTGTGTGGGGCCCTTGCCACCATGAGCCCTCCAGCAGAGCGGTGGCCTTTTTTTCCGCGTCCCGAACCATCACATCTACCCATCCTATTCCTCGTGGTGAATCCATAAGGTATATGCCACGGTATGCAGGAGGTGAGACAGCGATCCCCTCACCAGGGACGTTACCTGGCGGTCTGCCCGCCGAGGACGACACTGAATGGCGTCTTGGCGATGATGGCATGCACGTCCGTCCCGGTCTTGTAGCCCTCCGGGTCGATCGTCGCCGCGAGCTGGGCCACCAACGCCCCAGCGCACAACCTGTCAAATCACCGCGGTGTTGTTCGCTGAGCGCCCGCCGTGACAGGTCCATGGTGTAGGGTGGCTGGCATATGGCAGACGATCTAACGGACGTTATCCACACCCTTGAGGAACGCCGGGCGGAACATGTGCGGCAGACCGGCTTGCTGGATCAGGCGATCGACAGCCTCCGAGCGCTTGCTGGTACTGGCCCTGCCGCGACCACTGAACAGGTATCTGCACCTCCCTCTGCCAAAGCCCCCCAGAGACCTGCCACGGCCCTCCAAAGACAGGGCGCCCCGAGCGTCTCTCGGGCAGTGATTGATCTGGCAGCCGAGGCAGATCGGCAGTGGTCCCCGGAGGAGATGTTGACCGAGTTCAAGGCGCGGGACATCCCATTCGATGTGGCGGATCTTCAGAACAGCGTGTTCTCGGCTCTGTCACGAGCACACAGGAAGGGTGCGCTGGTTCGCCCTGCCCCTGGGCGCTATCGGTCAGCAAAGTTCACTCCGGAAGCGGAGGAGCCTGCCCCACAGGAATGGGCATCCGAAGTACCGGAGAGCTGGTTGTCGGGCGTTCAGGAAGCCGAGGTGGCCACTGGATAGGCCCTTAAAGATCACCAGTCTCGGAGGGCCTTCGCTTGCAGGCTGACCCTTCCGAGACTGGGTTCCCTCACCGGGGTGTGGCGAAACAGGTAGACGCGCCGTGTTCGGACCACGGTGTTCGCAAGAACGTGCGGGTTCGAGTCCCGTCACCCCGACGAGTATGTACCTAGAGACTACCACGTTGTGGTTAACGCGCCTTAGCTTGTTGCGTCTCGTCGCGGTCGATCCCAGTAGGGCGACTTGCAACTCGGACACACCTTCGGCTTGGGCGCGCCCTGCTTGCGAGGTAGCCACTGGTGGCTACAGCGTTCACAGACCCACGCCAGCACCGTTACCTCTACCTGACCCATCACGCACATCCTCTACCTCCCGGTGGCACCCGTCAAGTATATCCCTGCAAGGTATTGCTTCTACCTGTACCTCATGGTATATTCCTAACAGGTACATACTACGAGGGAGCTACCAATGGACGGACGAGAGATGCGGGCATTGCAGATCGCAGCCACACTGCCGATCAAGCGGACCGCCAAGGCGTGGATCGTCCCCTCACAGTCCCAAGGTGGCACCTACTCGGTTACCAATCCCGACCAGCCCCACGTTGATGTCATCGGTGGTCTCACCTGCACTTGTCCTGACTTCGAGGCCCGTCAACTCCCCTGCAAGCACATCATCGCCGTGGAGTACACGATCAGGCGGGAGACCCCGGCCGGTGACGTGGTAACCGAGACGGTCAAGATCACGTACTCCCAGGACTGGCCTGCTTACAACCGGGGCCAGTGCCAGGAGAAGGAACTGTTCATGCCGATGCTGGCCGACCTGTGCTCCACCATCGCCCAGCCCTCACAAGGCAAGGGGCGCCCCCGACTCCCGATGAGCGACATGGCCTTCTCGGCCGTTTCCAAGGTCTACAGCGGTATGTCCGCCCGCCGATTCGATACTGACGTTCGGGACGCCGCCAGCAAGGGCCTCACTGCTCAGGACCCTCACTTCAACAGTGTGCTCCGCTACCTCCGCTCGCCCGAGATGACCCCCGTCCTCGAAGGCCTCGTCACCCTCTCAGCGCTCCCGCTCCGCGCCGTCGAGACGGACTTCGCGGCCGACTCCACCGGGTTCAGCACCTGCCGGTATGTCCGCTGGTACGACCACAAGTGGGGCAAGGAACAGGTGAAGCGGGAGTGGGTCAAGCTCCACGCCATGGTCGGCGTGCGGACCAACATCGTGACCGCCGTGGAGATGACCGACTGGCGGGGCGCTGACTACAAGCAGCTCCCCCCGCTGGTCGCCTCAACCGCAGAGAACTTCACCCTGCGAGACGTGACCGCCGACAAGGCGTACTCGGGCAAGACGAACCTTCAAGCCGTGGCCGACGCCGGGGGCACGCCGTACGTGCCCTTCAAGAACGACGCCCGCACCCCACCGATCCCGGCGATTCACGACCCCCTCGCACCGGCGGTGCCCGCCGCGGCCAGCGCCTGGGCACGCATGTATCACCTCTTCGCCTACCAGCGCGAGACCTTCCTCACCCACTACCACCAGCGGTCCAATGTTGAGACGACGTTCTCCATGATCAAGCGGAAGTTCGGAGACTCGTTGCGTTCCAAGTCCGACGTGGGCCAACTCAACGAAGTGCTCTGCAAGGTCATCTGCCACAACCTCGCCGTGCTCATCGCCTGCATTTACGAGATCGGGCTGGAAGCGCCTACCTTTAGGCGGTAGCAACTCGGTCGCTTGCAACCAGTTCGTTGGCCGTCGGGAGCTGGTTGGCCGTGCGCATGGGGGGCAAGCGCAGCACTTCGCCTTCGGGCTGAGGGCCTATCTTGGCAAGGTGACCGCCAGGGCGCTTCACCTGGAGCAGCACCTCCTTGACCTTTATGAGCCGAATGTTGAGACCTTCGGTCTTGACGCGTGCCACCTCCTCGACGGCACCTTTCGTGAAGCTAAATGCAACAACATAACCCGTGTCGCACTTGCTTCGTTGCATCGCAGTCTCAAAGTTGTCGATAACATTCCGGCCTACATGGTCGGATTGCTTGACCTGAATGGGATCTTTTGTAAAGAACCAGAACCCGTCGATGCCCATGTCGCCACTCTTTTTAGGAGAATGGGAACCATTGAGGGCATTGATAATGTAATTCTGAAACTCGTAAGGCCTCAGTTGCCTAAGAGCGTCCTCTGTGTCCGGTACATCGACGACGTCGGGAACGAGTCTGTTCTGATTCCACATCCGGCGCTTTATAACCGTAATGGCGGTCGGCGAAATGTCAATCCCGATCCAGCGCCGTTGCAGACGTTCGGCAACCGTCACCGTGGTGCCACAGCCGCAGAAGGGGTCGAGCACCACGTCGCCCTCTATGCTGCTCGCTCCGATGATGCGCTCTAGTAGCTCTTCCGGCTTCTGTGTTGGCCAGCCGAGCCGTTCACGACTTCGTGCAGCAAGCGTGATGTCCCACACGTCGTCCATGAGTTTGCCACCTGGATCAATGTAGTAGCGCTTGCCCGTATCGTTGTGAATGTGATATATCCGACCATCCGCATCACGCTGCCATTTCTTTAGAGTGGACTCGGGCCAAGGTTGGCGCGGTGCTGTCCACGTCACCCCCTTGTTAGGTCCTTTCGAATAGCGGAAGATAGTGTCATGGTTGCGGATGAGAGTCTTCTTTGGTGCGCCGCCCGATGTTTGATAATGCCAGATGATCTCGTTCAGAAACCGGTTTGCCCCAAAGATGTCGTCAAGCATGATCCTTAGATGGTGGCTTGCATGAGAATCACAATGGAGATACAGAGTTCCGTGAGGAGCCAACACCCGGCGCATTTCGACAACTCGCGGTTTCATCCATCCGATGTAGTGCTGGATACCGCCCTCCCACCGGTCCTCGAAGGACCGAACCTCTGCCTCGTCACCCCAGATAACTTCGTAGGAGCGGTTGGAGAAGAATGGCGGATCGAGGTAAATCAGATCTACCGAATCGTCCGGGATGGAGACGAGACGCTCTAGGTTGTCGTTGCAGTACAGCACGCCAGTGTCAATCGTGTTCATGTGCCGTGTCCCTTCGAAGCCGCGCTGAATAAGTGCCGTCCCCGCCACCCCTCACGGCAGAGACAACATACTGCGTGAATCCACAGGTTGTCCAGAGGGGTCTGTGGACTGTCTGTGGCTGCACCAGAAGTCCACCGTCTGCACCACAAGTGTCCTGACCTGGGGCCTTGTGGTGCAAAGCCGACTGCTGAGGATGGCGGCGAGCGGGCTGGCAGGCCGGACATCTGGGCCACCGCCCAAGTGTTGCCGACCGACGCCCTACGCTTCTCGGGGTGCCCCCGGTGCCTACGCTGCGCTCGCGCCACGACGACCTTGTGGCCGACCGGTCCCTGACCGGCACGGCCTGGTGCGTTCGCTTCGCCGAGGCCTGCGACGACTGGCTGGGCCAGCTCTTCAACGAGGTCACCGCCGGCGACGGCGAGGACCTGGCCCTCCTCGCGGTCGGTGGTTACGGCGTCGGTGAGCTGGCGCCGGGAAGCGACCTCGACCTACTGCTGGTCCATGACCGGAAGGGCCGCAGCACCAACGTGGCCCAGGTCGCCGACGGCCTGTGGTACCCGATCTGGGACGAGGGCGTACCTCTCGACCACAGCGTGCGAAACCGCAAGGAGGTCCGCGCTGCCGTCGACAGTGACCTCAAGGTCGCCCTCGGCCTGCTGACCGCCCGGCCCGTGGCGGGGGACCGGGATCTGGCCGCCAAGGTCATCGCCTCGGCCCTGGATCAGTGGCGCCGCCGGGTCGGATCCTGGCTCCCCCAGGTGGCCGACCTGGCCCGGCAACGCCACCACACCCACGGTGACGTGGCCTTCACCCTGGAGCCGGACCTCAAGGAGGGCCGGGGCGGGATCCGGGACCTGCGCCTGCTCGACGCCGCCGCTGTGGTCAGCCCGGTGTTGACGGGCGTGGCCCTTGACCCGTCGCTGCGCGACGCCGCCGGCGTCCTCGCCGCCGCACGGGTGGAGCTGCAGCGGGCCAGCGGCCGGGCCGGCAACATCCTGCTGCTCCAGGATCAGGACGTCGTCGCCGCCGCCCTCGGCAAGATCGACGCCGACGCCCTCATGGCGGACGTGGCCGATGCAGCCCGCAGCCTGGCGTGGGCCAGCGACGACGGCTGGCGTCGGGTCGGGTCGTGGTTGCGTGGCCCCCGGGGCCGGGGGGGCTCGGGGGACAAGCCCCTCGAGCCGGGATTGGTCCGGCGCGACGACGAGGTCGCCTTGACGACCGACGCCGACCCGGCCGCCGATCCGTCCCTGGCCCTGCGGGTGGCGGCCGCATCGGCCGAGCTCGACCTGCCCGTGGCCCGCACCAGCCTCGACCGGTTGGCCGCCTCGACCCCCGAAGCGCTCGGGCCCTGGCCGCCCGACCTGCTCCGGGCCTTCATCCGGCTGTTGGGCGCCGGCCGGCCCACCATCGGCGCCATCGAGGCGCTCGATCAGCTGGGGGTCTGGGGTCGCCTCCTCCCCGAATGGGATCCGGTGAGAAACCGGCCCCAGCGCAACGCCTACCACCGCTTCACCGTCGACCGGCACCTGCTCGAGACCGTGGCCAACGCCTCCACCCTGGTCCGCACGGTGGCCCGGCCCGACCTGCTCCTCGTCGGTGCCCTGCTCCACGACATCGGCAAGGGCCGGGGCGGCGACCACACCGAGATCGGCATCAAGGTGGTGGGCGACATGGCCCCCCGGATGGGGTTCGGGCCCGGCGACACCGCCACCCTGGAGGCGATGGTCCGCCTTCATCTTGTCCTCTCGGAGGTGGCCACCCGTCGCGACATCGACGACCCGGTCACCGTCTCCTCGGTGGCCGAGGCGGTCGGCGACGCCCGGACCCTGGAGTTGCTCGCCGCCCTCACGGAGGCCGACAGCCTGGCCACCGGGCCCAGCGCCTGGGGGCCGTGGAAGGCCGGTCTGGTCGGGCGCCTGGTCGAGCGGGTCGGGTTAGCCCTGGCCGGCACGCCCCACACCCCCGAGCCGGTCACCTTGAGCGACGACGAGCAGCGACGGGTGGCCGCCGGGGTCCTCGACCTGGTCGCCGCCGGCAACGAGGTGCTGATCGTGGCCCCTGACCGCACCGGGCTCCTGGCCACCGTCGCCGGGGTGCTGGCCCTGCGGGCGGTGGCCGTCCGCTCGGCGGTCACCCGGTCCGGCGACGCTGGCGGCGGGCCCGAGGCCGGCGACTGTGTGTCCGACGCGGGAATGGCCATGGCCGTGCTCCACCTGGTCGTGACTCCGGCCCTCGACGTGATGCCGGACTGGGACCGGGTGCGATCGGAGCTGACCGCAGCGCTGGCCGGGCGCCTGGCTCTCGACGAGCGCCTGGCCGAGCGGGAGCGGGCCTACGCCGGGAGGCGACGGGTCCTGCGGGCCGAGCCGGTCCGGGTCCGGATAACGGTGGACAATGACGCCGCCTCCGACCGCACCCTCGTCGAGGTGCGGGCCCCCGACCGGGGCCCCGTGCTCTACCGGGTGGCCAAGGCGTTGACCGGTACGGGGGCGACGATCGACGCCGCCCTGGTCAACACCCTCGGGGCGGAGGTGGTCGACGTCTTCTATCTCACCGGCTCGTCAGGCGACAAGCTGGCGATGAGCGCCGAGATGCAGACCACCATCGAGGCGGCGGTGGCCGGCGCCCTCTCCCCTCCCTGACGCCCAGCCGGGCCTGACGCGAACGAGCGCCGGCCACGTCGTTGGGGCCGACACCCGGTCGTCTCTGGATGTCTCCGCTGGCCGGGAAGCCCGGGGGAGGGGCCGGGACGCGGAGAAAGCGGGTCCTACAGCGCTTCGCTCCCGCGCTCACCGGTTCGGATGCGAATCATCTCCTCCACCGGCACGCTCCAGATCTTGCCGTCACCGATTATCTCGGTGCAGGCCGCCTTGGCGATGGCGTCGATGACCATGGAGGCGTCGCGATCGTCCACGACCAGCTCCAGGCGGATCTTGGGCACGAAGTCCACCGTGTACTCGGCCCCCCGGTACACCTCGGTGTGACCCCGCTGGCGGCCGAAACCCTGGACCTCACTGACGGTCAGGCCGTTGATCCCGTGCTCCTGAAGGGCGGTCTTGACCTCGTCGACCCTGAAGGGCTTGATCACTGCGGTGATGAGCTTCACGACTTGACCTCCTCGGTTGTAGCAGGCTCTGTGGCCTTGCCCGTCAGCGTCTGGCGGACGCTTCCGAGCAGGGAGTCGAAGTCGTAGGCGCTCTCCTCGTGCTGGCTGAGGTCCAACCCGAGCTGCTCGTCCTCGTCGCTCAACCTCAGTCCCATGACCTTGTCGACGATCTTGGCCAGGATGTAGGAGACCACCAGTGAGTAGAGGGCGACGCAGACGACAGCTATCGCCTGGTGGTAGAGCAACTTGCCGCCACCGCCGTAGAGCAGGCCGTTGGCCCCGAGGGTGTTGAAGGCGGTGGTCCCGAGGAACCCGATGGCCAGGGCGCCGATGACGCCGCCGACGAAGTGGACGGCCAGGACATCGAGGGCATCGTCGAGGCCGAGGCGAAACTTCACGGAGCACGCCAGGGCACAGATGGCTCCGGCCAGGATCCCGATGATGGTCGCCCCGAGGAGGTTGACGAACCCGCAGGACGGAGTGATGGCGACCAGCCCGGCGATGGCGCCCGACGCACCACCCAGGGTGGTCGACTTGCCGTTCCTCAGCTTCTCCACCGCGATCCAGGCCAGGATGGCCGCGGCCGTCGCCGTGTTGGTGTTGACGAAGGCGTGGGCCGACAGGTTGTTGGCCCCGAGGGCGGAGCCGGCGTTGAAGCCGAACCAGCCGAACCACAGCAGCCCGGCGCCCAGCACGGTGAACGGCAGGTTGTGGGGCTTCATCGGGGTCTTGGGCCAGCCGGCGCGGTTGCGCTTCGTTTTCCTAAGGGCCAGGAGGATGCCCAGGCCGCCCATGGCGGCGTTGATGTGGACGACCGTCCCCCCGGCGAAGTCGAGGGCGCCGAGCTTGTAGAGCCAGCCGTTGGGGGAGAAGACCCAGTGGGCGACCACGGCGTAGACGAAGATGGACCACAGGGTGATGAACACGCAGTAGGCACCGAACTTGAGCCGGTCGGCGGTCATCCCTGTGATCAGGGCCGGCGTGATGACGGCGAACATCATCTGGAAGACCACGAACACGATCGGATCGATGGTCTGGGCGCCTGCGCCCACGTAGCCGGGGACGATCTCCTTGTCGATGTTGGCCAGGCCGGCGAAATGGACCCCTCCCACGATGCCGTTGAGGTCGTTGCCGAAGGCCAGGCTGTAGGTCAACCACACCCACAGGACCCCGACGATGCCGAGCACCACCCAGTTCTGCATGAGCATGCCCAGGGCGTTCTTTCGCCGGACCATGCCGGCGTAGAAGAAGGCCAGGCCCGGCGTCATGAGCAGCACCAACGCGGCGCTGGCCAGGATCCAGGCGTTGTCGCCGTTGCTGATGTTGCCCTTGTCGGGTGCAAATGCAGCTACCGGCAGGTTGGCCGCGAGGACCTGGAACAAGGAAGCCCCTCCTTCGAGTCGGGATCGACGACGTCGGGACGTTACGAGGGCGTTGTTTCGGTGCCGGGTCGCCGATGTTTCGGGACTGTGAACGGCGCCCACTCAGCGGCGCCCGCCTCTTTTGCCCGCCCCCTGACCGTTCGATAACGTCCGCCGCCGTGCCCCTGAGAATCGCCATCGGACTCGCCGCGACCTTCGTCGGGTTGGCGTTCGTCATCCGCCGGAGCTGGTTCCTGTTCCGACTGGTCACCACGGGCCGACCGGCGCCGGGGCGCATGGGCCACGTCCCCGCCCAGATCAGGGCGGAGATCATGGACGTCTTCGCCCAGCGCAAGCTGTTGCGCTGGCGCCTCTCGGGCGTGGCTCACTTCTTCACGTTCTGGGGATTCATCATCCTGCTGTTCACCATCATCGAGGCCTACGGCGCTCTGTTCAAACGCGACTTCTCCATTCCTCTCATCGGTCACAGCGCGGCCCTGGCTTTCCTCGAGGACTTCTTCGGCACCGCCGTGCTCGCCGCCCTGGTCGTCTTCACCCTCATCCGGATCAAGCACAACCCGCGTCGCGAGGAGCGCAAGAGCCGGTTCTACGGCTCGCACACCTTGGCCGCGTGGCTGGTGCTGCTGCTCATCTTCGGCGTCATCGTCACCCTGTTCGGGTATCGGGGGGCCCAGGTCCGCACCGGCTACTTCCCCTACGGCAACTCGTGGTGGCCCTTTGCGTCCCATCTGGTGTCCGACGCCCTGTCCCCCCTGAGTGAGTCCGTCAACGGCCATCTGGAGACGATCTTCATCCTGGCCCAGATCGGCGTGGTCTGGGGCTTCTTCGTCTTCGTCGTCAATTCCAAGCATCTGCACATCTTCGTGTCCGAGCCCAACGTCCTGTTCTCCCGCCGGCCCAAGGCCCTGGGCGCGCTCGACACCACCCCGGACATGGACCCGGAGAACCTCACCGAGGACTCGGTGTTCGGCGTGGGTCTGATCGAGCACACCACCTGGAAGCAACGCCTGGACATGGTCAGCTGCACCGAGTGCGGACGCTGCCAGGATCAATGCCCGGCGTGGAACACCGGCAAGCCGCTGTCACCGAAGAAGATCATCATGGACCTGCGCGACCAGCTGTTCGCCAGCGCCCCGGAGCTGCTCGGCACCGGGCCCGAGGTCGCCACCGCGGTCGAGGGCAGTGGCGAGGCCACCGGGCACGCTCAGACGCCGATCGTCGGTGATGTCATCACCCCCGACGAGCTGTGGTCATGCACGACCTGCGGAGCCTGCGTGGAGCAGTGCCCGGTCGACATCGAGCACGTCGACACCATCCTCGACATGCGCCGTTACCAGGTGCTCATGGAGGCGCGCTTCCCCACCGAGGCCGGCAGCATGCTCCGCAACATCGAGAACCAGGGGGATCCGTGGGGTCTGGGCAAGGCCAAGCGTCTGGACTGGACGAAGGGCCTCGGTTTCGACATCCCCGTCGTCGCCGACACGATCCCCGACGACGTCGAGTACCTGTTCTGGGTCGGATGCGCCGGCGCCCTCGACGAGCGAGCGGCGAAGGTGACCCAGAGCATCGCCCGGCTCCTGCACACCGCCGGGTTGTCCTTCGCCGTGCTCGGGCCCAACGAGTCCTGCACCGGGGACCCGGCCCGCCGCCTGGGCAACGAGTACCTCTTCCAGACCCAGGCCCAGGAGAACATCGAGACCCTGACGTCCGTCGGTGCCCGCAAGATCATCGCCTCCTGCCCTCACTGCTTCAATTCGATCTCCCGGGAGTATCCGGCCCTGGGCGGCAACTTCGAGGTACTTCACCACACCCAACTCCTCGAGGCCCTCCTGGCCAAGCACCAGCTCTCGCCGGCGCAGAGGGTGGAGTCCAAGGTCACCTACCACGACCCGTGCTACCTCGGCCGCCACAACGAGGTCTACGACGAGCCCCGAGGCGTCCTCGCCACCCTGCCGGGTGTGGAGACCGTCGAGATGCATCGCCACAAGCGCACCGGATTCTGCTGCGGTGCCGGCGGAGCCCGCATGTGGCTGGAGGAGAACATCGGCACCCGGGTCAACCTCAACCGCACCGACGAGGCGCTCGGAACCGGGGCGGACGTCATCGCCACGGCCTGCCCGTACTGCATGATCATGCTCGACGACGCCACCAAGACCCGCCAGTCGGAAGGGACCGCCGACGAATCGGTCCGGGTCCTCGATGTGGCCCAGTTGCTGGAGCGCTCCCTGGCTGACAACGAGCCGTAAGCTGTTCCCATGGCCTTGAGCGGTGGGACGCTGGACACCGACGCCATCCTCAAGATGCTCCGGGCCGGTGGTGGGCGGGCCACGGCCACCCGCAGGGTGACCATCGACATCATCCTGGCCGCCGGCGTCGAACACCTCAACGCCGAGGAGATCCTGCACCGGGTCCGCCGTCAGATGCCCGACGTGGCCGAGTCGACGGTGTATCGGACCCTCGCCTCCCTCGAGGATCTCGGGGTGATCACTCACCTGCACCTGGGCCACGGGCCCTCCACCTACCACCAGGCCGACAACGCCCACCAGCACCTGGTCTGCCAGGTGTGCGGCTCCATCACCGATGTGCCCGATGCCGTCTTCGACGGCGTGGCGGCACAGATCGACGACGGCTACGGCTTCGCCATCGACCCCCGGCACTTCGCCCTCCAAGGCACCTGCCGGGACTGCCGTGCCGCCGGCCACCCGAACCAGGAGGCGTCCCCCTAGCGACCGTCTGGCTCAGGATGTCGGCGGCGTGCTTCCGGCGCTCTTACAGTTCTTGTTGACATAGTTGCCGAGGTCCTGCGATTCGGGCTGGATCCGCTGGCCCTCGGCGGTGAGCCGTTGGACGGTGGCGCTGTCGGGGGTGACACCGGCGGCCAGGGATTCGGCGTCCTTCAGGAACCCCGCCACGTCATTGAGGGGCTTTTTGAGTTGGGTGCGGCGCTCCAGGAGTGAGCGGCATGGGGGGTGTGGCCAGGCCTTTTGCGGTCTGGGACCGTTTGAGGCCGTGATGAGGGTGCTATCGGGGCGGGGGGTCCGGGTGGCGGTGGCGCTATGG